>JALOQB010000012.1 GCA_025453595.1 Polyangiaceae bacterium
GGCGGCCTGCGAAGCAGAAACCGAAGACCGCGAGGTCTCGGACACCGAAGTCGAACGCGGTTGCCAAAAGCACCGCCGTTCACGGCGGTGATGGTTTACCTGCCGTGGGTCATCGGTCGTCCTCCGTGGCCTGCGCCTTGCGGGCCTTCCATTTCTTGTACGCGCCGGCCCCCAGCAGGGCCGGCGTCGCCACCACGCAGAGGGGGCAGGCCGCCCCGCCAGCGATGGCCCCGATGGCGCCGATCGCCAGCACGCCGAGGCCGCCGAGCAGCAGCTCGTTGGCCTCCTGATCGGGGGTGGAGGGTGGGCTCTCGGCGGGGGTGCTCGGTGCGCTCATGGATCGTGAGAGCCCTCCCGGGGCCACCAGGGTTCACCCTCGCCGAGGCTGCGTCGCCGCCTCGTCCACCAGCTCGCACCACCGCCGGGCGATCGCTTCCTCCCGGAAGTCCTGGGCCCGCTGTCGCCCTCGCTCGGCCATCGCTGCCCGCTCCTCCGGGGCCCCCAGCAGCGCCCCCAGTTTCTGGGCCCATGCCCGGGAAATCTCCTCGGATTCTGCCTGCTGAAAGGTGGGCATCAGGAAGCCATGGGCGGCCTCCTCCGGGCCAGAGAGCCGAGGGGGTCTACTTGTACCCGGAGCCAGGATTTCTCTGGGTCCGTAGAGGCAATCGACGCTGACGACGGGGGTTCCGGCGATCATGGCTTCGAGGATGGAGTTGCCAAAGCCCTCGGCGCTGGAGGCGAGGAGGAAGAGGCGGCTGCGGGGCAGGTAGCGGTAGGGGTTCTCCTGGTGGCCAACGAGGAGGACATCGACGTCGGCGGGGGCATCGAGGGGAGCATCGGGGAGCCAGCGAGCGCGGAGCCCGCGGGAGGCGGCGAGGGCGAGGAGGTCGTGGCGGGCGGGGCCGTCGCCGGCGAGGAGGAGGGCGGCGCGGGGGCGCTGGCGCTGGAGCGAGGGGAGCAGCTCGATCAGGTGGTGGAGGCCCTTCTCGCGGCTGAGGCGCCCGTGGGAGACGAGGACCTCGCGCTGGTGGAAGAACGCCTCCAGGGGTGGGTCGAGGGGCTCCAGGCTGAGGGAGCGGATCCGGTCGATGTCGAAGAAATTGTGGATGACGCGGACGGGAAAGGAGGGGGGGAGGCGGTAGTGGGAGAGGAGCTCGGAGCGGACCCCGTGAGAGAGGGCAACGATGGCGTCGGCGCTGCGGAGCACGAGGGGCAGGAGGATCTGGTGGCGCAGCTCGTTGAGGCCCCCCTGGATGAATTCATCAAAGCGCTTGGAGCCCCGGATGCTGAGGATGACGCGCTCGGTGCTCCGGGAGAGCACGTTCACGTAGTCGGCGCCTTCGAGGAAGCTGATGCACACGTCGGCGCGGAACGAGCGCTTGAGGGCGCGGACGCGGCGGATCCGCTCGGCGAGGCGGGCCATGCGGTCCAGCGGGGTCTGACCCCGGGGGATGCGCAGCTCGCGAAGCGGGACCGGGATGGGGAAGTGGCCGGGCTCCCACGAGGAGAAGATGCAGGCCTCGACCTGATGTTGCCGGGAGAGGGCGGCGCACACGTTGGAGAAGGAGCGCTCTGCGCCGCCAAACCCCGTGTCCGTGGTGAGCATCAGGACGCGACGGCGGGGCATCCGACGAGCTCTTGTAGCAGCGGGATCGTGGCGAGGGCGGTGCGCTCCTGGTCCTCGACGTCCTGGTCGACGAGGGGGCGGAGGAGGTCCCGGCGAGCCAGGCGGTCCAGCACCTCGGCGACGAGGTTCTCTTCCAGGTCTTCCCCCGGGGCCAGGGAGAGCCCGGAGCGGGGGAACATCCCTGCCACGATCCGCAGCTTGGGTTCGATGGCGATGCAGATCGAGGGGACCCGGAGGCACCCGGCCGCGATGGCGCCGTGGGCCCGGGTGGAGACCACGAGGTCGCTCGTGGCCAGGTGGTGCAGCATGGCGTCGAGGGCGCCGGGCTCGGCGGGGCGCCAGACGCGCAGGGGGACCCCGGGGAACAGGGGGGCGATGGCGGGTTCGTCCTCCGGGTCGAAGAGCGCCAGCTCGACCCCGACGCCGCGCTCTTGAAGGCGGCGCACCGCGCGGACCACCGAGGGGAGGTGCGCCCCGCGATCGTGGGGCCAGTCCCTGAGCACCAGGGTGAGCCGGGGGGCCCCGTTGGTCGGCCGCGCCACGGGCTCCGGGCACCAGAAACGCCTCGCAAACACCAGGTCCGCGCCGCGCCGCACCGCCAGCGTCGGGGCGATCTGGAGAGCGTTCTGGCGGCTCTCCTCGTCGCGCACCACCAGCAAGGAGGTCTCGCCCAGGGAGGCCTTGGCGAGGAGGAATTTGGGGGAGGTCGGGGTGAAGGACCCGACCCCGATCCCGATGCCCACGCGCAGCGGGGCGTCCGCGCCGCGGTTGCCCTTGAGCCGGCGGTAGCCCTGGCGCGCCGCCGCCAGCCAGGGAGCCGGCACCAGGCGCGCGCCCTTGTTGAGCCAACCACGCGCGGAGGAGCCCGCGCCAAAGTCAAAAAACACCCCACCTCCACCGGCGACGATGAGGTCGTAATCGATGGGTTCGAGGGAGGAGACGAGGGAGACGGAGCCGCCGAGGAAGGGGCGGAGGTAAGAGCCCCGGGGGGAGTGGCAACGGACCAGGATGCGAGCGCCGGGGAAGGCGAGGCGGAGCATGCGAAAGGCGACGAGGACGAGCAGGTCATCGCCGAGGTTGGCGTACCCGTAGTAGCCCTGGAGGAGGATGCGCCGGGGTGGGGTCATCGGTCCGCATCCTTCTCGAGCAGGTCGCGGATGTACTCGGCGGCATGGCCGTCGCCGTAGGGGTTCTGGGCCTGGCTCATGCGGTCATAGAGGGAGGAGTCGGTGGCGATGCGGGAGAAGGTCTCGACGATGCGATCAGGGTGGGTGCCGACGAGGACACAGCAGCCGGCCTCGACGCCCTCGGGTCGCTCGGTGGTATCGCGGAGGACAAGGACGGGCTTGCCCAGGCTGGGGGCTTCTTCCTGGATACCGCCGGAGTCGGTGAGGACCAGGCGAGAGCGAAGGAGCAGGAAGACGAGCTGGTCGTAGGGGACGGGAGGGAGCAGGTGCACGTTGGGCAGGCCGCCGAGCCTGCGGGAGACGACCTGGTGCACGTTGGGGTTGAGGTGGACGGGGTAGAGGAAGGCGTGATCGTGGAAGCGAGCGGCGAGGCGTTCGATGGCGGAGCAGATGTCCTCGAAGCCCTGGCCAAAGCTCTCGCGCCGGTGCCCGGTGATGAGGACCGCAGGCTGCCCTGGGCGCAGGAAGGGGGCGAAGCGCTCTTCGTGGAGGGCGAGGGAGCGCTGGACCCGGTCGCGCACGAAGAAGAGGCTATCGATGACGGTGTTGCCGACCACATGGACGCCCTCGCGGATGCCTTCGGCCTCGAGGGCGCGGCGGGCGGTCTCGGTGGGGGCGAAGTGGAGGCGGGCCAGGATGCTGGTGGCGCGGCGGTTGAACTCCTCGGGGAACGGCCGCAGAAGGTCGCCGGTGCGGAGGCCAGCCTCGACGTGGAACAGCGGGACCTTGCGGTAAAAGGCCGCGAGGGACGCGGCGAAGCAGGTGGTCGTGTCGCCCTGCACGACGAGCCCATCGTAGCGACCGGTGGCGAGGAGCGCGTCGAGGCCCGAGAGGGCGGCGGCGGTGAGGCCCGCGAGGGACTGGTTCTGCGTCATCAGGTCGAGGGAGACGTCGGGCCGGACGTCGTACAGCTCGAGCACCTGATCGAGCATCTCGCGGTGCTGACCGGTCGAGACCAGCTCGGCCCCGAGGCGGCCGGAGGCCCGCAGGGCGGCGAGCACGGGCAACAATTTCACCGCTTCGGGCCTCGTACCGAGCACGATGGCGTAGGTCTTCACGCGGCCTGGCCTTTCTCCATGGACAGCATGGTTCACAGCTCCTGGAAGATGCGGACAAGCCGCTCCACGTTCACCGAGGCAGCGTAGTCCGCGAGGGGCTCGGGGAACGCGGTGACCCCGGCGTCGCGGCGCTCGACCAGCCCCCGCAGGTGACGCGCCAGCCCCTGGGCGTCCTCGTGAGCAAAGCGCGCCCCGCCCGCCCGCAGCGCGATGTCGTGGCTGGCCGTCCCCTCGGCGGTGACCGCCACGATGGGGCGCCGGGCGGCCAGGTAATCAAGGATCTTGGAGGGCAGCACCACCGGCGGAGGCCCCTCCACGGGCTGAGGGTCGAGCAGCAGCAGGGCGTGGGCGCTCCGCTGCAGGTTGCGGGCCTCGACCATCGACACCGGCCCCAGGTTCTCGATCCGGGCGTCTGACCCCCGGAGCTGGGCGGCGCAGGCATCGTCGAGGAAACCTGCGAAGAGGAAGCGCAGCCGGTCCAGCGTACCGGGGGACTCGCGCCGCAGCACCTCGATGGCGCGCAGCAGGGGCTCCGGGCCCCGGGACCCGTAGAGACGACCGGTGTGAGCCACCACCACGGGCCCCTCCGCGGGCGGCGGCTCGTTCCAGACATCGTCGTCATCGAAGACGTTGGGGAAGAGCGAGAACTTCCAGGCGTGGGCGGGGTACCGGTCGAGGTACAGCGCCAGCGCCATCGGGGACGTCACCGTCACCCGCGCCGCGGCCTCGATGCACAGGCGCTCCATGCGGGCGTTGAAGCGGGTGTTCGCCTGCGGTTCCATGGCGTTCCCGACCCAGGGGTCGCTCAGGTGCATCACCCAGGGTATTCGCCACCAGCGGGCCAGCATCAGCGCCATCAGCGACGAGCTGTGGGGCATCGCCCTGGAGTAAAGAATATCAGGAACCTCCATATGATGGAGGACCAGGGGGAAGCGGGAGAGGAACGAGAGGTCAGGCTCGGCGCCGAGGGTGAAGCGAGGGGGGAGGCGCTGGAGAGCGGCAGCGACCCAGCGGAGCTCGGGGACGGGGAAGTCGAGCACCCGTCGGGTCCCGGTGAGGTAATCGAGGAGGCTCGGGTCGAGGGGCTTCCAGCCGCCGAAGTAGCGGGTGGTGAGCAGCTCCACGGAGCAGGACCGGGCGAGGTACTTGAGCACCTTGCCGACCTGCATGCTCTCGGCGGTGTTCTTGGGTGGCGCGTTGATGGCGACGACGACGACGCGCAGGGGACGAGGAGGTCGAGGTTCCAAGGCTCACCCTCGTCGCAGGTCGAAGATGCGTTGCGCCTGCCAGTCGAAGGACTCGGAGGGGTGGTACCCGGCCTGGCGAAACACGGCGAGGAGCTCTTCCTCGTTGTAGTCGGTCATGAACCCGTGAGACCTGCGGAGCAGGAGCTCGGCGGCGGCAGGGCGTTTGTAGACGGCGTAAGAGGCCAGGATCCGTGGCGCGAGGGGGGACAGCTCGCGGAGCAAGCGAGGCAGGTCGGAGACGTACTCGAGGACCCCGCTGAAGACGATCACGTCGTGGCGTCCCAGGTCCGGGAGGGGGTACCGGTTCAGGTCGCAGACCACGGTGCGTTCATCCCGGGCAACGATGTCGGACGGGGTGTAGCGGCAGCCGGGGGGCAGCATGGCCTCCAGGACGAGGCGGCCCGCCCCGAACTCCAGGACCCGGGAATCGGGTTCGATCCGGCTGGCGATGAGCCTGGTGCGTTCATCCCAGGATTCATGGAGGTTGGACCGCTCTGCCCATCGTTCCTTGTCGGAGCGACGGGCGATCGCTCGCACGATCCGCGGCCACTGGTTCTTGAGAAGAGAAGCAACGCGCTGGAGGGATGAGACAGGGTTCATGAACACCACCAGGGAAACATCAGGAACGACGACGAAGGCGCTGCGCCAGGGCCGCGCGCTGCCCGGTAGATAGCAGGAGAAACCAGGCGACGATCAGGTAGGGAGCCGCCACCAGGGAGGCGGCGGCTCCGAGCTGGAACCACCCTTGCGGGGAGAGCAGGCTCGACACCAGGCGCCCCAGCCCTGTCACCCCCAGGGTCGCGAGGGCCGCGAGGACCACCTGTTGAAGAAAGGTGCGTCTCGGCAGGCCGAGCAACGAGGCCGCGTGGAGGGGCGTGAAGAGGCAGCTACGAAGGGCGAGGGTGAGGCCGCTTGCGAGGGCGGGGCCCCAGAGACCGAGCTGGGTATGGCGAGCGAGCAGGAAGCCACATGATACGCTGAAGGTCCCGGAGACAAGCTGGACCAGGCTGGGGAGCCGGAGAGCCTGCAAGGCGAGGAAGACGCTGGCGAGAGGCTGGTAGCCTATACTGAGCCCGAGGAGAAGCACGACCAGCGTGAGCACCGGGGCGAGGTGCTCGAAGCCAGGGCCTTGCCAGGCCCGCAGCAGGGGGCCAGCGAAGCCGGCGATCAGCCCCACCGGCAGGGCCATCAGCAGGGAGACGAGGCGCACGCCGTCCCGGGCGATGACGGCGGCCTCCTCGCGGCGACCGCCGGTGACGGTGGTCAGGATCCGCGGGCCGAAGGCGTTGGCCACGGCGGAGCCGATCGCGATGAGCAGCGTGCTCCAGACCAGCACCAGCGCGTAGTCGCCGGAGGCTTTGGACCCGAGCACCCGGTTGACCACCAGCAGGTCTGCGTTGAGAAAGAGCAGCACGCCGAGCTGGTTGGCGATGGTCCACCCGCCGACCGACGCCAGCTCCCGGAGCAACGCCGCCGAGGCGAGGCGCGGGGAGACCCGGAGCGAAGGCAGCAACCTGCGCGCGCTGAGAGCGGCGCCCAGCAGGTGAACGAGAGCTCCCGCCACGAGCCCCGCGCCGACGTAGCGCAGCCGCGGCCCCAGGGCGCTGATCAGCGCGACCGGGACCCCCACGCGCACGACGGTGGAGGCCACCACCATCGCGGAGCGCAGGTCGAAGCGGCCACGCACGTACGCCACCAGCTCCAGCACGCCTGCCAGCGAGGTCATGGTGAACATCGACAGGGCCCCGATGGCCAGCCACCGCACGTCGACCTCGAGGCCCTCCGGGGTCTGCAGGAGGCGATCCGCCCGCCACGCCAGCAGCAGCAGCGCGGGCGAGAGCAGCGTGAGGACCCCGAGGATCGACCACAGCGCGGTGCTCACCACCGCCGAGGGCCTCGCCTCGTCTTCGTCCTGGAGCGCCGCCGACAGGCTGCGGCCCGCCGAGAGCTGCAGGCTGCCGGTCAGCACCCCGAGGTACTGGACCGCGTTGATCGTCATCGGTACAAACCCGTACGCCGCGACCCCCAGCCGGGACACCAGGTAGGGTGAGTACAGCAGCATCGCGAACAGAGAGGCCGCGTAGGACGCGAGGTTAAGGGCCACGTCCTGGAGCACACGCCGGTTCGTGGTCGGCTCCTCCGCCGGTGGGCGCCCCTGTTTCAACAGGCCCCTCCTGGCACCAGCCTGCCCATCTGCACCAGCAGCTCGCTCGCGGCATGCGCCGCGGAGTACCGGAGCGGCGGTGGGCAACGGGGGGCGCTCAGCAGCCCCGCGGCGCCTCGCCGGAGGACCTCCCGGAGGAGTCGCTGGATGGCAGCTTCATCCCCCGGCTCGCAGGAGAGCCCCCCGGCCTCCCGCGTGACACGCTCCGTGGGAGACCCGGCCGGGGTGAGCGAGAGCAGCAGCGCCCCCGACGCCATGTAGTCGAGCATCTTGGAGGGGAAGAACAGCAGAAACCGGTCGTCCTCCGCCGGTGCGTCGATGGCCAGCAGCACGCTTGCACGCCGCTGCATCTCCCGGGCCTCCTCGTACGAGACGGGCCCCCGATCCACCACCAGCGGCCCCAGCTCCCGCATCCTCGCGTGGACCTCCGGCGGCGCGTTGCCCGCGAACTCGACCACCAGCCCGCCTGCGAGGGCCTCGTCCCGCATGCCGGCGAGCGCGCGCAGCAGGCCGTCAGGGCGCCTTGCTCCGTAGAAACGACCTGTATGGACAATCCGGATGGGAAGCGCAGGGGGGGCGGGCGCGGGGGGCTGCTCGTCGTACACGTTGGGCGAGACCATGAACTTCATGGCAAGCCGCGGGTACCGCCTGGCGTAGTGGTCCAGGGCCTCCTCGCAGGTGAAGGAGATAAGCGACGCTCGCTCCAGGCAGGCGGCCTCGAGGCGCCGGTGTAGCCCGGGGAAAGGGTGCTGGTGGAAGGGGTTGCCGACCCAGGGATCGCTCAGGTGCATCACCCAGGGGACCCGGAAATGAGATGCGATCAGACCCCCGAGCAGGGTGGAGGTGTGGGGTAGAGAGCGGGAGTACACCACGTCCGGGCGGGGGAGCCCCCGGAGCAACCAGGGGAACCGGAGCAACAGCAGGGCATCGTCGTCAGGGAGATCCAGCAGGGGTGGGGCCAGACGGCGCCCGAGCGCGGAGAACCAGCGTTTTTCGGGGATCGGGACCGCGCGGACACGGTGAAGCGGGGTCAGGTACGCCTGCAAGGAGGAGTCGTCCGGAGACCAGGAGGCGCGCTCTCCGGTGGTGGTGAGGAGCGTCACCTCTGCCCCTTGCCCCGAGAGCGCGGCGAGGTAGCGCCCGACCTGGATTGACTCCGGGCTGTTCTTGGGGGGCGCACAGAGCGCCACCGCCAGCACATTCATCGGGCCCCCCGGAGGCGCGACGGCAGCGGGCTGGCCAGCTCCTGGAGCCCGGTGCGGAGCCAGATCTCCACCTGCAACAAGGTCCAGCTCCAGATGGTCTTTTGCCAGGTCGATGAGACGGAAAGGAGGGCCTGAAACCTGGAGAAATCGAGGAATTGGAAGATGCGAGAAGATGGGTCTCTCACAACCCCTGCCGCACAGGCAAAGGGCTCGCGCTGGAGCCAGGAAGTGATCGGGATGCCGAAGCCGCGCTTGGGTCGGAGAAGGAGCTCGGGCAGGAAGAGGTCACGAAACGCGTGACGCAAGAGGAGCTTGCCGGGAGGCCAGGAGAGGCCCGAGGCGACGACGCGGAGGGAGCGGAGGGCCCCCGGGAGCCCCTCGTGGACGCGGAGCACGTGGGCCGGGGGGAGCCCGGAAGCGAGGGCGAGGATGGGCTCCGCGAGAAGAGGGGCGCGGCACTCGAGGGCGACCGCCATGGATGCGCGGTCGACCTTGGGGCAGAGGACATCCGGGAGGTAGACGTCGAAGTTGTGCTCCAGCAGGCGGGCGAGCGGGGCCCCCTGGGCGGGAAACCTGGCCAGGGCGCGGCGCGAGGCCCCCTGGTGATCGAGGCCAGGGGCGATGCTCTCGAGGAGGTCGAGGGAGAAGATGGAGAGGGAGTGGACCGCCCGGCTGGCGAGGCTTGACCCCACGCGCTTGAGCCGACGGCGGAGAGGGCCGCGAGGCAGGAACCGACCGAGGCGAGCGAGGGGGGAGAAGGGCCGTGTCAGGCGCTCCAGCGAGAGAGCAGACGAGAAGCGAGGGTAACCCGCGAAGAGCTCGTCCCCGCCGTCCCCGGTGAGCGCCACCGTGACGTCGCGGCGAGCATGGCGGGACACCAGCCAGGCGGGTATGGAGGAGAAATCAGAGAAAGGCCCGTCGTGGCACCGGATCAGGTCCTCCGGCGACGGGGCCTCTTCCGGGGAGATGGTGATGGGGTGATGAATCGCCCCCAGGTGACGGGCGCTCGCCATCGCGTCCGCCGACTCATCGGTCTCGGGGGAGCCATCAAAGCCGATCGAGTAGGTATGGATGGTGCGATTGAGATCCCGCGTGGCGAGGCCCACCACGGCCGCCGAGTCGAGCCCCCCCGACAGGAAGGCGCCCACCGGCACATCGGCCCTCAGCCGCAGGCGCACGCTTTCCCGGGCGGTCTTCCTGAGCTCCTCGGCGGACTCGTGGAAGGAGCGAGGACGCTCGTCGAATCGTAGTTTCCAGTAGCGTCGATGGTGGATCGCCCCCCCTTGCCGGCGGACCAGCAGGCAGCCAGGCTCGAGGGTACGCACGTGCTGGTAGAGGGTGTGGGGCGCCTGGACCGCGCCCAGCCAAAGGAAATCTGCGAGGAACGACAGGTCTCGATCGATGCCGATACGAGCCGCCAGCAACGCCTTGATCTCGGAGGCAAAGGCGAAGACACCGTCGGGCATCTCGGCGAAGAAGAGCGGCTTTTCGCCGGTACGGTCCCTGACCAGCAGCCACTGCTGCTTCCGTTGATCGAGGATCGCGAAGGCGAACATGCCCTCGATCCGATGCACCACCTCCTCGCCATATTCAAGGTACCCCCGGAGCAGCACCTCGGTGTCCGAGGAGGACCGGAAGGTGTGACCTCGAGCGAGGAGATCTTTCCGGAGATCCTCGTGGTTGTAGATCTCCCCATTGAAGACAAGATAGACGCCCGCCTCGTGCATGGGCTGTGCGGCGAGGTCGCTGAGGTCAACGATCTTGAGCCTCGTGTGCACGAGCCCTTGCGGGCCCAGCACCAGGTATTTTTGCTGATCAGGGCCCCGGTGCTCCAGGGCCTGCGCCATACATTCGAGCGTCGCTGGGGCCACGGAACCGGTAGGAAGAGAGAGACCAGCGATGCCACACATGATGAGGTGTGGGCGCGGTCTATATCCGAGCGACCTGGTACCAGCAAGCGGGACCGGGGCGCCCCGGGAATCCTGCGGGGGTGATGGACCGGCGTGGGGGCATCGTCTAGGCTCCACCGTCGCATGGACGCCAAGACCGCCATCCGCAAGACATTCCCTGGTCTCGTGCGCGTGTACCGCCGCGCGATCGACTACGTCGAGCATGACCGGAAGCTCCGGGGGCTGCCGGTCTCCCAGGTGTTCACCCACATCTACAAAGAAAACCACTGGCGCAGCGACGAGTCGGTCTCGGGCCCCGGCTCCTCCCTCGAGCAGACCGCGGCGCTCCGGCAGGCGCTGCCGTTCCTGTTCTCTGCGTACCAGATCCGCACGCTGCTCGACGCGCCTTGCGGCGACTTTCACTGGATGCAGCATACCGACCGCAGCGCCCTCGAGCAGTACATCGGCGGCGATATCGTCGACGACCTGATCGCCCGCAACCAGGAGCGCTTCGGCGGCGATCGCGTGCGCTTCCAGCGCCTCAACCTCATCGAGGACCCGCTCCCGGACGCGGACCTCTTGCTGTGCCGCGACTGCCTCGTGCACCTCTCGTACGACAACATCCGGGCGGCCCTCCGGAACATCGGCCGGAGCAAGGTCAGGTACGTGCTGGCGACCACCTTCGTCCGCCACGAGAACCGCGACATCGTGACCGGCGCCTGGCGCCCCATCAACCTGCAAGCTGCCCCCTTCTCGCTGCCAGACCCCCTGCTGCTGATCCACGAGCGCTGCGGCGATAACCGGGGCGAGTACGCCGACAAGTACATGGGTCTCTGGTCCGTCGATCAGCTCACCGCCTGACCGCATGACCCCACGACCCCTTCGCGTGGGCCTCGTGGAGGCCGCCGGCGCCATCACGGGGAGCGTCGTGTCCGCGCTGAACACCGCGGACGCCCTCCGGGGTCAGGTCGAGTTCTTCTGGACATCCCCCCCGAACCCGGCCCTCGCCTCCAGGGTCCAGCGGTGGGAGCCCATCCAGGTCCCCTTGCCCCGGCGCCAGCTCCGCGCGGCGCTCGCCTTCCCCCCTTCCCTCGCTGTCCAGGCCTTGCACCTGGCCCGGTGGGCCCGGCGCCATCGCCTGGATGTGATCCACATCAACGACTTTTACAACCTCCTCGGCGTCGCCGCCCGCCCCCTCCTCCGCGCCCTCCCGCTGGTCTACCACGTGCGCCTCATGCCGGACGCGTACCTCCGCCCTGTATGGAAGCCGCTGGTAGGCGCCGCCTGCGCCGCCGCGGACCGGGTGCTCTGCGTGTCCCGGGCGGTCCAGCGCGCCATCCCCTGGGCCTCCCAGGTGCTCCACGATGGCGCCCCCGTCCCTGCCCACCCCCGCGGCCCCGCGGCCCCCCAGGGCCAGCCTCTCCGCGTCCTCGTGCTCTCCAACTTCATCGCCGGCAAGGGCCAGGATCTCGCCCTGGAGGCCTTCCGCCTGGCCCACGCCCGGGCCCCCCAGCTCCGCCTCTCCTTCGTCGGTGGTGACCTCGGCCTCCCCAGGAACCAGGCCTTTCGTGCCCAGCTCCAGGGCCGCGTTCGTGACCTCGGCCTCGACCACGTCGTCGACTTCTCCCCCTTCGCCTCCGACCCCGGCGACGCCTACCGCAGCGCCGATATCCTCCTCAACCTCTCCGAGTCCGAGTCCTTCTCCATGGTCTGCCTCGAGGGCCTCCTCCACCGGCTCCCCCTCGTCACCAGCGACTGCGGCGGCCCTCGCGAGCTGTTTGAGCACAAAGCATCGGGCCTGCTCGTCCCGAACCGCGGCGTCCAGGAGGCCGCCGACGCCCTGGTGCAGCTCGCCGGAGACCAGGAGCTACGCGAGCGCCTGGGCTCGGAGGGGCGCGCCCAGGCTGCTCGCCGCTTCGCCATCGAGCACACCTCCGCCCGCCTGCTCGCCGTCTACAACGAGCTCACAGGCCGCGGTTGACCGAGCCCAGATCCACGTAAGCCCGGTCCTCCTGGATGACAAAAGGGCGCCCCTCCAGCGTGAGCTGCCCCTGGCCGTCGTGCTCGATCACCTCCAGCTTCCCCATGCCGTACCCCATCGGCCCTCGCGCGTAATACCGCGCCTGCAGCGTGTAGATCGAGCGAGCTGCCCTCGGCTTGCGCACCGTGAAGCACTCGGGCCCGTAGCCGTTGGTCACGTCGTCGTAGAGCTCACCCCCGCTCCGCAGGGCCCGGTGGCCATAAAACGCCCGGTTCCCCTCCCCGTCGTAGATGTGAAAATCCACGTCGTTGGCGTCGGTCTCCCAGGTCAGCACGAAGCGTAGCGAGGGGCCCTCCTCGGCGACGCCCCCGGCCCCCTTCAGCCGCCTCTCGATCTCCTCCTGGCGCCCCGGCTCCGCCCTCTTCCACACCGCCGCCGCAAGACCCAGATCCTCACCCAGGATCCGCTTGTACCCCTGGAATCGCCCCAGCGGGTACGGCCTCTTGAGCCCCTCCTCCAGCACCCGGAAGGCCTCCTCCGCGCGACCCGCTCGCAGCAACGCCATCGCCAGCATCCGGTGGCTCGACGGGTGATCCGGCCGCTGCTCTCGCGCCTTCCGCAGGTCATCGATCACCAGGTCCAGGGGCTCCTTGCCCAGAGCTTCCATACGAGCGGCGGCGTGGCGCCGCAGGTCGGCGCGGGCGGGGAACAGGTCGATGATCGAGCCGTACGCGCGGGCGGCGGCGCGGGTATCGTGGAGGCGCTCGTGGGCCTCCCCCAGGGCCAGCAGCGCCAGCACGTCGCCGGGGCTCCTGGAGCGCCAGCGCAGGGCCCGGGCGAGGCCCAGCTTGGGGTCCTCGGCGAGGGCGAGCTTGACGGAGGCGAACTCCCCCGAGTACGGGGTCGCCGGCGCCGGCTTCCCCCGGGAATTATCGGCGTTGACCCAGGGCCCGGGCGGCCCACCGTCCCCGAACTGGAGCGGGTACACCACGGTGATCAACCCATCCACCTGGGGGAAGTGAAGGGTACGGAACACGTTGACGACGCAGGCCGAGACCGCCGGGGGCAGATCGCTCTGGCCGACCGCCGCCGCGGCGACGGAGCCATCCTTGCCGATGACAAAGCGGACCGCGATGCGCCCCCGGAGCGTCGGCTGCTGGCGTAGCCCCTGCTCGTAGCAGATACGCAGCCGGGGGCTGTTCTGGAGCACGATGCGGCGGATCACCTCGGGCGGGATCCGCCCCTGGACCGTCGCTGCCCCCATGCGGACCCGCGCGGGCAGAGCCTGGCGTACAGCGGACGACGAGGCGCCAAAGCTCCCCCCGCCGTGGCCGATGCCACCGAGGTCACCCACGCTGTACCCCACGCCGCCGAGCCCCAGGCCCCCCACGGGAGACGTATTCTCGGGGTCGCCCAGCGCTCGCCCCCACATGTTCCCCACCGCGCCCGGCGGATCCCCGTCCCTGGTCTGCGCCGTGGGCACCTCCGCGTCGCGGGTGGCCGCGATCGGCGCCGGCTCCGGAGCGACGGGGGGCCCGGAGGCCACGGGGGCCGCGGGCGCAGGCGGCGGCACCAGGACCGGCGAGGCAGGCCGGACGCCGGGCGAGGATGCCACCGGAGAGGGAAGGTCCTCGGCCACCACCGGGGGCAGCGAGGGCGCCTCCGGGGCCGCGCGGCGCCCATCCACCAGGAGCTTCCCCCCACGGATCGTCATCACGTCCGCGAGCGCCCGTCGGTCCAGGTGAAACCGCTCGTAATCCCGCTCGGTCTCCAGCGTCAGCAGCGCCGTGAAGGGGGTCACCACCCGGTGGCGGGTCGACAGCGCGATCACCTGCTCGCGGGTTTCCCTGGATTGTTTTGACGTCAAAAGATCGTCGATCTTCCGGATGGCGACGGCGCGACCCAGGAGGGGCGCTGGCGCCTCATCGAGGGGTACCCGCGAGGAGCGCTGGCCGACGGAGATCTGGAGCTCGTGCGAGGGGGCCTGGAGCTCGGCGGCCACCAGCACCTCGTCCCCGTGCTGTGCCCCTTCGAGCACCCGGGGGGACCACCAGCTGGCCCCCTCCACGTGCACCGGGAGCTGGCGCTGCGTCGCCCGCGCCAGGCCGCTCCACACCCGCTCCTCCCCCAAGGCGCCGTCGAGCACCGCGCCGGCCCGCGGTAGCCCCGCCCGGACCAGGCTCTTCAGGTGCCGATCTTCCCGGATCCCTCCCACGGCGATGGCGTCGATCCGCTCGATCCCCGCCCCGCCCAGGGACGCCGCCAGCTTCCCCAGCGCCTCGCTGTCGTCCTCCTCCGCCGTCGCCACGCCGTCGCTCACCACCCACACGCGCTTCCAGCCGCGCCCCCGCGCCAGCCTCCCGGCCTCCCGCAGCGCGGCCCCCAGCGAAGACGCCCCCAGCGCCCCGCGCTCCCGCAGCCTGCCCAGCGCCGCTGCGCCGAACTCCCCCGCGGGCCCGTCGTGCACCAGCTCCTGCTCCTGGTCGAAGGCGAGCACGCCGAGATGAATGGAAGCTCCATACTTCTGGACGGCGCGACGCACGAGGCCTTCGAGGAGGGCGAGCTGGGCCTCGAAGCCCACCGCGCGGGAGGCGCTGGTGTCCACCAGGATCAGGGTCGGGGCCGGGGCCTCCTCCTGCTGGGGCAGCTCGACCTTGATCCTGGCGATGGCCTGCGAGGCGGAGCGGAGGCCAGGGCGCGCCTCCCGGGCTCCGAGCTCGACCGTGAAGTCCCCGTCGGGCTGGGCCCCTTCCTGGTGGAAGGCCCCGAGCAGCGTACCCTGGGCATCGAAGACCTCGGCCTCGGCCCGGTCCACCCTCGGTAGCCCCCCGAGCGGCAGCCGGAAGGGGGAAGAACCCGAGGATCGCTCCTCGGTGTAGCTGATCACCAGCTCCTTGATCCCGCGGGCAGGGATGGGGAAAACACGGGTCGAGAAGGAGTTACCGGCGGCGTGCTCGAGGAGCGCCGGGTCCTGGCGCTGGTGGAGAAAATCCTCGTAGACGCGCCGCGCCTCCTGGCGCTCGACGACCTCACCCTCCTGCCAGTGATCCTCGATCTTCATGGCCAGCCGGCTGACGCTGGCGCCGGGGGGCAAGGTGACCTGGAAGGTGCCCTCCAGCGTGCGAGGCTGAGGGTTCTCGAAGGCCAGGTGGAGCTCGGTGAAGCCGAGAGGATCCTGGACAACGCTCCGGGCCCGGAGGGAGACCAGGCGTAGCCCCGTGCCGTCCGAGGCGGTGAGCGAGAGGGGGGGCCCGTTGTGGCGCGGAGGGGCCCAGACCCCGCGGCTCGAAGGGCGGGTCTCCTGGTGGCTCACCGGGCCATCTTGCCGGGTCTCGACCGAGCGCGGAGGCCCCGGGGGGGAGCAAGCGATCAACCCTACCCCGAGCCAGCCCAGGCATCTTGTCCGCATGGGTGCCCATGACAACCTGCCCGGGGGCAGGTTCCCCACAGAATCAACGGACCTGCCAGGACGGGGAGTAGCAAAGGCGTGCTCCACTTCAGCGAGAGAAGCGAGGGGCTGGAGTGAGGGGACAGGGGGCGCGACCGAGGTCTTCGTAGAAAACGCGCGTCCTTTACCATCCGATCGTGGCTCGGTATCGTTGCCCGATGCCTATCGATGTAGTCGAGCTCCGCAAGAGGGTTCAAGCGCTGCAATTTCGCGGGGATCCGGGCGCCCCCGAGCTGGCGCACGAACTGGTATCTGCCGTCGAGGAAGAAAGCGGTGAGATCTCCCTGGCCAGCTCGGACGCCCTGGATCTTCTCGCCAGCTGTTATCTTGCCCGCGGGGATGGACCACGTGCCCTGCGGTTCTTCTCGAAGGCATTGCAGGTGGGTCGGGCGGCCGGAGAGCCTCGCGCTACGCTCGCGATACGGACATCGTTCCTTGCGTTTGCGCACCTGCTCCGGGGCGATACAGAACCCGCTGTCGATGCAGCAAAGAATGCCCTGTCTTTGCGAGAAGATGCACCGGTCGCCGCCCAGGCCAAGGTGGCCGGGAACGCGGCAGCCGTGTTTGCTGGAGCAAGGCAGCTTGAACTGGCGGCCACGCTGTACGAGGAAGTGGATACCCTCCTTGCGCCGCTGGATGCAGGTGATGGCGATGAGGCTCTCGAGGCCTGTACAGACCGGGCGACAGCAGCCCTGAATCTGGGCCGTACCGAGGTTAGCCGGGGCAACCATGAGGCGGCCGAGCGGGCGCTCCTGCGGGCCATGACCCAGATGGAGCGGCTCCGTCAGCTGGGACTGCAGCCACAAGAAGCACAGATCGAGACCCTGCGGACGACCTGGGATCAACTGGTGGAACAGCACCCCGTGGAGGCGGCGCTCCGGGAAGACTTCACGCGACGTGGCATCGCGCTGCTGGCCCCCTCGCCAGCATGAAAGAACGCAAGGTCAAGGCGCGACAGTCCCCCCCCCCTGAACCCGTCGACCTACACTTACCTGCGCTAAGCGACGACGACGACGCAGCACGGCGACCAGCGCACCAAGGACCGCGAGGGCCCCTGTGCTGGACGACGAGGACTGGCCAGCGGTGCTGCAGGAGCAGCCGCCCTCCAGGTCCGTCGCCGCCGCGTTCGTGGTCGGGCTCGCGTTGCCGGCGCCGCCGACGCCCGCCAGCCCGGAGCCGCCGGTGCCTGCGATGCCGGAACCAGCCTGTCCGGAACCTCCGGACCCGGCGGTGGCCGAACCAGCGACGCCGCTGCCGGCCTCGCCGCCCGCACCGGCAGCGGTGGAGCCAGCCTCGCCGCCTGCGCCTGCGCCGGCCTCGCCACCCGCGCCCGCACCGGCCTCGCCGCCTGCGCCTGCGCCGGCCTCGCCACCTGCGCCTGCGCCGGCCTCACCGCCTGCACCTGCGCCGGCCTCACCGCCTGCGCCTGCGCCGGCCTCGCCGCCCGCACCGCCACCGCCGTTACCGCCGACGCCGGTGCTGTCATCTGCATCGAGGAAGTTGGGGATACCGTCGTTGTCGACGTCGCCGGTGCCCTCGTCCTGGTCGGTCTTCTCGTCGCCATCGGCGTCGGTGTCGAGCCAGTTCTTCTTGCCATCGTTGTCGACGTCATCGCCAAGGTTGGCGGCAGTGGCGGCGGCGATTTCATCCTTGGTGAGGATGCCGTCGCCGTCGTCATCGGCGTCCTTGTAATCCGGGAGGCCGTCGCCATCGGTGTCGCCACCGCCTTCCTGATCATCCGTCAGACCATCGCCGTCCTGATCCTCGGTGGCAGCGTCGAGGAAGTTGGGCTTCCCATCACCGTCCTTGTCGAAGGTGCCATCCAGCACATCGTCGAGGCCGTCGGCGTCGGCGTCGGTGTCGAGCCAGTTCTTCTTGCCATCGCCGTCGACGTCGTCGGTCAGGCCGGCACCATTGGCGAGGGCGATTTCATCCTTGGTGAGGATGCCGTCGTTGTCGTCGTCGCTGTCGCGGAAATCAGGGTTCCCATCGCCATCGGTATCGCCCGAGCCTTCCTGGTCATCGGTGAGGCCGTCGCCGTCCTGATCTTCGGTGAGCGGGTCGAGGAAGTTGGGCTTCTTGTCCCCATCGCTGTCGGTGACGCCTTCAGCGACGTCGCCATCCGCGAGGCCGTCGGCGTCGGCGTCGGTGTCGAGCCAGTTCTTCTTGCCATCGCCGTCGACGTCGTCGGTCAGGCCAGCGGCGTTGGCGAGGGTGAGTTCATCCTTGGTGGGGATGCCGTCGCCATCGTCGTCCGGATCCTGGAAGTCGGGCAGACCGTCGCCATCGGTGTCGCCGTTCCCTTCGATCTCATCGGGGATGGTGTCACCGTCGAAGTCGAGCTTGTCGTTGTCGAGGAAGTTGGGCTTGCCATCGCCATCGGTATCGCCGAGGCCCTCGGTGGCGTCGCCATCGAGCTTGCCGTCACCATCCGCGTCGGTGTCGAGCCAGTTCTTCTTCCCGTCAAAATCAACGTCGTTGGTCTGTCCGGAGACATTGGCGGCGTTGATCTCGTCCTTGGTAAGGAGGCCATCGCCGTCGTCATCAGGGTCCTTGTAATCCGGGACCTTGTCGCCGTCGGTGTCGCCGCCACCTTCCTGCTCGTCGGTCAGGCCGTCGCCGTCCTGGTCTTCGGTGAGCGGGTCGAGGAAGTTGGGCTTCTTGTCGCCGTCCTTGTCGCCGGTGCCCTCGACACCGTCCGCGATGCCATCGGCGTCGGCGTCGTTGTCGAGCCAGTTCTTCTTGCCATCGCCATCAACGTCATCGCCGAGGTTGGCGGCGCCGGCGGCGGCGATTTCATCCTTGGTGAGGATGCCATCGTTGTCGTCGTCCGGGTCGTTGAAGTCGGGCTTGCCGTCGCCGTCGGTGTCGCCCGAGCCTTCCTGCTCGTCGGTCAGGCCGTCGCCGTCGGTATCTTGCTTGTTGCTGTCGAGGAAGTTGGGGATGCCATCGCCGTCACCGTCGGCGGTCCCTTCGGCGGGGTCACCATCCGCGAGGCCGTCGCCATCGGCGTCGGTGTCGAGCCAGTTCTTCTTCCCGTCGAGATCGACGTCGTTGCCAAGACCTGAACCGTTGGCGAGGGTGATCTCGTCCTTGGTGAGGATGCCGTCACCATCGTCATCGTCATCGTTGAAGTCGGGCTTGCCGTCGCCGTCGGTATCACCGTTGCCCTCGATCACGTCGGGGATGGTATCGCCGTCGGTATCCTGGGCATCGCTATCGAGGAAGTTGGGGAAGCCGTCGCCATCGGTATCACCGAGGCCCTCGGTGGCGTCGCCATCGAGCTTGCCGTCGGCATCGGCATCGTTGTCGAGCCAGTTCTTCTTCCCGTCAAAATCGACGTCGTCGCCGAGGTTGGCGGCGGTGGCAGCGGCGATTTCATCCTTGGTGAGGATGCCGTCGTTGTCGTCGTCATCGTCGCGGAAATCAGGCTTACCGTCGCCGTCGGTGTCGCCGCCACCTTCCTGGTCGTCGGTGAGGCCGTCGCCGTCCTGGTCTTCGGTGAGCGGGTCGAGGAAGTTGGGCTTCTTGTCCCCGTCGCTGTCGCCGGTGCCCTCGGTCTCGTCGAGCTGACCGTCCCCATCGGCGTCGGTGTCGAGCCAGTTCTTCTTGCCATCGCTGTCGACGTCGTCGGTCAGGTTGGCGGCGGTGGCAGCGGCGATTTCATCCTTGGTGAGGATGCCGTCACCATCGTCATCGGCGTCGTTGAAGTCAGGCTTGCCGTCGCCGTCGGTGTCGCCCGAGCCTTCCTGCTCGTCGGTCAGGCCATCGCCATCGGTATCCTCGGAGAGGGGGTCGAGGAAGTTGGGCTTCTTGTCCCCGTCGCTGTCGCCGGTGCCTTCGACGGCATCGTCGAGGCCGTCGGCATCGGCGTCGGTATCGAGCCAGTTCTTCTTCCCGTCGCCGTCGACGTCGTCAGTCAGGCCCGAACCATTGGCGAGGGCGATCTCGTCCTTGGTGAGGATGCCGTCACCATCGTCATCGTCATCGAGGGCGTCGATGAGGCCATCGCCGTCGGTGTTGATCGACTTGCCACCATCGGTCTCGACAAAGTCATCGAGGCCATCGCCATCTGAATCCTTCTTGGTGGGGTCGGTGCCGAGGGCCTTTTCCTGGTTGTTGGTGAGGCCATCGCCGTCGATGTCGGTGCTGCACTGGCTGGGCGTGCCAACGCAGAGGAACCCATCTTCGAGGCCGCAGGACTTGGAGCAGCCGTCGTTGTCCTTGTCGTTGGCGTCGTCGCAGGCCTCGGCGGTGCCGTCGGCGCGCAGGTCGATGATGCCGTTGCCGCAGAGGCGAGCGATGTCGTTGAGGGTGCAGATATCGCTGGGCTTGCCGATGACAGGGCCGCAGCGGTTCTCGACCTTGTCTTCGTCGCGCAGGTAGAGGATCGCCTGGTCGGCCTTGAAATCGCCGAGGACCCCGAAGGTGACGCTGGCAGGGAACCCACCGACCCCCGAGTTGGTGAGATCGTTGGAGTTAGCGGTCCCCACGGGGACCGGCGCGTTCCGGTTGTTGCTGTTGAAGACGACCTCGGTCTCGGACATCGAGACCTCGAGGAGGGCCAGGCCGCCTTGCTCCCAGTAAACGAGCTCGAAGGGGTAGACACCGATCTCGCTGAAGGTGGCGCGCCGGGTGTCCATCGCGGGGGAGCGGTTGCCCTGGAACTCGGCGATCGTCACGTTGCCGATGCGGAGCTGGTAGCCGTCATCGGAGCCGATGGCGAAGGTCTTGGTGCCGGCGGTGCGGATGTTGATGAGGCCCGTGTACCGGACAGCGAAGGCGTCGCGCACCACCGGGGTCGCCGGCTGGTGCGACTTGCAGATCTCGCCGCCGCTGGACTGGGACCAGGGGAAGAGGAAGTCGTAGCCGAAGCCGCCGTTGGTGCCCGGGGTGTCATCGAAGTAGTCGAGGAGGTACGAGATCCCGAAGAAGTTGGTGATCCCGTTGTTGACCGTGGTGGGGGCTGCCTGCGCGGGGATGGTGCCGCTGCCGGACTGGTTGACCAGGTTCGACGCCAGCGTCGAGTTGTTCACCGTGCCGCTCTGCGCTGCCGCCGCAAAATGCGAGCAGAGCCCCTCGGCCGGCTTGGTGAAGGGCACGCCAGCCACGCGCGAATCAGCCGGAACCACCGTGACCGGAGCGGCCTCGGCGGCGCTGCTGACCAGCGAGAACGCGCCCACGAGCAGCGAGAGCGAGGCCTTGGGAAGCGCTCGCCCCAGCGCCAGCACGCGCTGGCCGAGGCGGGTCAACTTCGGGGAAGAAGGGCTAGATTTCATCGACAACTCCGCACAAGAGGAGGCTACGCCACGTGGTGGCCTGACCAGAGGACACCACACATGACTGTACCCGAGGCGAACCCCCTTCTTCCAGCGAAGATTCGGCCACAAAGGCCCTTTGCAGATGGGTCAATTCGAAACACCTGAGCTGTCGTCAGGTAGATCGACCAAGACAAACGTAAGGGGGCTGCTTGTCGCGATAGAATTGCCCTATAGTCGTACATTTTTGGCGACAACACTTTGCAAGTCCGGAGGGAGGGAACCACGCCTCAGGGGGCAACGGAGGGGTGCCGTCGATCGTCGAGGCGTCGTCGAACAAGCCGGGTCAGGCTGTCCTTGGAGTAAGGTTTGCTGAGGAAATTCTTGCCCGGCACCAGGGGCATCGGGGTGGCTGTGGGGTCGGCGTCGTAGCCGCTGGTGAAGACCACACGGAGGTCGGGTTTTTCGCGGCGCAACCTGCGCACCAGCTCGTGCCCCGAGACCCCCCCGGGCATCATCAGGTCGGTCACCAGGAGGGCGACCTCTTCGCGGACGCTGGACCACAGCTCGAGGGCCTCGACCCCGGACCCCACCGCATGAACCCGGTACCCCTGGCGCTCCAGGATGGTACGGGTCAGCAGCCGGACGCCCGCGTCATCCTCGACCAGCAGGAGGGTCTCATGTCCCCTGGGGGCCTCGCGCAGATCGACCTCGCCGGACACCGAGATCCGGGCGAGCGTGGCCGGGAACTGGATCAGGAAGGTCGCACCGTTGCCCGGCGTGCTCTCGACGGAGAGGACCCCGTCGTGCTGCTGCACGATGCCGTGCACCGTGGCGAGGCCAAGCCCGGTGCCGCGGCCGGGGCCCTTGGTGGTGAAGAAGGGGTCGAAGATGCGCTGGAGGTGCTCGGGCAAGATGCCTTCGCCGGTGTCCGAGACGCTGAGACAGGCCCCGGACGCGGGGAAGGGCGCGGGGAACACGCGGACCGAGATCACCCCCCCCTCCGGCATCGCGTCCCGGGCGTTGACCGCCAGGTTCACCAGGATCTGGTCGATCATCGACGGATCCGCCTCGATGAGCGGGATCGAGCCGGCGATCTCGGCCTCGATGGTGACCTGCTCTCCCACCAGGCGCCCCAGCATCTGGAGCATCTCTCGCACCGCGGCCCCCAGATCCATCGGGACCTTGCGCGCGTGGGAGGCCCTCCCGAACACCAGGAGCTGCTGGGTCATCCCTGCTGCTCGCCCGGAGGCCAGCTGGATCTCTTCCAGCTCACGCCGTCGCTCCGGCGCCAGCTCGGGCGCCTCCAGCAGCAGCTCGACGTTGCCCTGGATCACCGTGAGCAGGTTGTTGAAATCGTGCGCCACCCCCCCGGCGAGGCGCCCGATCGCATCCATCTTCTGCGCCTGCCTCAGCTGCTCCCTCAGCGCCTCGGCCTCCGCCTTCCCCCGCGCCTCGGCCTCCTCGCGCATCCGGTCGACCACGACCACGAGCGCGCCGCCCACGCCGAGCCAGCCCAGGCCCGCCCACAGCAGCGCCCCCCACCCTGGAACCCCCGCCAGCCACACCAGCACCCCCCCTACCCCCCACAGCCCCACCAGCCCCACCCCGACCGGGACCCCGCCAGGCCCCAGGCAAGCCAGCGCAAGCCTTGCGTTTTCTCGTGACAATCTCATCGTGAGACCCCCGCCTTCGATGAATCTTGTACAAGATCTAGCAAATATGACGAAAAAGAAACGAGCGAAATCGCACCGGCGGCAAGAGATCAATCGCAAGCTGAGACGCAAATTTTGCGCACGGCCTCCCGCAGATCCTGGATGCGGAACGGCTTCTTGACCCGCGGGTTGGGCACCTGGGCCAGGAAGGTTTGCACCTCCGGAGAGGAGGCTCCGCCGGTGAGGAACAGCACCCGCGACCGCAGGGACGCGCCCTGCTGGAAGAGGCGCCGGTAAAACGAGATACCGTCGCAGGCTGGCATCATCAGGTCGCACAGGATGGCGTCGAAACGCTGCCCTTCCTGGAGCCAGCCGAGGGCCTGTTCTGCCTGCACCGTTGTCTTCACCTCGAACTCGGGCTCAAGCACCCGACGCAGCAGGCTGAGCACAGGCGCCTCGTCGTCGATGATGAGGATGTGACCCGAACGGACTTCCATGCTCCCAGCTCTCCTGCCTCTTGGTGTAACCGCACCCCTGGGGGGCTTCGCCCGGGAAAGACCCGAGGTGTTCTCCCGATGCACCTGCAAGGTCGGGGCCACCGCCAGGGGTAGGGGTTCAGGGGAGCGGGTGCGCCAGCAGGAAGTCGATCACACCGAAGCGGAAGCCGTCGGACAGCGCGGGGATGTGCTTGCCCCCCTGGATGCTCCAGAGCTGCACCGCGGAGCCAGCCTTGCAGCCCTGGTGCGCCAGCACCGTGGTCTCGGCGCCGCTGATCGAGGGCTCGACATCCACCGCGGGGGCCTCGCTGGTGTCAGGGGAACAGCCGTTGTAGCCCGCCCACAGCGCCGCGGTCTTGGCCGCGGAAGGGTAGGGTTGACCGAAGAACATGCCCCCCTGGTAGAGCACCGTCTCGTCTGCCGTGCCGTGGATCTGCACCACCGTGACCGGGGCCTTGGGGGCGCAGGCCTCGACCTTGTCGAAGGTCGCGCCAGCCAGGCTCGCCACCCCCGCCACTCGCCCCCCCAGCTCGCAGGCCATCCGGTACGACATGAAGCCCCCGTTCGAGTGCCCCACAAAGAACACCCGCCGGGGGTCCACCGGGTAACGCTTCTCGATCTCGTCCAGCAACCCGGTCAGGTACCCCACGTCGTCGGCCTTCGACAGGCCAAAGCCGCAGCAGGCGTCGGTGGCGTTCCAGTGGCGCTTGCCCGTCCCGTCGAAGGTGCCATCGGGGTGGATGTAGAAGAACTTCCGCTCGTCTGCCACCTTGCGCAGCCCGAACAGGATCTCCTGGATGGATCCGGAAGCCCCGTACCCGTGGAGCAGCACCACCAGCGGCAGCGCCTCGCCGGGCTTGTACCCACCAGGCACGTAGAGCGACGCCGGGCGGGCCCCGCCAAAAGGATCCGGATCAAAGGCCCCCTCCGCGGCCACCCCACCGGCACCGCCGCCAGCGCCGGCCCCTCCTGCCCCGCCGCCCCCTGCCCCGCTGCCCCCTGCCCCGGCCCCCGCCTCGCCGCTGCCCCCCGCGCCTCCGGCGCCGGCCCCACCGGCGCCTGCCTGTCCGGAACTTCCGGATACTGCCCCGGCACCGGCCGCGCCGCTCCCGGCCGCGCCGCCGTTCCCCGCCTCACCACCGGCGCCCGAGCCGCCGGCCCCCGGGGAGCCGCTCTGTCCGGAGCTTCCGGATATCCCTGCGGCGCCCTGGGGGTTCGAGGGGTCGGGGTCGGAGGAGCAGGCGAGGAGGAGCGGGAGGGCGAGGGGGGCGAGGGAGGCGAGGCGAGGCACGGGGGGCAGCGTAGAGCAGGGCGCCCCGCCGGCAAGAGAGAACGCCCGGGGCCGGCTCAGGCCATGAGGAAGCGGGAGAACAGGTAGACGAAGACGCTGACGAGGAGCACGGCGTCGACGCGGTCGAGGATGCCGCCGTGGCCGGGGACGATGGCGCCGGAGTCCTTGATGCCGGTGGAGCGCTTGAGGAGGGACTCGCCCAGGTCACCGAGCTGGCCGACGGTGCCGGCGACGAGGCCGAGGACGATGCCGGGGACCAGGGGGAGCGAGGGCAGGACGGTGAAGTGGGCGACGACCGGGCTGAGGGTGGCGCCGAGGACCGCGCCGATGGCGCCCTCGACGGTCTTCTTGGGGCTGACCGCCGGGTAGAGCTTGTGCTTGCCGAGGAAGCGGCCAGCGAAGTACCCGGCGGTGTCGGCGATCCAGCCGATGGCGAGGGTGAGGATGATGAGCCCTGCCCCCCTGGGAGCGCCGTGCTCCTTGAGCATGCGGGGCAGGAGCGTGAGGCCGCCGAGCCAGAGAGGACCGAAGGCGCCGGCGCAGGTGCGGAGGGCCGCGGTCTCGATGTCGCCGAGGCGCCAGAGCGGGGTCAGGATGGCGATCATCGGCACGCCGAGGGCCACCGCGAGCAGGGCCCGGGGGTCATCGAGGAGGAAGTAGAGCACCAGCGACACGCCGACGCTGGTCACCACCCCGACCCCCTGGGCCGCGCTGTCGCCCGGGTGGGTCATCTTGAAGAACTCGACCGCCCCCACCACCGTCGCCAGCAGCACGAACAGGAAGAAGACGATGGGCGGCGCCAGGTACAGCATCGCCAGCATCAGCGGGACCATCACCACCGCGGTCGCGAACCGGGTGAGCAGGTTCTTGTTGGCCTCGTTCACGGGGAATTCTCGGGGGGCAGCAGGAGGGACGGCAGGGCGTCGTCCGGGAGCGCGGAGAGGTCAAGCAGGGGCTCGATGACCAGGGCAAACACCGAGGCGAAGTACGGCAGCGAGGCCAGCGCCAGGGCCTGCGGGGCCGGGGGCGGGGCGTCCAGCAGCGCCGCCAGCGAGGTGATGCCCCGGTCGGCAATGCCGCAAGGGACCACCGAGCCCGCGAACAGGTCGAGGTCCGTGCTGCTGTTCAGCGCGAACCCGTGCATCGTCACCCAGCGGGACATGCGGACCCCGATGGCCCCGATCTTGGCCGGCAGCATCGCCTCGTCCTCGCCGGGCCAGCGCCGGGGCGAGGCAAGGTCAACCCAGACCCCCAGGTGAGCCCCGTCGAGCATGGCGCCTTCGAGGCCGTGGAGGGCGAGGAGCGAGCGCATGATGTGGCCGAGGTCGCGGACGTAGCGGCGGACGTCGCAGCGGTCAGGCTTGAGGTCGAGGATGGGGTAAGCGACCAGCTGACCGGGGCCGTGGAAGGTGACGTCGCCGCCGCGGCCGGTCTCGAAGACCTCGACGCCGCGGGCGCGGAGGAGCTCGGGGGAGAGGCGGAGGTGGGCGGGGTCGGCCTTGCGGCCCAGGGTGGCGACGGGCTCGTGCTCGAGGAGCAGGAGGGTGTCGGGGACGAGGTCGGCGGCGCGGGCCTCCTGGAGGCGGAGCTGGAGGTCATGGACGGGGCCGTAGCGGCGGCGTCCGAGCCAGGCGGCGCGGGCAGGGCGTGGCGCGGTCATTCGGGGATGAATTCGCCGCGCGAGGCCCGCTCCTCGCGGAACTCTTCGATGACCTCGACAAAGAGCTGGGCCACCTCGGGGTCGAGCTGGGAGCCGGCGCAGCGCTCGATCTCGGCGACGGCGACGTCGTGGGGGAGCGCGCGGCGGTAGGCCCGGTCGCTGGTCATGGCGTCGTAGGTGTCGGCGATGGAGATGATGCGGGCGATGAGGGGGATGTCGTTGCCCTGGAGGCCGAGGGGGTACCCCTTGCCGTTCCACATCTCGTGGTGAAAATGCACCCCCGGGACGAGGGGGTTGAGGAACTTGATGGGCTCGAGGATGTCGCGGCCGAAGCCCGGGTGCTTCTTGAAGGTCTCGTAGTCTTCCTGGGAGAGCTTGCCGGGTTTGTTGAGGTTGAGCACGCAGCCGATCTTGCCGATGTCGTGCATGAGGGCGGCGTGCTGCACGATGGTCACCATGTCGGACGACAGGCCCAGGCGCCGTGCCAGGACGCCGGCGTACATCGAGACCCGGTCCGAGTGGCCGGCGGTGTAGCGGTCCATCTTGTCGATGGCCTTGGCGAGGCCCTCGATGGTCTGCTGGAAGGTGGCCTGCAGGTCCTCGTAGAGGCGAGCGTTCTCGATGGAGGCGGCCGCGCGGGAGCCGATGAGCTGGAGCAGCTTGTATTGCCCCCCGTCGAAGCGGCGGTTGCGGGTGAAGGTGGCGACGGCGATCCAGCCGAGGAGCCGCTGCTTCATGCGGAGCGGCACCGCCATGAGCGACAGCGGCGGGAGGGCCGGGGTGAGGGAGAAGAAGCGGAGGGAGCGGATCCCCTGCTCGAGGAGGGTGGCCTCGTGGGCGAAGTGGCGAACGAAGGCCCCGGGGTCGAGGTGGCCGAAGCCCGAGGGGGCAGGCACCGCCTTGAGCTGGTCGATGAGCGTCGGCACCGAGAGCCCCGCGGCGGCCCCCTGCTCCACCTCGCCCACGATCGAGATCGACAGGTCCGCCGGCGCGTCCAGGCCCGCCCGGACGATGTGCTGGCGCTCGCAGAAGGTGCCCTGCCCGTCCTCGAGCCAGGTGGAGATCCAGTCGGCCCCCAGCTCGGCGAAGGCGCTGTCTGCCACCGTGGCCAGCACCTCCTCCAGGCTGAGGCTCGCGGCGATGGCCTCGCTCACCTTGTGGAGCGAGAGCGCCTCTTTCAGCCGCATGTTCTCGGCGGCCAGCCGCTGCTTCTCCAGGCCGTGCTGCACGACCCGGATGACCTCCTCGACCTTGAAGGGCTTGAGGATGTAGTCGTAGGCCCCCCGCTTCATCGCGTCGATCGCCGTCTCGACGGTGCCGAAGCCGGTCATGATCACCGTGACCACGTGGGGCGCCACCCGGCCCAGCTGGTCGAGCAGCTCGATGCCCCCCATGCGCGGCATCTTCATGTCGCTGATCACCAGGTCGTAGTGGGCGCGGTTCAGCTCGGCGATGGCCGCGGCCCCGTCCTCCGCGGTCCGGACGATGTAGCCCTCCATGCCCAGGAAATCGGCGAGGATGTCCCGGATCAGTTTCTCGTCATCGACGACCAGAACGCGCGGTCGATCTTCGTGCGGTGTCATGGGCGAACGCTCACTTTACCCGGCTCCGGCCCGTCCGGCAGGATCAGATCCGCAGGCCACGGGCACGGGACCCCCTCGACGACCCCCTCGATGGCCCCGGAGACCCCGTGGAGGCAGGGACGGTCGAGGCCGCTTGTCTCGTAAAAATACCGGTTGGTGGGCTCATGTCCGAAGCGCGCATCCCCGAGCACCGGGTGGCCCAGGGCCGCCAGCCGCTTGCGGGCTGCCCCCAGGGTGCCCTCCGGGAGGTCGAGGTCGAGCTCGGAGTGCCCTCCGCGGACCTCGATGCGCCGGTACCGGGCGCCGTCGCCCAGGGCCCCGGTCCGGTGGGTCACCCCGCGGACCCAGGCCCGCCACCGGGTCCTTGCCGTCTGCCCCGCCGGGGCCCCCTCCCGCAGGAAGAAGCAGGGGCCGCTCACGTCCCGATCCAGCCGCGACAGGGCCGTTACCCCGCCCAGGCCGGGCAGCCCGCGCACCCGGGCCTGCAGCGAGCCCACCGCCTCGTGCGGCGGCTTCTCGAAGCAAAGCCACGCCTCCCCTTCCCCCAGCAGCCTCGGCGCCGCCGGGGGGCGTCGCTCCAGGAGCACCAGCGTCTCGACCTCGCCGGTCTGGGGCATCATGTCGTGGGGTCGCACCCGGAGCGGGGCGTAGCCCAGCCGCGCCAGGTGGGCCAGGTCCCGGGCCAGGGTCCGGGGCTCGCAGGACATGTAGGCAATGGCCCGGGGGCCCAGCGCCGCCAGCGCCTCCCGCACGGGGGGGGGGAGCCCGCGCCGCGGCGGGTTCGCCACGACCAGGTCGTAAGCCCGTCGCTCTTGCGGGAGCGCCCGGAGCACCTCGGCCGCGTCCCCGGTCAGCGCCCGCAGCGGGACCCGGGCCCGCGACGCCGCCTCGCCCGCGGCCCGCGACGCCGGCTCGAAGGCCTCGACGCTGTCCACCGGGACGCCGCGGGCCGCGATGGCGAGCCCGAGGAACCCGGAACCTCCATACAGCTCCAGGACGGGCCCGCGGGCCTCGTCGGCGATGGCCTGCTGGAGGGCGGTGGCCTGGCCGCGGTGGGCCTGGACGAAGGCGCCGAAGGTGGCGAGGACGCGGGCGGAGCCGAGGGAATCCTCGAAGAGGGAGGGCCCGAGGAGGGGGATGGTTTGAGGACCAAGGATCTGGGGTGCGCCGGGTCGAACGAGGTTGAGGGCGACGGCGAGGAGCTCGGGGGAGGCGAGGGCCTGGGCGGCGCGGCGGGCGTCGTCGAGGGGAGGAGGGTTCTGGAGAGGGACGACGAGGGTGAGGAGGACGCCGCTGCGGCGAGGGGAGTGGATCTCGCGGAGGTCGATGGCGCGGAGGTGCTCGCGGAGCCAGCCGGGGGCGGCGAGGGCGTCGCGGACGAGCTGGGCGACGCGGAGCAGAGGGGGAGCGAGGACGCGGCACCCGGGCAGGTCGAGGACCTGGTGGTCGGAGCCAGGGGCGAAGAGGCCGAGGGCGCCGTCGGGGCCGACGACCCACTTGGCGCGGGTGCGGTAGGCCTCGACGGGGGAGGCGGGGACGACGGGCTCGATGGTCGCCGAGGCGAGCTCGTGGAAGGGGGCGAAGGCGAGGGAGAGGCGCTGGTGCTTGCGCTGGAGCTGCTCGGGGAGGGGCAGAGCGAGCAGGGGACAGCCGGGGCAGACCTCGGCGTGGGGGCAGTCGAGCATGCGGGGCTCAGCGCAGGGGCGCGCGGCGGGCGCCGGCGGGCAGGGGGCTGTCGCGGAGGAAGAGCAGGTTGATGGCGTTGACCGAGGCGTGGGCCAGCAGCGGCCCGACGAGGGAGCCGCTGAGGCGGAAGATCAGGCCCAGGCCAAGGCCGACGGCGGCGGCCCAGAGGGACCAGATCCAGCGGACCTGGCCCCGGGCCTGGTGGGCGAGGCCGAAGAGGAGGCTGGAGAGGACAAGGCCCAGGGCAGGCTCGAGGAGGGCGCGGAAGAAGAGCTCTTCGGCGGCGCTGGAGAGCAGGGCCAGCAGGAGCACCGGGCCGACGCCGAGGCCCCGGGCGAAGGGGCTGAGTTCATCCTGGAGGCGACGGGCCCAGGCAAAATGGGCCACGAACACCCGGGTCGAGAGGACGACCGCGGCGGCGAAGAGGGCGCCGAGGAGGGCGCTGAGGGAGAGCGCCTGCGACAGCGAGAGGAGGAGCCAGGGGGCCGGGTGTTCGAGGGGGCGGCCCTCGCGCACGACCAGGGTCAAGCCAAGGGCGAGCAGGGAGAGGGCAAGGTAGATGAGCGCCGCGAGGCGCCACTGGCTCTCGGAACTTCGTTGCACTGCGGGGGAATCCCTTAGCATGCCCGGGGGCCCGGGGGGCTAGGGGTCTTCGGGGGCCCGGGGGAAAGAGAGCGGGGGGGGCTCGGCCAGGGCCCGGGTGTCGTAGAGCCAGAAGCGACCCTGGTGGGCCAGCAGGCGGACCCGGTAGGACTGCTCCTTGAAGACGAGGCGGGTGGGGTCCTCGTAGGAGGCGGGGGCCCGGACCAGCACGGTGTCGTAGGCGTGGGTCCAGGGGGCATGAAAATCGACCTTGCTGGCGTCCCACTCGAAGCCGCCGGGGCCCGGGGGCAGGGCCTTGCCGCGGCGGTAGTGGACCGGCATGCTCTCGAACTTGGTGAAGGTGTAGGCGATCTGGCCCGGGCGACGCGCCTGGTAGACCGCGAGCAGGTGGACGTACACCTCCCGCGAGATACGGTCGGCGGCGGGCTCGTAGGTGACAGCGATGACCTTCCGCTCCGGGGGGATGGCGTCGAGGATGGCCGAGGCATCCTGGGCGCCGCCCATCGTGGACCAGAGGCGCGCGGTGTTGGCCCCGGCGGCGACCCCGAGCCCGGCGGCCACCGCCTGGAGCTCCTCGCGGTGCGGCATCAGGCGCAGGGGGATCGCGCCCACCAGGAAGACCATCGCCAGCGAGGGGAAGCGCTCGTAGACAAACCAGGTGGCGACGAAGACCTTGGGGATCAGCAGGTAGCAGCCCAGAAACGCGAGAAAGAGCCAGCGGATGGCCCGCAGGTCGAGGCGCGCCTGGTCCTCGGAGGAGCGAGGCTCGGGGGCCCCTGCGTAGGTGAGCACCAGCGCCACCAGCAGGGCCAGGCCCAGCAGGATGTTGTCCGACAGGTCGTAGGTGTTCCCCACGCTCATGGAGAGCAGGTGGCGCAGCTTGTACCAGAGGGGATCGTCGAGGCCCTCGAAGGAGGATTCTTCCCAGTTGGAGAAGGACGAGGTGGTCTGGTAACGGAAGACGAAGACGCTCCAGAGGATGCCGGGCATCACCGGCAGCGGCGTGGCGATCAGCTTGCTCAGCCGCGCCCCCCAGGTGGGCCCCAGGTCTCGAAGCCGCGAGAGCTGGATGACGCCGAGGCCGAAGCAGAGGCACAGCATCGCCAGCACGTGGCCGTAGGCGCAGAAGCAGGAGCAGAGCAGCAGCCGCGGCAGCATGGCGCGCTCGCCCCGCTGGTACCGCAGGAACCAGGTGATCCCCAGGAGCGCCACCGGGAAGGTGAGGTTCCAGTTGGCGAACCCCCACGCCATCCCGCGGCTGTAGGTGATGGGCAGCGCCAGGCAGGCGTACCAGCGAGGTCGGTCCGCCTCCCGGGCCACGGCGAGGGCCGCCAGCGCCAGCAGCGACGGGTACAGAGCCATCACCACGCGCCCCGCATGCTCGGGCTTCATCACGTACGAGAGCAGCGCCACCAGCACGTGAAAGCCCCCGTTGTAGGTGATGTAGTTCACCTCGTAGAGCGCATGCTCCGGGGCGCTGGCGTCGAAGAGCCGGTGCATGATCGCCGCCAGCGCCACGTGCTGGTGGTAGTCGATGAGCGGCAGGTACGGCGTCACGAAGAAGGCCAGCGTGAACAGCCCTACCCCGCCCCAGAACGAGGCCGTCAGCCCCGGGGCCCCCAGCTTCAGCAGATCCCAGGGGTCGCGCCGCTGGTCCGCGCCATTCCTCATGGCCGCACCGAAGCCCCAGCCCCCTCGGGAGGTCAAGCGGTCCATTTCGGACTTGCGTCCCCGCCGGGTCGTGCGTTATCTCTTGTCCTCACGACGGAAGGGGTCACCCCTTCCTGCTCTTTGAAACGTTTCCTGGTGCTGTGAGTGTGACGAATGTACCAGCCTCCGCGCCCTGAGCGCAGGGGCGGCGTTGCGCCGTCCTGGTCTTCTTCCCTGCACAGTCTTCCCAAGGTAGCCTTTTCTTGGTTCCCTTCGCCGTATGCACCCTAGCGCGCGGCTAGGAGCTGAGACAACGGCGCGACCGCCGTTTCCTAGCCGCGCGCTAGGGTGCATACGGCGGGGAACCGGTGAGGCTACCGTGTACCACGAGAGAAGGTGATACCCCTGCCGCTCTCACGGCACCAGGAAACGTTTCAAAGCTTGCCGTCGGTGAGTGCGATGGTAGTGGGCTTGCCTCATGCATCCCATCTTGTTTCGCATCCCCTTCCCCGGCTGGGAGCTACCCCTGCTGGGCAAGATCACCAGCATCCCCATCTACAGCTACGGCGTCATGCTGGGGCTGTCGATCGTGGTCGGCTGGTACCTGACGCTGGGCCTCGCCAAGCGAGACGGGCTGCCGCAGGAGGAGATGGCCAACAACTACGTGTTCACGGCGTTGATGGCGATCCTGGGCTCGCGCGTGCTCTACGTGGTGACCAACCCGGACGAGTTCAAGTCCCTCGCCGATATCTTCGCGCTGCGCCGCGGCGGGCTCGTCGCTTACGGCGGTTTTCTCGGCGGCTTCCTGGGGAGCTGGCTCTACCTCAAGCGCAAGAAGCTGCCCCTGCTGCCCTGGGCTGACGTCGCGGTCCCCAGCCTGGCGACCGGGCTGATGATCACCCGCGTGGGCTGTTACCTCTTCGGCTGCGACTACGGCAAGCGGCTCTCGGACACGGCGCCGGGGGTGCTGAAGCGCCTCGGCACCTTCCCCCACTGGCCCGAGGGGACGCTGGACAAGGGCACCGGCTCCCCTGCCTGGGTCGCCCACGTCGAGCGACACCTGGTGGCCGGCGACGCGTCCAGCTCGCTCCCTGTACACCCCACGCAGATCTACGAGTCCCTGGTGGGGCTCTCGCTTTTTGCCCTGGTGATGCTGCAGCGCAAGCACCAGAAGTTCCGCGGCCAGGTCTTCCTGCTCTTCACCTTCGCCTACGGCTTCTGCCGCTACAGCCTCGAGATCCTGCGCGATGACGCCGAGCGCGGGGAGTACGGCCCCCAGATGGCCGAGCACCTGCTGGTCCCCGGTGGCCTGCTGCTGCTGGGCCTCGCCTACATCTTCTTCATCGCCCGGGCCATCGAGCTCAAGCCCCTGCGCCTCGCCACCCAGGCGGTGGCCTTGCTGCCCGCCCTCGGTCTGTTCCTGGCGCTGCGTCCGCCGGGCTTCGCCGAGCAGGTGCTGGTGCGGCTGTCGACGTCCCAGTGGGTCGCCCTGCTGACCGGCCTGGCCGCCGCCTTCGCGTACAACACCTTCTCGGACGCCGCCAAGGCCCACCCGGAGCGCGCCATGGCCCTCGAGCTCCCCGGAGACGAGGCCCCCGCTGCCGAGGAGGAGGCCCCCCGGCCGAAGAAGCGCAAGAAGAAGAAGGCCAAGGCCGAGGCCACCCCGGAGGCCACCCCCGAGGCCGCCCCCGAGGCCAGCACCGACGAATCTCCCGCCGACGAAGGCGAGAAGCTCAAGCCAGCCTGAAGGGCGGATCCGGGCTAAGCTACGCCCCGATGCCGCTCCTCACGCTCCCGGGCCTGCCCCGCCGCCTCCTCTCGCTGGCCGGAGTGCTCGCCCTCTCGACCGGGTGCAACCTCAGCAACACCCCGCCTCCTCTGCCGCCACCGCCTCGCCCCCCGGCGGGCCCGGTCGAGCCCGAGGCCATCAGCGAGGATGCCTTCGCCCGCGCCGCCGAATCCCTGCTCCGGCAGGGAACCCCCACCGCCCAGCGCCAGGCCCTGCTGGCGGGCGTCGTCCAGCGCCAGATGCAGCACGCCGTCGAGCGGCTCAAGGCCCGCCAGACGGAGCGCGGCCTCAACACCGTCCTCGGTGGGCTCTACCTGATCCGCGCCGGGGAGTACCGCCCCCAGATGCTCCAGGGCCCCGGGGAGCAGGCCCTCGCCCTCGCCGCCGATGCCATCGCCGCCACCGGCGACGAGGGCCGCGCCCAGGCCCTCTACCAGCTCCGACGCAGCGCCTTGCCCGACAACCACCCGGCCCAGCGCGACCTCCAGGAGCATCTCGAAGCGCTCCAGCGATGGGTCGCCGAGCAGGGGGAAAAACCAGGGGTCGGCCCCACCGAGGCGGCCGGCATGGTGCAGCGCCGCGCGGTCGCGCGGGCCCTCCTTGAGCCCACCGACGAGGCCCTCCAGGAGGCTCGCGTCGCCGTCCAGCGCTGGGTCGACGCCGGTCTCGTCTTCCAGTCCCAGTACCGCTCCTCTCCCAAGGCCCCGCTCCGCCGCGAGGAGATGGTCGAGGGCGTCCGCTCCATCTCCTCCGGCGCCGCCACCCTCATGGCCCTCCTGCTGCGCCACGGCGACATCGGCGCCGCCGCCCAGGGCCTCGACGCCTCCCCCTTCCGCCAGATCGCTCCCCCCGGGCTCGCCCAGCGCCTCAACGCCGCCGCCCGCGAGGACGACCCGGACGCCTGGCGTGAGATCCTTGACCTCCTCGTCCGCGCCCAGCAGCGCGACGAGGAGACCGCCGTCGATCGCGCCCTCGTCCAGGCCGCCGCCTTCCGCGTCGCCTCGGACCTCTACCGCCGCGACCCCTCCAGCGTCGACATCGGCTTCTACCTCGCCTCCTCCCTCATCGCCCAGGGCATGCCCGAGGTCGCCGCCTCCGTCCTCCTCGAACCCGCTCGCAAGCACCCGGACCCGCGCGTCCTCTCCCAGTACGCCGAGCTCCTCCTCCGCGCCCTCCTCGGCGAGGAAGAGGCCGACGACCCCGCCAGCGCTCGCCGCACCTTCGCCGCCGCACGCCCCCTCCTCGAGCTCGCCGAGCAACCTTCCCTCAAGGGTAAAGTTCGACCCTCCCCCGCCCAGATCCGCTTCCTGGCGGCGGGCATCGAGGGGCGCGCTGGCGAGCTGGGGGCGGCCCGCGAGCTGCTGGCGCAGAGCGCCCGGGAGGAGCCCAGCGCCCTGACCTGGCGCACCCTGGCCGAGATCGATCGGCAGCTCGGGAACCTGCCGGGAGCCCTCGAACACACCGAGCAGATGGAGCGCTCCCCGGACGCGCAGCGCGACCCGCTGCTGAAGGCGGATGCGCTGCTGCTGGCCTCCGATCTGCGCCGCGATCAAAACTCGCGGGACCGGGCCCGGGAGGACGCGCTCAAGGCGTACCAGGTGGTGCTGAGCGCGCGCCAGGGCGCCTCCGGTCTGCAGCTGGCGCGGGCCGAGCGGCTGCTGGCGCGGGTCCTGGATCGGCTGGGCGAAGAGGCGGGGGCCCGGCGGGCGTCGGACCGGGCGATGCAGCTGTCCCGGGGGGACGCCCGGCAGTTCGCGGTCACCGCCCTGGAGACCATGGCGCGTGCCTACGTCGCGAAGGATCTGAAGCTGGCCAGGAGCGTCGGCCAGGAGACCTTCGGGGTGCAGCTGCGGGACGACGAGCTGGTGTACCTGGGGGTGTGGCTCCAGCTCCTGGAGCGTGAGCTGGGGGCGCGCCCGGATGGCACCGCCAGCAAGCTGCTCGAGAGCGTCGAGCAGGGCTCCCGCTGGTCCGGGCGGCTGGCGGCGTGGGCCGGAGGCAAGCTCAACGACGAGGGGCTCGCGAGCGCCGCGAAGACCCCGGGCCAGCGGACCGAGGCGACCTTCTACCTGGCCCTGGCCCGGCGCAGCGCCGGCAAGACCGGGGACGCCGAGGCCAGCCTGCGGCAGATCATCCAGGCCCCGACCCTCGACCTCATGGAGCTGCAGATCGCCCGGGATCTGCTGGCCGGCAACGATCGCAAGCTCCCCGGGGCGCTCCCCAGCGCGGCGCCGTGAGCGCAGTTCAGTTGGGGCAGCCGGACTGCTCCAGGCAGAACTGGCCAGAGCCCTCCAGGTTGCAGCAGGTCAGGCCGGGCGCCTTGCAGTCGCTTGCCTGCTCGCAGGGTTGCCCCAGGTAGCAGGTCAGGGCCTCGGCGCAGATGGGGCCCGAGCCGCCCAGCCCCTCGCAGCAGGTGAACCCCGGGGCCGGGCACTCGGCGTCGGCCTGGCAAGGCTTGCCGGTGAGGCACCCGGCGGCGGTGGCGCACATCTTGGTGCCTGGCGCAAAGGGCGACTCGCAGCAGTCGAGGGGGCCACACTCGCTGCTCTGCTGGCAGAGCTTGCCCTCGAAGCAGGCCTGCTCGGTCTTGCAGGTCCTGTCGCCCTCGGCGCCGCAGCACCGCAGCCCGCCGCCGCAGTCGCCGTCGACGCTGCAGGTCTGGCCCCCGTAACAGAGCTCGGCCTCGGTGCAGAACCGATCCGGGGACGTCCCGCAGCACACCTTGCCAGCGCCGCCGCAGTCGCCGTCGACGCTGCACTCGCCGTCGCAGGTCGGCCTCTGCTCGCAGAGCCCCCCGCAGCAGCTCTCACCGGCCTGGCACTGGGCGTCGGTCTTGCACTTGCCGTTGCTGTAGCAGGCGGCCTCCGTCTGGCACCGGTTGCCGCCGTACGCGCCGCCCCCGAGCTGGGGCTCGAGGCAGCAGATCAGCGAGGCGTCCTTGCAGTCGGCGTCGACCTGGCAGGCATCGCCGCCGATGCACAGGTTGGCGCTCTGGCAGAGCTTGCCGGCGGGGCCAAAATCGCAGCACAACGCCCCCTCCTGGCACTCGTTGTTCTGCGTGCAAGCAGAGCCGCTGGGGAGCCCCGCCGGCGGCTCGCACTCATCGCCTCCGCCCCCGCCACTGCAGGCCTCCCACTGGCGCAGCTCCTCGCCCTGGAGATCGAGCTTGGAGCCGTTCTGGCACGTCATCTCGAAGCGCTCCCCGTCGCCGTAGGTCGTCACCGGGACCGCGACCTCGGCGCCACCCGGCAGCTTGTAGGTGATGACCGCCGAGGTGGTCTCCCCCGAGGACGCGCCGACCTGCGTGGTGGCGGTGCCGCAGAGCACGCCGCCAGGCCCGAGGTACGTCTGAACAACCGAGGACGAACCCGCATTGATATCGGTCTTGAGGGCCGCGCCGTTGGCGTACTCGACCTCGAATACATTCTTCTGCTTGCATGTCCCCTCGGGCTTGAAGCAATCGAAGAGGGGCATGACGCCGGGCTGGCAGGTGGCCAGCGGGTTCGCGTACCCGTTGCAGCTCACGGGCCCCTTGCCCACCAGCGAGACGGTCCCCTTCTGGACCGCCCACTCGCCCACGTCCAGGCACCGCGGGTCGCCGGGTGTTGGGGGCACGCTGGTCCCCTCCGCCCCTGACTGCACGCGCCGCTCCTGCCCGCCACCGTCCTGGTGGATCGCCAGCACGTCGACCTGCGACGAGCGGCGCACCGCCAGGTAAAACCGCCCGTCCACCCCCGCGGTCGCCGACGAATCCCCCGTGTAATCCACCCCCTGGGCGTTCACCCGGGCCCCTGGCAGCACGGCCCCCCCGGTGTCCTTCACCACGCCGGTGATGCAGGTCGCCTCCAGCGGCAGGTCCGCGTTCCAGTACGACAGGTGCGGCAGCGACGCCTCGTAGACCCGCGCCTCCGCGTCCAGGGCCACGGTCCCCTCCTCGACCCACTGCCCCGTCGCCAGATCGAAGCTCCACAGCGGCATCGTCGCCGGCGTCTCCCCCGATGCTGGCGCCGGGATCCGCACCTTCACCGCCTTCCCCGGCGCGATGTTCAGCGGCACATCCCCCTGCCGCACCGAGATGTCCATCATCCCGAAGGACTCCAGCATCACCACCGCTCCCCCCGCCGAGCGCGCCGAGAAATCCCCCGGTGCGGCCCCTCGCTGCGCGCGATCGCTCGGATCCAGCGGCGTCAGCGACACCTGCACCTCGCCGCTCACCCCCTTCCCCGACGGATCCACGAAGGCCCCCGCCGGAGCCTCCAGCTTCGCCCCACGGGGCCCCTCCACCACCCCGCCCGCCGTCGCGTCCAGCGGCACCGGCGGCGTCTCCCGCAGCAGCCTCACGTTCACCGCGCTCGCGTGGCCCCCGTGCACCTCGACCCGCAGGCTCGTCGGCGCAAACCCCGCCGCCTCCACCCGCACCACCGCCGGCCCCGCCCCCGCGGCCATCTGGAACTTACCGCCTGCATCCGTCGTCGCGGTCGCCCCACCGGCCTGCACCTTCGCGCCCGCCACCGGCGCCCCACCGGTGTCCTTCACGACACCAAAGAGGGCGGTGGTGACCGCGCTGCCGGATCCGCCCGAACCGCCGGATCCGCCCGAACTGCCGCTGCTGGAGCTGCAGGCTGCGCCGAGGGTCGCCAGCACCAGACCGAGCCAGAGCGCCCCCCGGGCCGAGCGGCGAGCGGGACGGGGGAGCACAGCAGGAGAAGCGAGACCAGAGGGAAGGGAGGGGCTCATGCCTCCCGGTGTACAGCCGCACGGCGGCGGGTTCCTTGCGTGAACCTTCCGCCAAGCTTCACGGCGAGCGGTGGAAACGGCGAGACGAGGGGGTAGGATGCGCCGCCATGGCGACGGTGGTGATCCTGGGAGCAGGGATGATGGGCAGCGCGCTGGCGCTGCCGCTGGTGGATCGAGGGCACGAGGTGCGTCTGGTCGGGACGCACCTGGACCGGGCGATCATCGAGCACCTGAAGGCGACCGGCGAGCACCCGAAGATGAAGCTGCCGCTGCCCGGGGCGATCCGGCCGATGCAGCACGAGCAGCTGGACGAGGCGCTCGTGGGGGCCGACGCGGTGGCGCTGGGGGTGAACTCCCAGGGGGTGGGCTGGGCCATCGAGCACCTGCGGCCCTTTGCGGCCTCCCGGTGGCCTATTTTTCTGATCACCAAGGGGCTCCACCGCGTCGACGATCACCTGCTGACCTTCCCCGATCTGGTGAGCGCCGAGCTGGGGGTGCATGCCGCCGCCATCGGAGGCCCCTGCATCGCGGGTGAGCTGGCCCGCCGCGTCGAGACCTGCGTCGTGCTGACCGGGCGCCATCGCCCCACGCTGACCGCCCTCGCGGCGATGCTTCGCGGCCCCTACTACCACGTCTTCCCCAGCGAGGACGTGGTGGGCGTCGAGGCCTGCGCCGCCCTCAAGAACGCCTACGCCATGGGGATCGCCTTCGCCCTGGGGATCCACGAGCGCAAGGGCGGGGCTGCCGGCAGCGTCGCCATGCACAACTACGAGTCCGCGGTCTTCGCCCAGGCCTCCTGGGAGATGGGGCAGATCGCCCAGGCCCTGGGCGGAGAGGCCCGCAGCGCCGCCTGGCTCCCCGGGGTCGGTGACCTCGACGTCACCACCAACGGCGGCCGCACCGGTCGCTTCGGCAAGCTGCTGGGGCAGGGCCTCCCGGTGCCCGAGGCCATCGCGCGCATGGAGGGCGCCACCCTCGAGTGCCTCGACATCCTGGCCACCCTCCGCGCCGGACTCCCCGCCTACGAACGACGCGGCCTCCTGCGCCTCGCCGACCTCCCCCTGCTCCAGCACCTCTGGGAGGTTGCCCTCGACGGCCTCCCCGTCGCCATGCCCTTCTCCCGCTTCTTCGGCGGCGAGCATTGATAGCTTTTCCCTATCAGCCATTTCCTCGCGGCCTCGGCGGCCCGACGGCGGCCCGGCGCCGCGCCATCCCGCGTGCTATCTTCCGAGGCCATGGCGCGCTTTTCTCCCCTCGCCCAGGCGCTCCCATCCGCCATCCTCGACACCTTCCCTGCCTGGCCCGAGGTCGCCCTCCCGGGGCTCCCTGACGACCGTTCTCGCTGGCACCTCACTCCGGAGCACCTGGTGAGCGCTTCTCGACCCCAGACCCTCGCCATCCGTCACCTCTGGCCCACCGTCGAGCGTCGCCTCCGGGTCCTGGGGCGCGACTGGTTCGTCGGCACCGACCAGAGCATGCTCCTCGACCCCGACGATCACCGCGTCGGCGTCCGTCCCGATCTCTACGTCCTGCCCGGTCAACCCCGGGAGCCCATCGACGAGAGCTGGCCCGCCTACCTCCCCGGCGTTCCCGCGCCCATTCTCGCCTTCGAGATGGTGTCCCGCTCCAACTGGGGAAAGGACTACCACGAGGCCCCGCAGCGCTACGCCACCCTGGGCACCACCGAGCTGGTGCTCTTCGACGCAGGCGCCCTCACGGGCCGCAGCCCCGCCCCCAACCCCGCGCTGCTCCAGGTGTACCGGCGTGGCGAGGACGGGGCGATGAAGCGCGTGTACGCAGGCCCCGGTCCAGCCTTCAGCGAGGTGCTGCAGCTGTGGCTGGTGGCGAACGGGGAGCTGCTGGAGCTGAGCGCGGACGAGGCGGGGCGCGAGCGCGTGATGACCCCGGAGGAGGGGGAAGCGTGGTGGAAAGAGCAGGCCGAGCGGCAGCAGGCCGAGCGCCGACGCGAAGCAGCAGCGCGCGAACAGGCCGAACAGGAGCGCGAGCGGGCAGAGCGCGAGCGCGAGCGGGCAGAGCGCGAGCGCGAGCACGAGGCCCTCGCGAGGAAGGAGGCCGAGGAAGGGCGACGGAAAGCAGAGGAAGAGCTGGAGGCCCTTCGCCTTCAGCTCGCCGCCCTCCGGCAAAACCCCGGAGCGTGACCCCACGTTCGCCCCTGCTTCCGGTCCAGCAGAAGGCCTCATCGTCTTGGTTAAGCCGCGGGACCCCCGGCGTTCACGCCGGGGAGGAAGCGGCCCTCCCTGGTCAGCCTTGGTGTCCGCTCG
>JALOQB010000215.1 GCA_025453595.1 Polyangiaceae bacterium
TGCCTCTCCCTCCGGGAGCCCGCTGCTGCGCGCGGGCTTCGCCGTCGTCACCGCAGCCTTGCTGCTGGCCGAGATCGCCCTCACCCGCCTCTTCTCGGCCACCATCGGCTACTACTTCGCGTTCATGAGCATCAGCGTGGCGATGCTCGGCCTCGGGGCAGGGGGGCTCTGGGTCGCGCTGCGGGGAGACGTGCCCCTGGAGGCCCCGGTCCGGGCCGGGCGGCTGGCCTGGGCCCTGGGGCTCGTGGGCGTCGCTTCCACGGCCATTTACCTGCGCTTTTACCCGGCCATGGGCGCCGAGGGGAGCACCGGGCAGCTCGCCTACGTGGCCCTCTTTGGCGCCCTGTTCGCGCCCTTCTTCCTGGGCGGGGTGCTGATCTCGGTGATCTTCGAGGAGCACCACCGGGAGTTCGGGATCTTCTACGCCATCGACCTGCTGGGCGCCGCGGCAGGCTGCGTGGCGGCGGTCTTCCTGCTGGACGCGGTGCCGGCGCCGGCGGCCCTGATCCTGATCTACCTCGCCGCGGGCCTCGCCTCTTCCCTGTTCCTGGCGAGCGCCGGGCGGCAGCGCCAGGCGGCGCTCGCGGGCGCGGTGTTGCTGGGGCTGGTGGGCGCCACGGCGCTGGGGCTCCGGGGGGCCGGGCTCTTCCAGCCGCCGGTGATCCGCAACACCCGGTTGACCCGCCTGGTGGCCGATGAATGGAACGACTTCTCCCGGGTGATCGTACGGCGCGGCGACTTCTACACCTGGGGCCTGAGCAAGACCTACACGAAGAAGCACCCGGAGCAGTACGACCTGCTGATCGAGGGCGTCGCGGGCACCCAGATCCAGCAATTTCCCGGGGACGTGAAGGCGATGGACTTCTTCTCCTACGACGTGAGCAGCCTGCCGCACCTGCTCAAGCCCCGCGGCTCCACCCTGGTGCTCGGCGTCGGCGCCGGCTTCGATGTGCTGATGGCCCGCTACTTTGGCAAGGCGCCGATCGTGGGGGTCGAGGTGAACCCCCTGGTGGGGCGGCTGGTGAACGAGACCTTCGGGGAGTACTCGGGGCGGCCGTATTTTCAGCCAGACGTGCGGGTGCAGTTCGAGAACGCCCGGACGTACGTGAAGCGGGACCGGGAGCAGTACGACGTGGTGACGGTGACGTGGGTGGATTCGGGGGCCGCCACCGGGGCGGGGGCCTTCGCGCTCACGGAGAATTACCTGTACACGGTGGATGCGTTCCGGGACTACCTGGCGCGCACCAAGGACGACGGGGTGCTGGCGTTCCTGCGGGCGCGGTACTCGCCGGAGTACGACGCGATCAAGGGCATCGGGATCGCGGTGGAGGCGCTGCGCAGCCTCGGGGTGCAGGACCCGAGCCGGCACCTGCTGGTGACGTCGGTGGTGAGCCCCCACTTTGGCCACCGGGAGCTGACCCACGTGATGCTCCGGCGGACCCCGTTCTCCGACGCGGAGATCGCCGTCATCGAGGAGGCCCGCAAGCGCCTGGAGTTCGGCAACCTGTACACCCCGGGGCGCGGCGGCGACCCGGTGATCACGCGGTTGATCACCGATGCAGACCGGAAGGCCACCTACGCCTCCTTCCCCTTCGACATGGAGCCCAACTCGGACGACCGACCGTTCTACTTCTTCCTCCGGGCCATCGACGGGAAGCCGGCCGGCGGCGATGTCCAGGTGCTGCGCCAGTCGCTGGTCACCATCTTCGTGCTGATCGGGGCCTTCCTCGCGGCGCCCCTGCTGGTGCTGCTGCGGCGCGGCGTCGGCGGCCGGGTGGGCCTCGGCGCGCCCACCCTCTACTTCGCCTGCCTGGGCCTGGGTTTCATGCTCATCGAGATGAAGCTGCTCCAGCAGAGCGTGCTCATCGTGGGCAACCCCACGCTCTCCCTGGCGGCGGTGCTCGCGTCCTTGCTCCTGTCCACCGGCGTCGGCGCCCTGCTCTCCCGGCGCCTCGCGGCCCTGCCCCGGGCCCGCAAGGCGGCCCTCTTCGCGGCGCTGCTGGCCATCCAGCTCGTGGGCCTCCTCGCCGCCGAGCCCCTCGCCTCGCTGCTCACCGGCTTCACCCTCCCGGTGCGCACCGCCGGCCTGGTCCTCGCCATCGCCCCCCTCGGGTTGCTCCTCGGATGCCCCTTGCCCCTCGGCATGGCGGCCCTCCAGGAAGAGCGCCGCCTCGTCGCCTGGAGCTGGGGCATCAACGGCCTCTTCGGCGTCGCCGGCAGCGGCGTCGCCATCTACATCGCCATCCACCACGGCCTGCGCGCCGCTTACCTGGTCGGCATGGGGTGTTACCTGCTCGCCGCTGCCCTCTTCGTGCTCCGTCTCGCCCCCTCCGACGAACGTTCCGCTCCCTAACATGTACTTCACGCCGCAGCCGTAGGCCTTGGTCTCCTGGACCTGGACGGCGCGGCCCGCGGCCAGATCCGCGAGCGCCTGCTCGACGTGGTTGATCAGCTTGCCGCCCTGGGGCGATTGCCCCTCGCCATCCGGAGAATTGTCGATGGCGCCCCGGTAAACCAGCACGCCCTTCTCGTCGATGACGAACATGTGCGGGGTGCGCTGGGCCCCGTAGGCCTTGCCCACCTTGCCGTCCGTATCGAACAGGATCGGGTGCGCCAGCTTGTACTTCTCCTTGCCCTGCTTGTTGGTCTCGGGCCCGTGCCCCTGCTTGCCCGGGGCGCTGGAGTTGATCGCCAGCCACACCACCCCCTGCCCGGTGGCCTTGCGCGCGTACTCCTGGAGGCTCCCCTTCTCGTGGGACGCCTTCACGAAGGGGCAGTCCGGGTTGAACCACTCGAGGACCACCCGCTTGCCCTTGTAGTCCGAGAGCTTGTGCTTCTTCCCGTCCAGGTCGGTCAGCTCGAAGTCGGGTGCGGGTTGACCCAGTGGGGCGCCGGGCGCAGGCTGGGCCTGGGTCGCGGGGGGAGCAGCGGAGGGGGCGGCGGTATTTTTCTGTGCGGCCGCGGTGGTCGTGGTGACGGGGGTAGACGAGGAAGGGTCGGGGCTGGGCTTGCTGGACTGGCAACCCGCGAGGGCCGCGACCAGGAGAAGGGAGAAGAGACGCATGGTGGGGGCTACGATGTCGCAACCCGCGGGCAGGTGCCACCCTGGCGTGGGGGCGGTCAATCCATGGGCTCGAAGTCGGCCTTGGTGGCGCCGCACTCGGGGCAGTACCAGTCGTCCGGGAGCTGCTCGAAGGGGGTGCCCGGGGCGACCCCCGAGGCCGGGTCACCCTCGGCTGGATCGTAGACGTGGCTGCAGACGGTACATCGGTACTTGCGCATGGGGCGCAGTATACCAGGGTCGAGGCAGGATCACCCCAGTTCGCGCTCGTAGAGGCGGTAGGTCTTGTAGACCTTGCCGCCCATCATGCGGATGCCGGCGTTGACGGGGCCGTTGTCCTCGAGGGTCCACGAGAGCTCGGCCTGGCGGATGTGGATCTGGCGGCCGATGTCGTTGATCTTGGCGTACATGAAGGCGGAGAGGGCGGCGTACTTGCGGACGTGGCGCAGCTTGCGCCGCAGCCCCAGGAGCACCAGCCGGGCGCGGTTGGGCTTGAGTCCCTTGAGGCGCCAGAGGAGGCGGGCGACGTTGAGGGGGCTGAGCTTGCCGTTGAAGTCGTAGATGAGCGAGTTGAGGTCGGGGAGGGCGATGCAGATCCCGGCGGGCTCGCCGTCGATGGAGACGATGAGGGTGAGCCTCGGGTCGAGGAGCAGCTTCATGTCGCTGGCCATCTTCTTGAGCTCGGGCTCGGTCAGCGGCACAAATCCCCAGTTGTCGGACCAGGCATCGTTGAAGATATCCATGCCGATGCGGACGTCGGCCTCGAGGTTCTTCATGTCGATGTGGCGCCAGGTGACCTCGGGGAGCTTCTCGATCTCGTCGGCCGCGCGGCGCGCGCGAGGAGAGAGAATGCCGGGCTGGTAGCCCCAGGCAAAGACATCCTTGAGCTTGCGGAGGCCCGCCTGCTCGATCAGGCCGCCCTGGTAGGGGCGGTGGTGCGGCATCAGGATCATCGGGGGCGTCGCGAAGCCGTCGACGAGGCAGCCGATCTCCTCGTTGATGCTGAGGCTCATGGGGCCGCGGAGCCGCTCCATGCCGCGGGCCTTGACCCAGCCGGCGGCGGCGTCGAGGAGGGCCCGGGCCACCTCCGGGTCGTCGATGGTATCGAGGAAGCCGAAGAAGCCCGCGGCGTCCTTGTGGCGGGCCAGGTGCTCCCGATCGATCTGGGCGGTGCAGCGCCCCACCGGCTTCCCGTCCCGGTAGGCCACCAGCAGGGCCCCTTCCGCGTGGAGAAAGAAGGGGTTCTTCGGCGACAGGCGCTCGGTGAGATCGAAGTCGAGGGGGCGTACCCAGTTCGGGTCGTCCTGGTAAATGACGGAAGGAAGGTCGAGGAAATCACGGAGCAAGCGCTTGCCAGGGGCGCGCTTCAGTTCTGGCCCCACCTCGACGGTGCGTAGCTCGACGCTCATGGCGGGCTCGGTAGCCCGTTCTCGCCCCGGACTCAACCTCGCCCGGGCCGCGCGGTCAGGGATCACGAGGGTCGGCGGTCGGTGCTACCGTTCTGCACCCAACCTGTCTGGAGGGGCCCTGTTCATGGAAAACCGACCGCAAAAAATCCCGGTACCGCGGCGCTCGTTTCTCTGGTCCATCAACGAATCAAGCGGCGAGGTGATCACCCACGTCGGCCCGACCGAGTTCACGCCGAGCGCCAACGACCGGATCGTTCGCGCCAACGAGCGCGGTGGCCTGGAGCCGGCCCCCCAGCTGGAGGCCCGCCCCTTCATCGTCGTCAAGGACGGCGAGTACGTGGTGCTCTCCAACCCGCCGCGCGGCGAGTGCACCGAGGAGATGCCCAACGGCGCCTTCGTGCCCGGCGCCAACAAGGAGAAAGAGCTGATCCTGGGCGGCACCAAGATCATCCCGGGGCCCTGCGGCTTCCCCCTGTGGCCCGGCCAGAGCGCCGAGGTCCGCCAGGCCCACAAGCTGGGCGGCAACCATTACCTGCTGGTCGAGGTGGTGGGGGCCGTGGACGAGCGTAGCCGCCACGCCCGGCTGGTGACCGAGGCCGCGGGGCTCTCCAGCGCCGTCATCGACGCGGGCGAGACCGAGGCCCAGGGCGAGAGCGGGGCCGCCCCCCGGGGGGTGAGCTCACCCAAGCAGCTGGTGCTCGGTCAGCGCATCGTCATCCAGGGTCGCCATACACCCCTCTTCATCCCGCCCTCGGGCATCGAGGTGGTGCCGCCGCTGGAGGAGATGGAGACCTCCAGCCGCGACGACGGCGCGGGCATCGGCGCGCTGCCGGTGCAGGTCCAGCAGGAGTGCACGCGGCTGGTGGCCCAGGTGCAGGCGGGGCTGAGCGCCAAGCAGTTCAGCGTGCTGAAGAACGAGCTGCGCCACCGGGGCGATCTCTCGTCGGGGGAGAAGGCGATCCTGCTGACGGCCCTGGACGCGGCCTTCGAGGAGCGGGGGGCGAAGGCACAGCCGCGGGGGCGTGACCGGGGAGAGTCGCGGAACAAGCCGCCGGCCGACCCTTACGCGCGCCGCGCCGTGGTGCTCGGCCCCAAGGAGTTCTGCGTGCTGTTCGACGCCGACGGCAACGCGCGCATCGTCCGCGGCCCGGCCCGGGTCTTCCCCGGCCCTTACGACACCTTTTTGCAGCGGGGGTCGCGGCGCCGGATCTACGACGCCTACGAGATGGCCGAGCACCAGGCCCTCTGGATCCGCCTCATCAGCCCGATCTCGCGGGAGCGGCTGGCCCAGCACCTGCCTTCGGGCTTCCCCCTGGACCGGGAGCATTACCCGCCGGGCCACGAGTTCATTGTCCGGGGCAAGCCCACGGTCTTCTTCCCCTTCAACGAGGCGGAGATCATCAGCCCGGCGACCGGCGAGCCCCACGTGGGCAACGATCACGATGGCATCATCCTCGACGCCATCGGCATCGATCAGAAGAGCGGCATCTACGTGCGCGACCTGCGCACCGGGATCGTCAAGACCATCCGGGGCGAGGTCTCGTACCTGGTCGATCCTCGCTCGGAAGAGCACGTCCACCGCCGGCTGCCGGGCGACCTGTGGAACCTCATGATCGCCCACGCCGAGCCCCACAAGGCGGTCCACGGCGAGCCCTTCGTCTCCACGCCCTGGGCCCTTTCTGTCTCCATCCCCAACAACGAGGCGGTCCTGATCACCTCCCACCATCAGCGCCGCGTCGAGGTCGGCCCCAAGGTGGTCCTGCTCGACTACGACGAGCTGCTGGTCCCGCTGCGCCTCTCCAAGGGCCCCTCGAAGGACGGGAGCTCGACCCTGCCGACCTGCTTCCTGAGGCACCAGGGCACCCGCACCAGCGACACCTTCGAGGTCGAGTCCAGCGACCTCGTTCGCTTCCGCCTGCGCGTCGGGTTCAAGGGTCATTTCGAGGGCGAGCCGCTCACGTGGTTCCAGGTCGAGGACCCGGTCAAGCTCCTCGCCGATACCGCCCGCGCCAAGGTCCGCGAGGCGGCCCGCGCCGAGACCGCCAACCGCCTCCTCAAGGACTTCCCCCAGGTCGTCCGCGGTGCCCTCCTCCCCTCCGGCAACAGCCTGCGCTTCCCCGAGAACGGCATGGTCATCGACTCCGTGGATGTCCTCGGCGTCCAGGTCCTCGACACCGAGCTGGCCCAGCTCTTCGCCTCCGCCCAGCAGGACGTGGTCAAGCTCCAGATCAGCGAGGAGATGGCGGTCCGTCGTTTGACCTCCAAGCGTCATATCGAGGACATCAGCGCCCAGGAGGCCTCCCTCAAGGCCGAGGAGCTCAAGCGCCGCACCCAGCTCGGCATCCTGGAGGCCGAGGGGACCCACGCGGTCCAGCTCCGCTCCTCCCAGCTCGAGGCCGAGCGCGAGGCCACCTCCCTCGAACGCAAGCAGTCCCAGGATCGCAAGCGCCTCGACTACCAGATCGCCTCGTCCCGCTCCTCTGCCGAGGCCGAGGCCGCGCGCCGGCTCCAGTCCGCCGAGGTCGAGGCCAAGGCCCAGGACCTCCTCCACCTCGCCGACGAGCGCCACCGCGCCCAGCTCGCCCGGGTCGAGGCCGAGCTGGCCCGCGCCCTCGCCGAGGCCGACGCGCTCAAGCTCCAGGCGATCCAGCGCGAGCTGGTCGGCGCCCTCCACGCCGCCGCGGACAGCGAGGTCATGAAGACCGCCGCCGCCAACATGAACCTGGTCGCCCTGCTGGGGGGCCGCAGCCCCGCCGAGATCCTGGGCCAGATCCTCCGCGGCACCCCCCTGACCCGCACCGTCGACGGGATGCGCGACCGCTCCACCTCCGACGACGCCCCCGCCGACGAGTGACCCGCCCCCGGGCTCAGCGCCCTTCGCGGGGGCGCGGGGTCCGCTCGTCGTCGACCGCGGCCTGGATCCGGTCGAGGACCTGCTTGCGCGACGCCCTCCGGTTGTTGACCCGCTCGACCAGCCGCTCCGCGTAGCGGATCATCGCGCTGGCCACGTCGACCCCGCTCGCCCGCTCGATCCCCTCCAGCCCCGGCGAGCTGTTGATCTCGAGGATCTTGGGCCCGTTGGTCCCCTCCAGCATGTCGACGCCGGCCACGTCGAGGCCCATGACCCGCGTGGCCTCGATGGCGGTCTTCCGGTAGCTGGGCGGCAGATTCACCTTCATGGCCAGGCCGCCCCGGTGCAGGTTCGACCGGAACTCGCCGGCCTTCGCCGTGCGCCTCATGCTGGCGATCACCCGGTTGCCCACCACGATCGTCCGGATGTCTCGCCCCTTCGACTCCCGGATGTACTCCTGCACGATGATGTCCTGGCTCAGGCCCCACAGGGTCTCCAGCAGCGACGACACCGCCTGGGGCGTCTCCGCGATCATGGTGCCGATCCCCTGGGTGCCCTGCTGCAGCTTCACGATCGCCGGCGTCCCCCCCACCAGCTCCAGCGCCGACTCGATCCCCGCAGGGCTCCGGGCGCACACCGTGATCGGCACGTCGATGTTCTTCCGCGTCAGCAGCTGCAGCGCCCGCAGCTTGTCCCGGCTCCGCGCGATCGCCACCGCGCTGTTCAGCACCGGCGTCCCCATCATGTCGAACTGACGCACCACCGCCAGCCCGTAATTCGTGATGCTCGCCCCGATCCGCGGGATCACCAGATCCACGTCCCCCACCGGCCGATCGCCCAGCAACAGCGTTGGCTCCCCCCGGGAGACCACGATCTGGAACCCCAGCGGGTCCGCCACCGTCACGTGGTGACCTCGCGCTCGCGCCGCGAGCACGATGCGACTTGTCGAGTACAGCGCTGCGTTCCGAGACAGAACCAGGATTCGCATGAGAGGCCCGGACCGTAGCACTCACTCTCCCCTGCCTGAAGCTCGCCGGACTTCCCCCCCTCCTTCCCCCAAGGATCCGCCAGGTTGTCCCCTCCGGAGGGGGGTTCTTTTTCAACCCATCGGGTTCTCCTTGCGCGCCGGTTCGGTGCACGCGAAACTTTCGCGTACAAACCTTTCACGCGACAAGGGAGTCGAGCGATGTGGCAGCCATTCCGGGAAGAACACGAGCAGTTCCGGGCGACGGTGCGGCGATTTGTGGAGAAGGAGCTGACGCCCTTCGCGGAGGAGTGGGAGGAGTCCGGGTGCTTCCCGGACGAGGTCTTCCGGCGGGCGGGGGAGCTGGGGATTCTGGGGGCGCATTTCCCCGAGGAGCACGGGGGGTCCGGCGGGGATTACTGGTTCAGCGTGGCGAAGTCGGAGGAGTTCCCGAGGGCGCGGTCCGCCGGGGTGGGCATGGGCCTGCTGGTGCAGAGCGACATGGCGACCCCGGTGATCAGCGATCTGGGGACGCCGGAGCAGATCGAGGAGTTCCTCAAGCCGGCGCTGCGGGGCGAGCGGATCGTGTCGCTGGGGGTGAGCGAGCCAGGGGCAGGGAGCGACGTGGCGGGCATCCGGACGGTGGCGCGCAAGGACGGCGACGACTACCTGATCAGCGGGCAAAAGACGTTCATCACCAACGGCTCCCGGGCCTCGTTCATCACGCTGCTGGCCAAGACCAACCCGGAGGCGGGGGCCCACGGCTGCTCGTTCTTCCTGGTGCCGACGGACACCAAGGGGTTCTCGGTCTCGAAGAAGCTGAAGAAGATCGGCAACAAGTCGAGCGACACCGCCGAGCTGTTCCTGGACAGCGTGCGCATCCCCAGGCGCTACCTGCTGGGGGAAGAGAACATGGGGTTCATGTACCTGATGCAGAACTTCCAGACCGAGCGGTTGATCGCGGCGACGACGGCGGTGGCGGGCTCCCAGCTCGCGCTGGACGAGGCGATCCAGTACGGCCGCGACCGGAGCGCCTTCGGCAAGCCGATCCTCAAGCGCGAGGTGTGGCAGCACCGGCTGGTCGATCTGCAGATCAAGATCGAGGCGGCCCGGGCCTTCTGTTACCGCACCGTGGATCGGTACAACCACGAGCGGTACGTGAACAAGGAGCCCCTCTCGATGGAGACGGTGAAGCTCATCTCGATGGCCAAGGTCCTCGTCGGCGAGATGAACTCGGAGGTGATGGACGAGTGTCTCCAGTTCCACGGGGGCTGGGGGTACATCGAGGACTACAACATCGCCCGCGCCTGGCGCGACGCCCGCCTGCTCCGCATCGGCGGCGGCACCACCGAGACCATGCGCTACTACATCGCCAAGCTCATGGGGCTCTGACCCCGCCCGCCTTGCGCTGCGGCTTCGTGTCCGCATGAAAGCGGGCCCGGTACTCGCTGGGTGACACGCCCAGCGCCCGCTGGAACGCCCGGCCCATCGTCTCCAGCGCCCCGAACCCCGTGCTCTGGGCGATGACCTTCACCGGTTTCCGGGTCTTCTCCAGCGCCCTCCGCGCCAGCTCGATCCGCACCGACTCCACGTAAGAAGCCGGCGTTGCGCCGAGCTCCTTCGAGAACATCCGGCTCAAGGTGCGCTCGCTGCACCCCGCCTGCTGCGCCAGCGCGCTCGCGGACAGGTCTCGCTCCGGGTGCGCATGGATGTACGCCACCACCCGGGTGAGCGCCTCGCTCCGGGGCCTCGTCGCCGGGAGCGCCCCGGCGAACTGATTTTGCCCCCCCGGACGGTGCAGGTACACCACCAGCCAGCGGGCCACCTCCAGCGCCAGCTCGCTCCCATGATCCTGCTCCACCAGGGCCAGCGCCAGGTCGATGCCCGCCGTGACCCCCGCGGATGTCCACACGCTCCCGTCCCGCACGTAGATCGGGTCTTCCTGCACCTCGCAGGCCGGATGGTGCCTCCGCATCCGCGCCACGGCGGCCCAGTGCGTGACCGCTCGCTTGCCCTGCAGCAACCCCGCGTCCGCCAGCAGCAGCGCCCCGGTGCACACCCCCACGGTGCGCTCCGCCCTGCGCGCGAGCCGCGCCAGGTGAGGCCAGAGACCCTGCTGGTTCGCCAGCACCTCCCGCGTGGCACCGCCCACCAGCAGCGTCCCGATGGGCCCCTCCAGCTCCTCGAACGAACGCCGCGCCACCACTTCCATCCCCGACGCGGTCTCCACCGCTCCCACCTCCTGCGCCACCAGCTCCATCTGGTACCCATGCCCCGGTGGCAGCAGCCGTGTCGCGCAGTCCATCACCCCGAGCGGCCCCGCCAGGTCCAGCAGCTCGACGCCCGGAAACAGCACCACCACCACCCGATGCTTCGGCACGTCCCCATGCTACCGCGCCGCACCGCTGGCCTGCACGCTGGCTGGATCCATCAACCCTTTGACCGGATCTGCAGCTCGCCCCCGGGTACCCTCTTTTCCCTTGTGATGCTGGTTGCCACGGAGAAGACGATGCGAAACTTGATGTGCGTGGTCGCCCTGTTGCTGCCCCTCGGCTGCGGGGACAGCGCGGAGCCAGGCCCGGCGGACAACCCCGCTGGCGCCTCGGGCCAGGGCGGGAGCGGACCAGGGGGCGCCGGGGGCGAGGCCGGCGCCGGGCAGGCCGGTACCGGAGGGACATCGGCAGCAGGCGCAGGCCAGGGCGGCGCCGGGGCGGGCGCCGGTGGGTCGGCTGGTGCTGGTGCTGGCGGCGCGGGGGCCGGCGGCGCGGGGGCCGGCGGCACATCCGGAAGTTCCGGACAGTCACCGGGCGGGAGCGGCGGCGCGAGCGGTGCAGGTGCGGGAGGGGCCGCTGGTGGGGGCGGGGCCGGCGGTGGCGCGGTGGAGCCCATCCAGGCGCCTCCTGACACCTGGACCTGGGTCCCGGTGGCTGGCTCCCGGTGTGCATCGGGGACCGAGACCGGGTTCGGCGTCCGTCTGCGCCCCGGGAGCAAGCGGTTGCTGATCTACATGGAGGGGGGCGGCTCGTGCCAGACGGCCCAGAGCTGCTGGATCTCGCCAACAGCCGCGACCACGAGCGGTTTCGGTGAGGAGGATTTCAAGAAAGAACCGAAGCTAAAAACGCTGCCCATCCTGCTGGATAACCAGGCGAACCCCTTTGCCGACGCGAACCAGATCTTCATCCCTTACTGCACGGGGGATTACCACGGCGGGACCAAGAGCCAGATCCTGGATGTGCAAGGGACACCGAAGGAGACCTTCTTCTGGGGGGGCACGAACATGGGGCTGTTCTTGCCGCTCCTGGCGGCGACCTTCCCCGGGATGGATCGGGTGTGGCTCACCGGCACGAGCGCCGGCGCCGCCGGGACGGTGCTGAACTTCCATCGGGTGAAGAAGGCGCTGGGGAGCCGGGTCGACACGCTCAACGACTCGGGGCCGCCCTTTGCGTCCGGGTTGACCGAGGAGGAGAAAAATTTCTGGGGGTACCTGCCGGTGGAAGGATGCCCGGAGTGCGCCACGGGCCTCCAGCTCCACGCCTTCAATCGTTCTCTTGACCCGTCGAGTCGCTTCGGCCAGCTCTCGTTTGCCTACGACCCGACCATCGCCAAGCAGACGCCGCTCCCCGAGTTCAAGCAGCAGCTGGAGTCCTTCGTCGAGGATAACAAGAGCGACCCCGGCTTCTTCTCGTTCATCGCCCTCAACGAGCTGCCCAAGAACAAGGCAGAAGCAGACCACGTGGTGCTCACCAGCGTGGCGCCGGGGGCCTTTGCGAAGGCGCTGGCGGACTGGATGGCGGCCTTCGCCAAGGACGGAGACCCGGGGCAGGTCACCCAGCCTTACCCCTGAACCCCCCCCTGGTTCTTCTCACTCCTTGGCGCAGTTCTTCTCGTTGAGGGTGAGGGAGGAGAGGATCGGGGAGGCGTTGAGATCCTGGGATTTCATCGTCAGCTCGACCTGGATCGCGCCGCCGGTCAGGTTGAGGGGGATCGGGGTCGTGTCCGGGGGCAGCGTGGCCACCTTCACCCACGAGGCGGCGGGGAGCTCGGCGACGGAGGGGGCGACGCGGACGCTGACGGTGGTGACGGTGCTGGGGGGCGCCAGCAGCTTCATGTCCAGCGACTCGAACAGCGTCTGACCGCCGCCGCACCCCTGGAACGTCTTGCGGAAGATGCCTCCCTTCGACGCCGCGTTCACCAGCTGATGTCGCTGTACGTGTACGTGCCAAGCCCCGGGGTGGCGACCTGGTTGCTGTAGGGCGACGCGCTGTTGGGGTCGTGCTTGTAGGCCGTGTTGTTGCCGCCGATGGGGATCGACCAGGGTATCCCGTTGGCGTCGATGGCCCAGCCGTGGCCGCCGGCCTGCGAAGTCCCCAGGACCTGCATCGTGTTGGTGTCGATGCGCACGCCCTGCTGGCCCGTCCAGAGGTGACCGTTCTGATCGATCGCCACGCCGCCACCGTTGCCGGTGGGGATGCCCACCACCACGTTCTCGCCGGTGGTCGGGTCGTAGCGGCGGACGCACTGGTCGCCGTAGCCCGAGGTGTAGATCCGCCCCTGGGGGTCTGCCGTGATGCCATACATGCACTGTGCCGGGTGGCTGGTCACCTGATCGCCGTTCTTCACGTCGATCTTCACCAGCGCCGCCAGCGCCTGGACCCAGACATTGCCGTCCTTGTCGACCACCAGCCCGTAGGGGTTGCCGGGGACCGGGATCTCCTTGATCACCACGCCCGTCGCCGCGTTGATCCGCAGCACCTTGCTGCCGTTGAAGATGCCCACGTACACGAAGACCGAGAGCTCACCCTTGTCGCCGATCTCCGCGTCAAACCCGGCGGCTCGCGGCAGGCTGCCGTAGGACGTGAGGTCGGTCCACCACAGCACGCACTCGTCGGGGCTGTTGGGTTGCCCGGCCTGCCACTGGAACTGGGGAGGCACCGGCCCCGCGCCCTTCCAGGTGTCGATCACCCCGTTCCCGTTCCGGTCCACGCAGTTGATCTCGTCCGTCGCGATCCGCGCTGCCGACGGGATCCCGGAGTAGGCGCGGTTGGCGACCACCGCGTCGCCGGAGAGCCCCACCGTCGTCCGCGACGGATCCGAGGCACAGCCTGGCGCGGTGCAGTAGCGCGCCAGCTCCTGCAGGCTCTCGGTGTCGATCTTCGAGATCGTCCCCTCGGCGCTGTTGGCGATCCAGATCACCGGCTTCGTCACCTTTGACACCGCGGTCGCCGGGTCGATGATCACGTTGCCCTTGTCATCCAGCTTCACCCCCTGGGACCCATCGCCGCCCGGGTCAAACCCCTTGCCGTCGCTGGTGCCGGGCTTCTGGCACAGGTTGGTGCACCCGTCGGATTCATCGAGGTTCTGGTCGTCGCAGCTCTCGCCGGCCTGGATGAACCCGTCGCCGCACCTGGCC
>JALOQB010000216.1 GCA_025453595.1 Polyangiaceae bacterium
CCTGGCCGAAGCCAGGTAGTTCCGGCGGAACCCCGGCAAGTAGCTCAGCAGCCGTGAGGCTTCTGAGAAGCCCCTCCGTTCTCGGAGGGGAGGTTCACCGGCCCGGGTTGCGGGTCGTGGTCAGCGCCGGCAACGCCTTCGATGCCCTGCGCAGGCGCCCCCCATCGAGCAACGCCGCGTTGTTCCCCCGGGTGCCCCAGCTCGGCGTGCTGCGGGCGGTCGATGTCGTCGTCAGCCACGGCGGGAACAACACGACGCTGGAGGCGCTGGCGGCGGGTAAACCCCTGGTGGTGGTCCCCTTCGGAGGGGATCAGGTGCAGAACGCCCGGCGCGTCGAGACCCTCGGGGTGGGCGTGGCCCTGTCGCCTGACAGGCTGGATGAGCGCAGCGTCGCTGCGGCCCTGGACCGGGCGCTCTCCTGCCGCGAGCGGGCCGCGGTCATCGGCCGTTCGCTGGCCGGAGTCGATGGTACCGCCGCATCCGTCGCTCTCCTCGAAGCCCTCGGGTCGTGAGCTCGACCCCGGGCAGCGGTCACCTGCTCACCGCGTCATGCCCCCGGAAAAGATCGCGGCTTCACGTCCGGGGGAGGGCCGGGGTTCACTCCTCGAGCCTGGACAGCTCGACGATGGCGCGGGCCCAGTTGGCGAACTTCCACTCGCCCAGGTCCTTGATGGTCTTGATCCCGAGCTTCTCCAGGAGCTTCCCCTGCTCCTCGCTCAGCCCCTCCAGGGCGGCCACGGGGGCCGCGCTGATCTCCTTGAGGGACTTGCCTTCGTACGCCTTGTCGACCGCCTTGTTCACGTTGATGGCCATGGAACCTCCGTATCGGTGGGAGCCCACTCCTAGCCCAGAAGAAGGCACCCTCGCAACCTCGCCCCGGCGCTTCTCGCTGGCATGACCCTGGCGTTAGCATGGTCGCGGATGACACCCTTTTCGCAGAAATTGATGGCGCTGCTGCCGCCGGCCCACGCCGGGGAGACCGACTACCTGGCAGCCTTCGAGCAGATGGCAGCGCTGCTGCTCAACGGGACGACGCTGGTGGCCGGGGGGGTGCCGCATCGCCTCACCGAGATCGAATTTTACCTGAACGGTCTGTGCCACAAGGACACCTTCACCCACGGCGATCCGATGCAGAAACGAGGGGGTTTCTGGTATTTCCATCGCACCGCGGGCCAGTACCGGGGGGGGACTTACAAGGGGCTTGACCTCGCCATCGGCAACGAGCAGCTCTTTGGTGGGGTGCTGATCCGGGGGGTCGAGCAGCTGGAGCCGCTGCCCAGGCTCCTCGATGGCCCCTGCGTGTGCGTCGATCACCTGCTCGCGCTCAACGGAGCGCCCTCCATCGAGCAGCTCGTGGGGCGCTTTGATGTGCGCCTGGATCGACCCGAAGCGGGGGATTCTCCCCTGTTCCTGGAGGCCGCCGCGTCGCCGCGATCGCAGCCCGTCTTCGCCTGCCCCCGGGTGGGCCTGACGCTGAAGCGAAGCGCGGGCGAGGATCGGCAGCGTTTCCTGGTGAGGCCCTACCGCTTCCTCTCGGAGCCGCGCGCCATCAAGAAGGGCAAGCCGAACCTGGTGACGGCGCTGCACCGCCAGGGCAAGAGCGCCGCCGAGATCGTGGCCCTCACGGGGGTCGCCCGGGGCACCGTGGGCCGGTACATCGAAGCCTTCGAGGCAGGGAAGGGGAAGCCTGCCGAGGCCTACCGTGGTGACCTGTCTTCCGAGCAACTCTGCGAGCTCTTTGGCCTCTGCGACCGCTGGCTCCAGGCCTGATGTCGTGCCGCGATGAAACCTGACAGGCGGGTGGCACCTCGTTGAGGCAGGGTGACCCGATGGCCGAGCCACTCAAGCATTTCTTTGACCGGACCCTGGTCTCCCGCCTCGGGGCGAGCCTCCGCTCTGCGCAGCCTGATTTCCCCGAACAACCCTTCGTGTCCGAGGCGGCTCGTGGGCTCGATCGTATGGAACTCATGGACAGAGCAAGGCACATCGCCCGGGCCCTGCGCGCGCACCTGCCGGCGGACTACGAGCGTGCCTGCGGGGTGCTGCACCGGTCGCTGGGCGCGCCCCTGGCGGGGACCGATGCCTTCGGGCTGGCGGTGTTCTTCTACCTCCCCCACGTGCTCTTCGTGGCCGAGTACGGGCTGGACCACTTCGAGGCGTCGATGGCGTTGCAGCGCGAGCTGACCCGGCGTTTCAGCGCCGAGTTCTCGATCCGGGCGTACCTCGAGCGGCACCCGGAGGCGACCCTGGAGCGGCTGAAAATCTGGGCCCTCGATCCGGATCCGCACGTCCGCCGCCTGGTCTCGGAGGGGACACGCCCGCGGCTGCCCTGGGCCCCGCGGCTGCGCGCGTTCCAGCTGGATCCGGCGCCGGTGCTGGCGCTGCTCGAGCTGCTGCGCGACGACCCGGTGGAGTACGTGCGTCGCTCGGTCGCCAACAACCTCAACGACATCGGCAAGGATCACCCGGAAGTGCTGCTGGCGACCTGCGAGCGCTGGATCGAGGGGGCCACCCCGGAGCGCCAGCGGTTGATCGCCCACGCTCTCCGCTCCTCGATCAAGAAGGGGGATCCGCGGGCCATGGCGGTGCTGGGGTTCTCGGCGCGACCCCGGGCCCGCGTCGAGGCGGCGTTCTCCCCCGCGCAGGTGCGGATCGGGGGGTCGGTGGCCCTGACCGTGACCGTGCAGAGCGAGGCGCCACGGCACCAGCGGCTCGTGGTGGACCTCGCGGTGTTCTTTCTCAAGGCAAGCGGCGAGGCCCGGCCCAAGGTGTTCAAGCTCCGCAACGTCGAGCTGGCCCCGGACCAGGCCCTCGAGATCTCCAAGACCCTGTCGTTCCGTCAGCACTCGACCCGCAAGCATTACCCTGGCGAGCACCGGCTCCAGGTGCTGATCAACGGGGCCCCCTTCGAGGCCGGGGCGATCGTGGTTGCACCGGCGACTCGCACCGGGTGATCGTGCGGCCCCCTGGCTCTCCTCATGGGCAAGACGCGCGTTGACCTGGCCCTCCTGCTGCCGCCCTGGGCCCTGCTCCTCTGGCATGCGCGGCGCTTCGACTTTCTCTGCGACGATGCCTTCATTGCCCTGCGCTACGCGCGCTCCTGGGCCGAGACCGGTGCCCCCGTGTACAACCCCGGCGAGCGGGTCGAGGGGTTCACCAGCTTCCTGTTCATGGGCCTCGTCGCCGGGCTCACCCGCCTCGGGCTCACGCCGCCGGGCGCGGCCACGGTTCTCGGGGTCGCCTCCTCCCTGCTGTTCCTCGGCGCGTCGCTCTCCTTGCTGCGCGCGGCCCTCGGGCGCCGCTCCCCGGTCACCGAGCTCACCTTCCTCTCGTTGCTCGCCCTCAGCGCCCCCGTCGCCGCCTGGTCCCTCGGGGGCCTGGAGACCCCCCTCTTCGCCGCCCTCTCCGCCCTCGGCCTGGCGCTCTCGATCCACGAGCCTTCTTCTGTAGGTAAGTTCCATACTCTCCGCCGTGACCCGCGGGCGGTGGCGGCGGGCCTGGTGCTGGGGGCGGCGACGCTGGCGAGGCCGGAGGGGGGGTTGTTCCTGGCAGGGGCGGTGGTCGCAGGGGCGCTGGCGTGGAGGGGGCCCGGGGGCTGGCGGCGGCCGGGGGCGCTGGGGCTCGGGTACGCGGCGGTGATGGTGCCCTTCGAGGGGTGGCGCTGGTGGTACTACGGCGCGCCCTTGCCCAACACGTTCTACGTGAAATCGACCGGGGACGCGGGGGCGCTGTGGGCGCGAGGGGTGGAGTACGGCGAGCTGGCGCTGCGGGAGCTGAACCCGGCGCTGGTGGCGCTGGGGGCGCTGGGGCTGGCGGCCCCGGGGGGCGGCGCGGGGCTGTGGGCGCTGCGGCTGATCGTGCCTGTGGGGGCCCTGTACGTGCTGCGCATCGGCGGTGATTTTTTGGATCTGTACCGCTTCTTCGTGCCCCTCTGGCCCCTGGTGCTGGTCGGCGTGGTGCGGTGCCAGGACGCGCTGCGAGGGAGGCTGGCGGCGAAGGTGGGCGACGCCAGGGCGGCGGTGTTTGTCCTGGCGCTGGGGGCGGGGGCGGCGGTGGGGCACGGCTGGCACCAGCATCAGGTGGGGCGGAGGGCGATGCAGGTGGCCGAGCCGGAGCGAGCGGCGAGGCACATCGAGCCCCTGGGGTGGACCCGTGAGTACGCGCTGCGCTGGGCTGCGGTCGGCCGGTGGATGGCCGAGGTGGCCCGGCCCGGGGACACGATGGCGGTCGGGGCCGCGGGCGCGATGCCTTATTTCGCCCGTATGCCCAGCCTCGATCTCTTCGGCCTGTGCGATGCGTACATCGCCCGCCACGGGGTGCAAATCGGGACCCGCCCGGGCCACCAGCGCTACGCCCCCCGGTGGTACATCCTGGAGCGGCAACCCACCTTCCTCGTCCTTGAACCGGAGGCCGTGGGCCCCGGGTCCTCGGCCCTCGGTGTCGATCCTGTATGGAACCCCCAGGGGTGGGTCTGGGCCGAGCTCCGCACGGATCCTTCGCGCCACGGCCACGTCCGGCCCCTCTCTCTGCGCTTCCTGCTGCGCCGCGACCGGGCCATGACGCTGGCGGGGGCCCCGGGGCTGCGCATCGCCGAGGACAACCCGCGATGACCCCTCGGCCCGCGTCAGAAGCGGACCCGCACCAGCGTGAACTTGTTGTTGAGGCGCCGGTCCGTCAGCACCTCCAGGTTGGCCGGGTTGCCCAGCTCGGCGCGAAGCGTACCCACCCGGCTGTGCTCGGTGGTGAAGAACAGGGTCGAGACCCCCCGGTCCCGCTGCTCCTTGATCCAGGTCTTGAAGCGCTCGCCGCTGGACACGAAGGCGGGGATCCGGTTCCCTGTATAGAAGTTCTCTCCCTTCCAGTTCATCTGGTAGGCGACGATGGGCTCGTGGGGGCCGGCGCGGAGGCGGTAGTAGGCCGCTAGGGTCTCGCGCTGGCCCCAGTGGGGGGATGTATGGACAAAATATACATCCAGGCACCAGGCGCCGAAGAGGAGCGAGAGGCCGAGGAGGGCGGCGGCGGCGGCGGCGCGGAGGGGCCGGAGGGCGAGGAAGGCGGTGAGGAGCACCGCGGCGAGGGTGACGCCGGCGAGGGTCCCGGTGAAATCGAGGGACTCGGGCCAGGGGCGCCGGTAGTTGTAGGTGAACAGGTAGAGCAGCCGTGCCTCGCCGATGACGTCGGCGGGGGGGCGGCTCGCGAGGTCCCGACCGGCGAGGGCCAGGAGCGGTAGCCCCGCGAGGGCGAGCGGGCCCAGGAGCGCGTCGTCGTGGGGTGGTGAGGCCGAGGGCTGCCTGCAGGCGAAGAGGGCGGCGAGGGCGGCGAGTACCAGCAGAGCGCCCAGGGCCGGGGATGGCGGAGGGAGCGCGCCGCCCTCGGGGCGAACCCCCGAGAGCGCCCCGGGGAAGAAGAGGGTGCACCCGAGGGCCAGGGCGCCGCCGGCGAGGCCCGCGAGGGCAAGGCGTGGGGCCGGGAGGCGGGCGTCGTCGAGCATCCGATCGAGGAGGACCCCGGTGAGCATCGCCGCCGGAGGGACCGCCGGGAAGATGTAGTGATGGAACTTGGTGAGCATCCAGGAGAAGAGGGCGAAGGCCAGCAGGAACCACATGGCCAGCAGCACCGAGGCGTCGCCGCGCCCCCTGTCCGCGTCGTCGGGGCGCCGGGCCCACCACACCAGCCCCGCCGGCGCCAGCCCGGTCCAGGGGAACAGCGCGTAGCCCAGCTGCCACAGGTAATACCGGAAGCTCACGTCGTCCCCCTCGTTGGTGTCGTGCACGTGGGCCAGCGCTCGCTTCCACATGTCATGGAAGATCAGCCGATCCAGGAACGGCGGCCCGTGGCGCCCGTACATCGCCAGGTACCAGGGCAGGGCCACCGCCAGCACGATCAGCCCCCCGGAGAGCAACTCGAAGCGCGTCAGCTCCCGCCAGCGGCCGGTCACCACCACGTAGAGCAGCGCGCACAGCGCCGGCAGCAGCAGCCCCGCGGGCCCCTTCCCCAGCGTCGCCAGCGCCGCGAAGAAGAACGCCATCGCGTAGCACAGCCGCTGCGCCCGCCGCTCCCCCCAGTTCAGGTACAGCAGCGCCCCCAGCGCCACCGCCCAGAGCACCCCCTGGACCCCCGGCTGGAGCCACAGATGAAAGGGGAAATGCTGCGCGCAGGGCTCGTTCCCGGGGAGGCCGCAGTTCCCCGCGGAGCCGGACCAGAACGTGTCCCCGTGCCACCGGAACCCGTACCCCCCATCGCCCCATCGCACCTCCAGGTTCCGCGAGAGCAGGTAAAAGACCTGCGGCAGCGCCCCCAGCAGGATCACCCCGAACACCAGGTGGTACCCGCTCACCGCCCCACGCCAGGCGCCCCACCGCACCTCGTACCGCTCCACTTCCCGCTCCGGATCCGTGTGGATCCCCAGCAGCAGCAGCCCCATCGCCCCCGCCATCGCCGCCACGAACGGCATGTCCGTCATCGTCTGGTGCGCCAGGAACGACCACTGCGGCATCGCCATCAGCACCAGCGCCCCCAGCATCCCCGCGCGCCGGCCGAAGACCCGCGCCACCCCCTTGTACAGCAGGTACAGCGCCGCCACCGCCAGCACCACCACCGGCATCCTCACCGCCCACTCCGGCCTCGGGGCACCCCCCGGCGCCAGCATCCCCCCCGCCTCGTACCCCACCCCCAGCGCGCTCATCGCCAGCGCCTGTATCCAGAAGTTCAATACAGGCTTGGAGAAGAACCAGCCGTCCTGGGCCCACCAGGTGGAGATCCAGTCGTTGCGGGCGAGCATCTCGCGGGCGACCTCGCCGTAGTGCGTCTCCCAGGGGTCGGTGAGGGAGTGGGCGCCGGCGGCGGGCAGGTAGAGGAGCAGGGCGGAGGCGACGACCCAGAAGCCGTGGCGCCGCAGCAGCGGTCGACGCTGTCCGCGCTCGTCGAGGGCCCAGGGGCCGAGGGCCTCGCCCAGGCGAAAGAAGGCGACGAGGGAGGCCAGCGCGGACCCCGGGACCAGCAAGGCGCTCTGCCAGGGGGCCAGGGCGCCGCGGGTCGAGAGCAGCAGCGCCAGGAAGCCGGAGAGCAGGCTGATCGCGAGGGAGAGCAGCGACCAGCGCAGGTCCCGCAGGTCGCGATGGGTGGCGGCGCCTTCGTCGTCGAAGGATCCGACCAGATCGAGGGCGCCGACGGACGCCAGGAACGCCCCGAGGGTGCCCAGCGGGACGCCCCAGCGCAGGGGGCGATCGTGGCCCATCACCGCCAGGGAGAGCAGGGCACCGACGGCCAGCAAGGCCCCACCCCGGAGCCGCCGGGGGGGGTTCCCCGGGGGCAGCAGCTCCTCGGGGTCGTCGTGGATCGTGGTCGCTGCGTCCGTGGGCGCGTCGGTGCGATCGGGCATGAGGCCTGATACCCTGGCCTCGCATGAGCAACCAGGTCCGCCCTGCGCGCCCCGCCGCCCTCGTCACCGGGGCGAGCCGCGGCATCGGCGCCGCCACCGCCGAGGCCCTCGCGGCCCAGGGGCACCCGGTGGTGCTCAACTACCTCGAAAATCACGAGGCCGCCCGGCAGGTCCAGGCCCGCATCGAGGCCCTCGGGGGGCAGGCGACGCTCTGCCCCTTCGACGTCGCTGACCCCGAGGCGACCCGGCGCGCCCTGGCCGGCTTGCTGGAGCAAGAAGGGCTCTTCCTCGGCGTGCTGGTCAACAACGCGGGGGTCGTCCGCGATGGCCCCTTCGCCATCATGGAGCCCGGGCGCTGGCAGCGGGTCCTCGACGTCACCCTCGGCGGCTTCTTCCACGTGACCCAGCCCCTGCTGATGCCGATGGTGCGCCGGCGCTGGGGGCGCATCATCAACGTGGCCTCGTCCTCGGGGGTGGCCGGCAACCGCGGGCAGGTCAACTACGCTGCGGCCAAGGCGGGGCTGCTGGGGGCCACCCGGGCCCTCTCCCAGGAGGTGGCCCACCGCAACATCACCGTCAACGCCGTCGCCCCGGGCCTCATCGACACCGACATGAGCCAGAGCGCCCCGCGGGACCAGATCCTGCCGCTGATCCCCGCCCGCCGCGCCGGGACCCCGGCCGAGGTCGCCTCCCTCATCGCCTTCCTCGCCAGCGACGGCGCCTCGTACATCACGGGCCAGGTCCTCGGGGTCAACGGCGGCCTGATCGGCTAGGCTCCCCCGGGAACCCATGAGCCGCACCTTCCTCATCACCGGCGCCAACACCGGCATCGGGCGCGTCACCGCAGAAGAGCTCGCCCGGCAGGGCCACCGCGTCTTCCTCGCCTGCCGCGCTCTTGACCGTACCCAGCCCGTGCTCGACGCCATCCGCGGGGCCGGCGGCTTCGCCGAATTCCTGCCCCTCGACCTGGGCGATCTCGCCAGCGTTCGCTCCTGCGCCGAGGCCTTCCTGGCCCGCGGCGAGCCCCTCCACGTGCTCGTCAACAACGCCGGCCTCGCCGGCCAGCGGGGCTTGACCCGCAGCGGCTTCGAGCTGGCCTTTGGCACCAACCACCTCGGCCATTTTCTCCTCACCCAGCTCCTGCTGCCGCGGCTCCAGGAGGCCCAGGACCCCCGCGTCGTCAACGTCGCCAGCAAGGCCCACTACCGCGCCCCAGGGATCGACTTCGAGGCCGTGCGCCGCCCGACCAGCTCGGCCACGGGCATTGACGAGTACCAGGTCTCCAAGCTCGCCAACGTGCTCTTTACCCGCGAATTCGCCCGGCGAAACGGCGGCAAGGTGCGAGCCTTCTCCCTGCACCCCGGCGTGATCGCCTCCGACATCTGGCGCAACGTGCCCTGGGGCCTGCGCCAGCTCATCGGCCTCTTCATGATCAGCAATGAGGAGGGCGCTCGCACCACCCTCCACTGCGCCACCAGCCCCGAGGTGCTCGGCCTGGACGGCCGCTACTTCGACGCCTGCCGCGAGAAGAAGCCCAGCAAGGTGGCCCTCGACGACGGGCTCGCCGCTCGCCTCTGGGACCAGAGCGAGCGCTGGTGCGAGGGCCGCTGAGGCGACCTCACAGCACCCTGGGGAACCCCTCCCCGTCGATGTCGATCTTGCGCCCCTTGAGCAGGTGACCCAGCGCCCGCTTGTACGCCTTCTTGCTGAGGCCAAAGGTCGCCCGGATCTGCTCCGGCGACGACCGATCCCCCACCCGCGGCGCCCCGGGCTTGCGCAGCGCCGCCAGCACCCGCTCCGCGTCCCCCTCCACCTCCTCGTGGGCGTGGTTCCGGAGCGACAGGGCGATCTTGCCGTCCGGCAGCACCGTGGCCACCCGGAACCGCGCCGCCTCCCCCCGGCGCAGCGCGTTCGGCTCGTCCTCCGGCAGCAGCCCCACGAACCGCCGCTCGACGATCACGAACACCCCCAGCCCCTCCCGCTTGCGCCACGCCTCCCCCTGCACCCACTCGCCCTCCTCGAAATCCCCCACGTCCTGCAGCAGCTCGCTCACCCGCGTCGTCCCCGCCAGCCGCCCGGTCTTGTCCAGGTACAGCCCGATCGGGTACCGGTTCCCCTGCTGCAGCTCCGTGATCTGCTCGCTGAAGGGCACCAGCAGCTCCTTGGGGAGCCCCCAGTCCACGAACGCCCCCACCCGCGTGATCGCCGTCACCTCCAGGAACGCCACCTCGCCCAGCGTCAACCTCGGCTCTCTTGTCGTGGCCACCGGTCGATCCTCCGAATCGAGGTACACGAACACTTCCACCTCGTCCCCCACCCGGACCCCCGCCCCCACCTCGGCCCGCGGCAGCAGCACCGTCGTGGCCCCCTCGGTGCCCCTGCTCTCCACAAGAAAGGCCCCCGGTGCGCCGATTCGCTCGACGGTCAGCGTGGCCAGGCGCCCCAGCAGGTGATCGATGGACATGCCCGCCGCCTACACCATTTCTGGCCCCAGCGCCGGTCCCTTCTCCTCGTCGCCGCCGCCGCCGGTCTCCGGGCAAAGCGACGGCCTCCCAAACCACCTCGCCCTGGACCCGATTGCTTACGGCCCACGACCCCCCGCTGAGCGTGGTAAATGCGCCCCACGATCATGAGCAACAAGCCCAGCAAGACCGCCATCACGCCGACCCGCGCCGAGGATTATCCGGAGTGGTACCAGCAGGTCATCAAGGCCGCCGATCTGGCGGAGAACAGCCCGGTGCGAGGCTGCATGGTGATCAAGCCCTGGGGCTACTCCCTCTGGGAGAACATCCAGCGCACCCTGGACGGGATGTTCAAGGCCACGGGGCACCAGAACGCCTACTTCCCCCTGTTCATCCCCAAGAGCTTCATCGAGAAGGAGGCGCAGCACGTCGACGGCTTCGCCAAGGAGTGCGCGGTGGTGACCCACTCGCGGCTCGAGGCCAACGCCGAGGGCAAGCTGGTGCCAGCGGGCGAGCTCGAGGAGCCCCTGATCGTGCGCCCTACCTCCGAGACCATCATCGGGGAGATGTTCTCCCGCTGGGTCCAGTCGTACCGCGACCTGCCCCTGCTCATCAACCAGTGGGCCAACGTGGTCCGGTGGGAGCTGCGCACCCGGCTCTTCCTGCGCACCGCCGAGTTCCTCTGGCAGGAGGGCCACACGGTCCACGCCACCCGCGACGATGCGATGGAAGAGACCCGGCGCATGCTCGATATCTACGCAGACTTCGCCGAGAATTACATGGCCATGCCGGTCCTCAAGGGCATGAAGACGGCCAACGAGCGCTTCCCCGGCGCCGAGGACACCTTCTGCATCGAGGCCATGATGCAGGATCGCAAGGCGCTCCAGGCCGGTACGTCCCACTACCTGGGGCAGAATTTTGCGAAGAGCAGCAACATCCGGTTCCAGAACGAGCAGGGCGAACTCCAGTTCGCTCACACGACCTCCTGGGGCGTCTCGACCCGGCTGATCGGCGGCATGATCATGACCCACGCGGACGACGATGGCATGGTCGTCCCTCCCCGGCTGGCGCCCCAGCACGCCGTCATCCTCCCCATCTACCGCGATGACGCCTCCCGCGCCGAGGTCCTCGCTTACTGCAAGAGCCTCCAGGCCGAGCTGGCCGCCGCTCGCTTCGATGGTCGCCCCGTCCTCGTCACCATCGACGACCGCGACATGCAGGGCGGCGCCAAGAGCTGGCAGTGGATCAAGAAGGGCGTCCCCCTGCGCATCGAGGTCGGCCCCCGGGACGTCGCCTCCGGCAGCGTCTTCGTCGCCCGCCGCGACACCGGCGAGAAGAAGGGCCAGCCCCGCGCTGACTTCATCGCCTCCGTCGCCGACCAGCTCCAGGCCATCCAGGACAACCTCCTCGCCCGCGCCCGCGCCGCCCGCGAAGCTCACACCCGCGTCATCGACTCCAAGGACGATTTTTACGCCTACTTCACCCCCAAAAACAAGGACAAGCCCGAGATCCACGGCGGCTTCGCCCTCGCCCACTGGAACGGCGACGCCGCCATCGAACAGCAGCTCAAGGCCGACCTCGCCGTCACCATCCGCTGCATCCCCCTCGATGGTGACCTCTCCCCTGGTACCTGCATCTTCTCCGGCCAGCCCTCCCGCCAGCGCGTCGTCTTCGCCAAGGCCTACTGACCCCCCGCGCACAGGTCCCCCCCCCAGGGCCTCCCTGTCACCCCTTGCCGCAGGGTCTCTTTTGATCGATGTTGATATTCATGTTCAAGAGAGAGGCAAGGCGCACCTGGGGGGCGTGGTGCTGGGTGCTGGGTTGGATGCTGGCCGGGTGCGGGGACGCCTCCAGCGAGGCCACAGCGGGAGCGGTCGGGCAGAGCGGGGCGAGCGGGGCTGGAGCCGGGGGGTCGTCGGGGTCCGGGGGGGTGTCCGGGTCCGGAGGGGCTTCGGGGGTCGGAGGGGCTTCGGGGTCCGGAACTTCCGGACAGGCTGGAGCGGCTGGTGAGGCCGTGGCGGCGGGCAGCGGGGGCGACGCCGGAGGGAGCGGGGCCGGGCAGGGAGGGGGCGGGGCCGGGGGCACGGCCGGGGGAGGTCCGATCCCGCTGGGGCTGAACGACGTGTCGGTGCTGTACCCGCTGCCATCGAGCTCGCTGGACGAGGGGTACCTGCGCCCGAAGACGGCGGGGGCGCGAGGGGAGCTGCTGCCGCAGGAGGTGTTCGACGCGATGCCGACCTTCCCGGTGACGCCGGCGGACGGGCTTGTGTACTCGCGGATGCGGGTGGTGGCGCTGCGCTTTGACGGGTGCGGCGGGCTGCCGGAGGTGTGCGCGCCGGAGATCCGTGCGGTGATGCAGCCGATCGACAACGATGGGTCCGCGCGAGACTCGGCGCTGCACCTGTTTTACCGAGGATAGGAAAGCCCTGGCGTTCACGCCGGGGTCCACCACGACTCGTTGTACTTGCCTTCATGTTTGCGTGTGCCAAGTTCTCACTTGTGACGCATCGAACCGTCGAGATTGCATGGCTCCCGGGCTCAAAAAAGTCTTGGACCACCTTCTCTTTGGCTCGTACTGAGGCCGCTCGCCTCTGGAA
>JALOQB010000217.1 GCA_025453595.1 Polyangiaceae bacterium
CTCGTCGATGAAGGAGGAGAAGGCGAAGTAAGGGAGGAGGGTGTTCCAGCGGCGCAGCCAGCGGGGGCGGTGGCGAGGGCGTTCGAGGAGGCCGAGGGACTGGAGCTGGACGAGGGCCAGGATGTCATCGAGGGCGATGCGGCCCACCACGAGCAGCTCGACCTCATCGCGGAACCCGCCGCGGACAAAGACCGAGAGGAAGGCGTAAAGGTGGACCAGGCCGGCGAGGTAGGAGGCGTCCTTGGAGAAGGCCGAGCCGCCGGTGACCAGGCCACCGCGGCACACGCGCACCGCGTCCAGGTAGGCGTCCCGGGGGGCCTGACCTCGCTCCAGGAGGAAGCGGTACAGGTCGAGGAAGGAGGCCCCTTCCTCGGCCATGTGGACCAGCTTGACCCGGACGGCGAGGCGTTCGAGCCGCGGGATCGCCAGGGCGCGGTTGTAGAGCTCGGCGAAGACGGCGAGGCCCTCCTGGGTGGCGGTGGTGCGGGGGCCGCCGGCGCGGAGGAAGGGGGCGAAGGGCTGGGCCGCCCCGTTCTGCGCGGTGAAGATGTGGGTCTCGACCTCGTGGCAGAAGAGACCGTCCGCCTCCCAGGGGAGGAAGGTCGCGTCGGAGCGGATCCGCAGCCGCGACGAGCCCGCGATGGCCTTGGCGGCGGTCTGCGGGTCGAGCTGCACGTCGACGGAGATCGCGGGGCGGTGCTTGGCGACGCGGCGGCGTAGCTCTTCCGCGAAGGCCTCGGCCGAGATCGGGTCTTCTTCCCGGTCCCTGGCCGCGTCCCAGCCATGGACCTTGAGGCGCTCCAGGATGTGGTCAGCCAGATCGCAATTGCGCACGGATAGGCCGAAAAAAGTGGAGCTTGCGCTGCCATAAACCTCGCGGGATACGGCGCCGAATTCAGGGGTCCCGGCGGCGAGGAGCAGGCGATTGCGATCGAGGGCGCCCTGGAGGACCGCGCGGAGCCAGTCGAGGATCGGGTCGTCGCCGGCCAGGGAGGCGGCGACGCGCTGCATCTCGCGGATCTCGCCCTCCAGCGTGTCGCGGTCGACGCGCACGGGCGGCGGCTCGGGGAGCCGCTCGGCGTCGTGGGCGAAGAACTCCTCCTCGGTGGAGCGAGGCCAGCCGATATCCTCGAGGAGGTTGACCTTGGCCCGGAGGGAGGAGAGGGTGGTGGTGACGGTTTCGAGGTGCTTCTTCGCGGTCTCGGCCTGCATGGTTCGCCCGTGGGGCAGACCTTAGCGGAGCCCGCGGCCCCGCGGTTACAGCTTCTGCACCCTCACCACATCAAGGAAGGCACCGCCGGTCATGCCGATGCCCATGCCCTCCTCGTCTGCGCGCCCGTGGACCTCGAAGCGGGCGCCGCTCTGCAGGGCCCGGGGCTCGATGCCGCGGAGCTGGTAGCAGGCGCCGCCGTCCGTGTGCAGCTCCCAGAAGCCGCCTTCGAGGGGGTTGTGCTTCACGACACCGGTGTAGATCGCGTGGCTCATGGTTCCTCCAGGGGAGAACGCAGCATAGCGCGCCCGCGCCGGGAGGCACGCCCCGCGTCAGGCAGGGCCCGCGGCGCCGGTCGACGCCACCGGGGCCTGGTGGTAATCGGCGCTCATGGCATCGTCCAAGCAACGGGTTCGCTTCGCGCCTTCCCCCACCGGGTACCTGCACATCGGCGGCGCCCGCACCGCGCTCTTCAACTGGCTCTACGCCCGCAAGACCGGCGGCACCTTCATCCTTCGCATCGAGGACACGGACCAGGCCCGGAGCACCGACGAGAGCCTGCGCGCCATCCTCGAGTCGATGAAGTGGCTCGGCCTCGACTGGGACGAGGGGCCCGAGGTCGGCGGCCCCAACGGGCCTTACAAGCAGACCGAGCGCCTGGCCCTCTACAAGGAATTCGCCGACCGCATGGTGCGCGAAGGCACCGCCTACCGCTGCTACGCCACCAAGGAGGAGCTGGACACGCTGCGCAAGGAGGCCGAGGCCCGCAAGCAGCAGTTCTTCTACCCCCACCTGTGGCGCGACAAGACCGAGAAGGACTGGCCCGCCGATCGCCCCTACGTCATCCGGTTCAAGACCCCCCTCAGCGGCGAGACCACCTTCCACGATGAGGTCTTCGGGCCCATCACCACGCCTCACAACCAGATCCAGGATTTCATCCTGCTGCGCAGCGACGGGATCCCGCTCTACAACTTCGGCGCCGTCGTCGACGACATCACCATGGGCATCACCCTGGTGGCCCGCGGCCGCGATCACATCATCAACACGGCCCCCCAGGTGCTGCTCTACAAGGCCCTGGGCTACCAGCTCCCCCGCATCGCCCACCTGCCGATGATGCTGGCCCCCGACGGCAAGAAGCTGTCGAAGCGCGAGGGGCGAAAGTACGGCATCCCCATCAGCGTCACCCGCTTCCACGACGACGACGGCCCCCTCGACGGCTACCGCGAGATGGGCGTCACCCCGGACGCGCTGCTCTGCTACCTGATCCGCTTCGGCTGGAGCCACGGCGACCAGGAGGAGTTCACCCGCCAGGAGATGATCGATCTGTTCGACTTCTCCGGGGCCAGCAAGGCCGACGGGAAGTTTGACATCAAGAAGTGCACGGCGATCTCCCTCAAGATGCTCAAGGAAGAGAAGTACACGCCCACCGACGAGTACCTCCGGCGCCTCGGGCCCTTCCTGGAGGCCCGCGGCATGACCCCCCGCGACGACGCCTGGATGCGCCGCGCCCTCGCCACCTACCGCGAGCGCGCCCAGACCCTCGTCCAGTGCGCCGAGGGCTTCGAGGTCTACCTCAAGCCCCTCGCGGCCCTCGACCCCGCGCTTGTCCAGAAGTTCCTGACGGTCGAGAAGGCCGGCTGGCTCCCCCAGCTGCGCGACGCCCTGGCCGCCGTCGACCCCTTCACCCGCGACGAGATCGGCAAGGCGATGCCCGCCTTCGCCGAGGCCAAGGCCCTCGCCATGAAGGACATCGGGCAGCCCACCCGCGTGGCCCTCACCGGCAAGACCGCCACCCCGGGCCTCGATGACGTCATGGAGGTGCTCGGCAAGGCCGAAACCCTCGCACGCCTCGACCAGGCCGCGGCCCTGCTCCGCTGATCCGGCGCCGGGGGGGTTGCGGCGAGGGCGCTGTCGGGTAAAAACCTGCCGGCCATGCGCGCGTCGACGATCCTTGCCCTCCTCGGCTTGCCCCTCCTGGCCCCCGCGGCCGGGTGCAAGCGCGGCGAGGCGGCCAGCGGGGTGGCCCCGGCCTCCTCCGACGGGGCCTCTCGCCAGGTCGAGCACCACGCGGCCCCCGAGCCGGTGCGGCGCGGCGAGATCCCGATGCCCGAGGGCCCCCTCCTCGGCGTCATCGCCGGCCAGGCCAACATCTTCGCCGAGCCCAGCTCCACCTCGCGCCGCCTCGGCTACCTGCGCCTCGGCACCGTCGTCAAGCGCGAGCCCGAGATCGCAGGCAAGGCCGGGTGCCCCGGCGGCTGGTACAAGATCCAGCCCCGCGGCTACGTCTGCGCCGGCGACGAGGCCACCACCGAGCGCGATCACCCGATCGTCAAGGCCGCCTCCATCGTGCGCCCCCAGCTCGACGCCGCCATGCCCTACCGCTACGGCTTCGTCCGGGCCGTGCTCCCCCTCTACCTCCGCGTCCCCACCGCCGACGAGCAGTACAAATCCGAGATGTCCCTCAAGGAGCACCTCGAGCGCTGGGACGCCCAGAAAGACGAGCTCAACAAGGTCGTCCTCGGCTCCTACGACGTCCCCCTCGACGAGCGCGGCATCGCCCTCCTCAACAAGAAGCTCGGCGACGTCCCTCACCCCTCCACCTCCCAGGGCCAGGGCTTCCTCTTCGGCGCCAACGGCGAGGACGACCCCATCCCCTGGTGGCTCGAAGGCGGCCGCAAGATCCCCAACCTGGCCGACTTCAAGGTCCCCCCCTACGCCGTCTTCGCCGACCGCGCACGGCGCCACACCGGCCTCAGCTTTGTCGGCTCCTTCCCCACCGGCTCCGAGAGCCTCAACCGCCGCTTCGCCATCACCACCGACCTGCGCCTCGCTCCTGTCAGCAAGGTGAAACCTGACACCGGATCGCCCTGGCACGGGCTCGACCTCAGCAACCCGGCCAAGGCCCCACCGCTCCCTTTTGCCTGGGTCCGTACCAGCGACGCGAAGGCTTACAAGATGAGCAACGACGGCAAGCCGCGGGAGCGCGGCGCCCTCGAGAAGCGCAGCGTGGTGATGCTGACGGGGCGCAAGGTGTCGGGCCCCGACGGCTTCTACTGGGAGCTCAAGAACGGCCTCTTCATCAAGGCCAACCACGCGGGCGTGGTGCGAACCCCGGACGAGTGGCCGGAGGCCGCGAAGAAGGGGCAAAAATGGATCGAGGTCTCCATCGACAACCAGACCCTGACCCTGTGGGAAGGGCAGAAGCCGGTCTTCGCGACGATGGTATCGACGGGCCAGGACGGCAAGAAGGACCCGAAGACGACCAAGAGCACGGTGCAAGGGTCGTTCACCATCCAGAGCAAGCACGTCACCGCGACCATGGACTCCAACGAGGGGTCCGGCAGCAACGCGGGGCCCAAGAAATCTTCAGGCGGAGGCAAGGCCAGCGAGGGCGAGAAGAACGCCAAGAAGGGCGGCGGCGAGAAGTTCACCGCGGCGGTCTCCAAGACCGCCGAGAAGCGCGCCGTCGACCCGGAGTACGGCGTCACCAAGCGCCGCGGCGAGGGCACCTTCTGGCTCCGTGACGTGCCCTACGTGCAGTTCTTCGAGAAGGCCTACGCGCTCCACGTCGCCTACTGGCACGACGTCTTCGGCATCGCCCGCAGCCACGGCTGCATCAACCTCGCCCCCGTCGACGGTCGCTTCATCAACAGCTGGACCGACCCCCAGATCCCCGAAGGATGGCACGGCGTCTTCGCCGGCCCCGAGGCCCCCGGCACCACCATCATCGTCCACGAATGAGCCCGCCGGCACGCTGCCAGGCTGATCCAGCAGAAAGCCGGGGGTTGCCGTTACCAAAAGATGACCGTCCCGGGTCACCCTGGCCCTCGCGCGGAGGGGCGCCGCTGGTTATGGATGCGCGATGCTTCGCCGAGCCGCCTCCCTGCTCCTCGCTTTCTCGCTCCTGGCAGGCTGTGCCAGCCAGAACGCTGCGGGCCCCTCCCCTGCCCTGGGCCCTCAGACCAGCGAGCCCGGGGCCCAGGCCGAAGGCAAGGCGTCGCAGGCCTCCGCCGAGGACAACAAGAACATCGTCCAGGTCGCGGAAGAGGTCGAGATCAACGCGCCCATCGAGCAGATCTGGCCGGTCTTCGATGACCCCAACTCGTACTGGACCATCCTCCCCATGGTGAAGGCGGTGAAGCCCAAGGGCAACGCCGACGACGGGGCGATGCTGGTCGAGCTCGAGCAAGGCATCGCCTTCGTGACCGGCTCGTACACGGCCAAGATCCACAAGATCCGGCCCCACGAGCTCGAGCTGTCGATCGACCACCGGTTCCCCAGCGTCCTGCGGGATGGCCGGGGGGTGGTGGAGATGAAATCCGTGGGCGAGGGCAAGACCCACGTGGCCTACCGGATGACCGTCGACCTGGGCGACAGCTGGGCCCTGCATCTGCTCAAGGACCGCATCCGGAGCGCCCTCACCAGGCCCCCCCATCTGCTCAAGAAGCACATGGAGAAAAACTGAACCGCCCCCGGCCCTTCACTCGGCGTAGAGGGCCTCGATCTCGGCGGCGAAGTTCTTGTAGACGTTCTTCCGCTTCACCTTGAGCGTGGGCGTGAGCTCGCCTTCCTCCATCGAGAAGGCGCGGGGGAGCACCTTGAATTTCTTGACGGTCTCGACGCGAGCCAGCGTCGCGTTGACCTCGTCGACGACGCGCTGGATCGTGGCAATCAGCTCGGGGTGCTCGTGGAGCCCGGAGGTCTGGAGCCCTCGCTGGGCGGCGAAGCGCGCGGCGGCCTCGGGTTCGAGGGTGACGAGGGCCGTGAGGAACTTCCGGCGATCCCCGATGAGCACCGCCTCGCCGATCAGCTCGTGGGCCTTCAGGGCGTTCTCGATGTTCTTGGGCGCGATGTTCTTGCCGCCCGCGGTGATGAGGATCTCCTTCTTGCGGCCGGTGATCGACAGGAAGCCGTCCCGGTCCAGCTCGCCCAGATCCCCCGAGTGGAGCCAGCCGTCCTGGAGCACCTCCCGGGTGGCCTCTGGCTCCTTGAAGTACCCGAGGAACACGTTGGGCCCTCGCACCAGGATCTCGCCGTCGCTGGCGATCTTCAGCTCGACCCCCGGGATCGCCGGCCCCACGGTGCCAAAGCGCATCCGGTTGGGCCGGTTGAAGGAGGTGGGCCCCGTGTCCTCGGATTGACCGTACACCTCGAGGATCGGGATATCGAGGCTGCCAAAGAAGGCGAGCACCTCGGGGGCGATGGGGGCAGCGCCGCTCACGCAGACCCGGGTCTTGCCCAGCCCGATGGCCTGGCGCAGCTTCTGGAACACCAGCCGCTGGGCCCCACGGTACTGGAGCGCCAGGGCGCCGGAGGGGTGGGAGCCCGACCCCTTGAGCTCGACCGCACGGGACCCCACGCCGCGAGCCCAGGCGAGCAGCCGCGCCTTGGCCCCGTGCGCCTCGCCCAGCTTCTGGGCGATGCCCGCGTGGAATTTCTCCCACACCCGGGGCACGCCGAAGAAGACCGTGGGCTCGACCTCCTTCAAGTTCTCCGCCAGCTTCGGCAGCGACTCGGCGTAGTAGACCGCGTAGCCGCCGGTGACCGCGCCATGCACGCTGAACATCTGCTCGGCGATGTGCGAGAGCGGCAGGTACGACAGCATCCGATCCGAGGGCCGCGCGTCCACCAGGTCCCGCGCGATGAGCGAAGTCCAGGCGATGTTGCGGTGCGACAGCATCACGCCCTTCGGCGGCCCCGTCGTCCCACTGGTGTAGATCAGCGTCGCGAGCCCCTCGGGCCTCAGCGCGTCGATGCGCTCGAAGAAGGCCTCGTCCGTGGACCCGCCGCCCCGCGCCAGGAAGGCGTCCCAGGAGAGCACCATGGGGTCGTCGATCGCCGGCGCGCCCCGCATCACCACCACGTGCCGCAGCTGCGGCAGCCGCTCACGCTCCGCCCGGATCTTCTCCCACTGCTCCTGGTTCTCGACCAGCACCACCGGGGCCTCGGCATGCTCGACAATGTAGTGAACTTCCGGGGAGGAACAGGTCGTGTAGATCCCCGCCGGGGCGCCGCCGGCGCACATGGTGGCCAGCGCAAAGATGACCCACTCGGGGCGGTTGTAGCCGAGGATGGCGGTGGTCTGCCCCGGCGCGAGGCCGAGGGCGATGAGCGCGCGGGAGGCCTGCTTGACCTCGTCGAAATAGGCCTTCCAGGTGGTACCGCGCCAGGAGCCGGCCTCGCGGGTGAAGTAGGCCATGGAGTCGGGGCGCAGGCGCGCCTGACCGACGAGGCGCTGGGGGATGGTGTCGGCCGGCATGGGTCAGCCCTCGTCCTTGCGGTTCCAGACGGAGGCCATCCAGGCCTCGACGGCGTCGACGGTCTTGGGGATATCGGCGGACAGGTTGCGCACGCCGTCCTCGGTGACGAGCACGTCGTCCTCGATACGGACCCCGATGCCGCGGTACCTGGGGGGCACGGTCTGGTCGTCGGTCTGGAAGTAGAGGCCAGGCTCGATGGTGAGGACCATGCCGGGGCGCAGCTTGCCGAACTTGTAGGCCTCCTGGCGGGCCTGGGCGCAGTCGTGGACGTCGAGGCCGAGCATGTGGCTGACGTTGTGCAGCGTGTAGCGCTTGTAGAACATGTTCTCGTCGCGGAGCGCCTCGTCGGCGGAGGCGAGGAGACCCATGCGCTCCAGGCCGCGGGCGAGCACCTCCATGGCGGCGCGGTTGGGGGCAAGGAAGTCATTGCCGGGCTTGACCTGGGCCATCGCGGCCTCCTGGGCCTGGAGGACCAGGTCGTAGATCTCGCGCTGCTCGGGGGAGAATTTGCCGCTCACCGGCAGGCACCGGGTGATGTCCGCGGTGTAGAGCGAGTTCCCCTCGACGCCGGCGTCGAGGAGCAGCAAGTCGCCCTGCTTGACGGGGCCGTCGTTGTGGGTCCAGTGCAGGACGCAGGCGTGGGAGCCGCAGGCCGCGATGGTGCCGTAGCCGACGTCGTTGCCCTCGACCCGCGCCCGGAGGTTGAAGACCCCCTCGACCTCGCGCTCGCTGCGGGCCCTGCGGAGCCGGGCGATCACGTCCTCGAAGCCCCGCCTGGTGGACGCGATGGACTCTTCGAGGGCGGCCACCTCGATGGGCTCCTTGAGCAGGCGCATCTCGGAGAGGGCCTGGGCGAAGGCCGCGTCCTGCTTCCTGTCGGTCTCGGTCCGGGCGTCGAGGAGCTCATCGACGCCGCGGAGCAAGCGCACCTTCTTCTTGCCGGCCAGCTCCTTGAAGAACGCGGGGAAATCCCCGAGCGATCGGGCCTCATCGACGCCGAAGCGGCGCTGGCTCTCGGGGACGCCCAGGCGAGGCCCGACCCACAGCTCCCCCTTCTTGCGATCGGTGAAGAAGGTGGGCTCGCTGCGCCCGGGGTTCGGCTCGACAAAGAGCACGTCGGTGTGGCCCTTCTTGGTCGGGATCAGCACCAGCACACCGTCTGGCTCGGTGTTGCCGGTGAGGTAGTAAAAATCGGTCCCGGGGCGGAAGCGGAAGTGCGTGTCGTTGGCCCGCACCTTCTCGTGGCCTGTCGGGATGACCAGCGTCTCCCCCGGGAAGAGCTCGGAGAGCGCCCTGCGCCGCGCCCGGAACGCCTCGACGTGGGCGATCGGGGTGTCGTCCGCCCGGCTGGGGGCCCAGTCCTTCATCATGAAAGCGAGGAGCGCCGGCGGCGTCCCCGAGTCGTGGCTGGCCTGGGTCGTTACCTTGCTTTTTTTCGCCTTCTTCACGTCGGTCTTGGCCCCCTTCGGAGCGCTGACCGCGTCGTGCTTTCCGTTCTTGCGAGGGGAGGAGGACTTGCTCTTCTTGCCCTTGGTGGAGGGGCGCTTGTGGGCTTGGACCATGGTGGGTTCGGTAGGCGAAGGCTGCCACGACGGCAGCGATGGCCAAGGTTAATCCCAAGTGTGGGCCCGATCCCCCAGAAAAACGACGCCAGCCGCCGGTCCCTTGGCGCTCCAAGGACCCGGGTTGCTCAGCGCTCCGGGATCGCATCGGCGTCGATGACCCGGTGCGCCACCCCGTACGAGAAGCCCCCGCGCGCCATCGCCCCCAGATCCTTCATGCGAAAATCCTTTCGCTTCCCCTCGTCGCGGTAGGGGCCGAGGCGCTTGCGGCGGGCCAGCGCCCAGGCCGCCTCCAGCTCGCTGTCCCCCTCGGCGTGGGCGTCGACCTCCCCCAGCGCCGCCTCGATGTGCGTCTGCTCCAGCCCCAGCGCCCCCAGCTTCGCCGAGATCATCCGCCGCGACGCCCCCTTCTGGTGCAGCCGCTCGGCCCGCGCCACCGCCAGATCCCGGTCCCGGATCAACCCCAGCTCGGTGAACCGCTGCACCAGCCGCTCCACCGTCCGCGCCCCCTCCTGCAGATCCGTCCCGTGGGCCTCCGCCGACTGCTTCACCTTCCGCATCAGCAGCTGCTTCACCTTCTCGCTGCTGGCCGCGAACCGCTCCAGGTATCGCAGCCCGGAGCGCTCCAGGTACGCCGGCGTCGCCTCCGGAGCCTGCTTCCTCGTCATCCTCATCCCCCCACCGTGCCACGTCAGCGCCAGCACGTCCCCCCTTCCTCTCCCAGCTCCACCAGGCCGGGTCAAACAAAGACCGACCCGGGCCCCGCCGTCCGCGGAGGCCCACCGGAGGTTGCCTCGTGAGGGTGCCTCCCTGACAATGGGCACTTGCCCGGAGAGAACCAAGAGATGAGCCCATCCTTCGACGTGGAGTTTCGCGGGACAACCGCGCTGGAGGCGCTGCTGGCCCGGAACCCGGCCTCGCTGGCTCGCCACATCATCTACCAGGCGCACATCACGCCTGCCCACGCGCTCCTGGACCGCGACTGCCGCGGCGCGGTGTTCCTGGGCTGCACGTTCGAGGACGGGGCGCAGCTGCAGGCGCTCATCCAGGCGGGGGCGGCGATCTTCCCCAGCCTGGACAGCCTGAAGCTCCCCTACGACCCCTACCGCAGCGCGCTCTACACCGTGGACGAGCTGGGCCAGGGGTTCGACGCGCAGCGCACCCCCAACCCCTACATCGCCACCGTCGACGCCCGCATCTACGACAGCTTCAAGCGCACGCAGCAGCAGGGGCATGCGGCCTCGATGCTGGAGACGCTCGCGCAGAGCATCCACGATCACGGCATCACCGAGGCGCTCCACGCGACCATCGCGCGGGCCTTCCCGGATGTCGCGGAAGAGTCCGATCGCTGCACCCGGATCGTGGCGATCATGGGCGGGCACTCGGCGCGCCGCGACGACGTGCATTTTCGCAACGTGACCGAGGTCGCCTGGAGGCTGGTCCGCGCCGGGTACCTGGTGGCCTCCGGCGGCGGCCCCGGCATCATGGAGGCGGCCAACCTCGGCGCGTTCCTGGGCCACTGGAGCAACCCCGGCGTCATCGATGCCGCGCTGGCGATCTTGAAGCCGGCGCCCTCTTACAAGGAGCGCGACGGCTCCTACAGCGCGGCCTACAAGCAGAGCGCCGACGAGGTCCGCTCGCGTTTTGGCCGCACCGCGGCCCCGGCAGAGCGCGAGGCTCACGGGTGGGACCAGCCCTTCATCGAGCAGCGCCCCCATACCTCCATCGCCATACCGACATGGTTCTACGGCCACGAGCCGAGCAACGCGTTCACCGACGACATCGCCAAGTACTTCTCCAACGCCATCCGCGAGGACACGCTGCTGGCCATCGCGCTCGGCGGCATCCTTTATGCGCCTGGCTCGGCGGGTACGATCCAGGAAATTTTCATGGATCTGGCCCAGAATTATTACCACACCTACGGCTGGCACAGCCCGATGGTGTTCATGGGCGAAGACCCGCTCATGCGCGGCGCGTACAGCTTCGTGCGCGAGTTCCTCGACAGGAAGCTCCCCGCGCAGCACCGCTACTACCTCGGCATGGTCGGCTACGCGCCCGGCGCCGTCGAGGCGCTCCGGCTGATCCAGAACGCCCCCCCGGTGGATCGCCGCGACCGTTGAGCGGCCCCGCCGCCTCGCCCCGCCTCTTCCTCGCGGCGACGGTGCAGCTTGCCCTGTGCGGGCCGTTCGCCGGGGCTGGCGCGGGGCGTCACAGGTCTGGCGCGGACGTGTAGACCCAGGTCGAGAAGAACGAGCGCAGATCCTGGCCGCTGGCGGCCTCGAAGGCGGAGCGTAGGTGCTCGGTGCGCGTGGGCTTGTCGCTCCGCTCGCGGACATACCCCTGGACACCACGCCAGAACACCGCATCCCCAAGGGACTCGCGGAGCCGGTGCAAGACCAGGGCACCGCGCGCGTAGGTGACCCCTCGCGGTGGAAGGTCCTGCTCCTTCGGGGGAGTTCGAGGGAGCCCGACCGGCGCCGGTAGCGCGACCGGAGCGTCCTTGCCTGCTGCGTGTACCTTCGCCGATCGCGCGCGCCAGAGGGTCACCTCGCGCTCGTACGCAGCACGCCCCCAGCGTTGTTCCTTGTACGCAGCGACAAGGAAGGTCGCAAACCCCTCGTTCAGCCAGAAATCAGAGAAATCTGCGCACGGGACCAGCCAGGCAAACCACTGGTGCGCCAGCTCGTGAGCGAAGATCCAGTCCTCGGACGGATCCTGCCGGACGTCCTCGATGGATGCCACGCCCAGGAGCGACAGCCCGGCAGCCTCCTGTGCCACATTTCCAGGCACAACAGCCTGCACATACTCGGAGGCCGGATAACGCACCCCGAGCTGGGCATGGAAAAACCGGAGCATCGGGGCGGTGATCGCCAGGGCCCCGGCGAGATCCGTCCCCTCGGGACCAAGGGCCCGGAGAAGCACCCCGTCGACCGGCAGAACCGCCTCGTCCATTCGCCCCGCGACAAAGGCGTAGAGGAACGGCGGTGCCGATCGATCCAGGCGAAACCGGTGAACGCGGCGTCCCTCCCCTGCGGAGCCGCTCGCGACGGGGTGACCCACGGCAGCTACCCGCCAGGAGGAAGGAGCGGTGATCGATAGATCGAGGGGGGCACGCTGGGCAGGGTCCTGGAGGGTCGGCATCCAGGACGATGCGGCGTATCCAGCCCAGACCAGCGTGGAGGTCGCCCGGGGGGATTCCTGGTCAACGGGCACCGTCCAGCGGAGCTGGATCCTCGCCTCTGAACCAGCCGCCAGCTCCGCAGGGAGGGACACGCAGAGGCGCTCTCCCTGCGTGGAAAAGGCCAGCGGTTGCCCGTCGATGCTCGCGGACTCGACCTTCAGCCGCTGGACCGAGAGGGCGATGGTCCGGGTGGCTTTCTCCCCGCGAACACGGACCTCG
>JALOQB010000218.1 GCA_025453595.1 Polyangiaceae bacterium
CTGGAGAGGTCCTCGCTGCTGGGGCTGCTGGAGGAGCAAGCGGCGGCGACGAGGAACGGGAGGGCAGCGGAGCCGAGGGCAAGGAGAGGGCGGAGCGAAAGACGCATGGAGTCACCTTACCCCATCTGGCCCCTCGATACACCGTGCAGCCAGGGACCGGAGCAAGGCGTCGCGGCTGCCGGCGGGAGGCTGGGCGGCCTGCCAGGCGGCGAGCCCCCGGAGGAGCCCGTCGGGATCGCGGAGGATGCACGAGGCGACGATCCGCTGGCGGGCGGCCTCCCGGGAGACCCGAGGGAGAGGGATGGAGCGGGCGAGGGCCAGGTCGAGCTGGGCCGCGGCGCGCTCGGGGAACCCCCGGAGCAGGGCGTTGCGCCCGAGCAGGTAGAGAGGGACGCCGCTCTCCGGGGCGCGCTCGGACCAGCGAGCCAGCTCTTCCGTGGCGATGGCGAGGTCCGGGGTGCGCCCCGGCGGGCCGAGGAGCAAGGCCTCGATGGCGGGTCGGGCGAGCGGATCGCGGGTCGCCAGCAGCTTGAGGTCGAGGGTGCGGAGCGCGTCTTCCTCGAGCACCCGGGCGAGCAGCGCCTCGTAATGGCGTGCGGCCTCGCCCAGGTCCGAGCGCTGCAGGGCCTGATCTCCCAGGCGCTCCTCGGCGCGATCCCGGAACGAGCGGGCCATCGCCTCGTCTTGCAGCAGCCCCCGCAGCAGCTCCCGCGATTTCTGTTCTTCTCCCTGACGCTCGGCGCAGGTGGCGCGGAGCAAAGTGGCGCCGGGGTCCCTTGGCGCTAGCAGGTTGACCTCGTCCAGGGCCCGCAGGGCGCCTTCGAGGTTCCCGCTGCCGAGGGCCTGGGCAGCGTCGCGCTTGCGGGCATCGACCTCGTGGGGGCACCGACCGCGAGGGAGCCCTCGGGAAGCGGGAGCGAGCGCAGGTGAGCGTGGAACTCCTCCTCCAGCGCCGCCCAGCCTCGCCCCGCCACCGCCGGGAGCGGCGCGCCCCCGTACCACCGCAGCAGCGCTGCGGCCCCGTGGCGCTGCCGGATCCAGCCCACAAAGGCCCCCGCCACGGTGTAGGCGCGGCCCGAGCTGTGGCCGTAGAACCCGATGGAAAACAGCGAGGATAGCCGCGGCAAGAGCTTCAGCTCCAGCATCGCCCGGGACCACTGCTCCGGCGACAGCTCGTCGTCCTCCGGCGAGGCCGCCACCGCGAGCCCCTCGACCAGCCCCGGATCCGGGAGCCAGCCCCCGAACATCCCCGCCACCCGGAAGGGCCCCCGGCCCGCCTGCCCCGCCACCACGTGCGCCAGCTCGTGCCCCAGCACCGGGTGCGGGTAGCCCGACGCCTGCAGGTACACCTCGCGCCGCCAGGGCTTGGCGATGTAGGTCTCCGCCGCGCCCATGAGCCGGCGCTTCTGCCCCGCGTCCGCGAACAGGTACGCCGTCACGGGGCGCCGCTCCAGCTCCAGAAACGACGAGACCGAGGCGAGTTGCTGCTCGCAATCCCTCAGAAAAAGCGTGGCCTCTTCCCGCTTCAGGGTCAAAGGGTACACCACCTCGCAGAAGGGCCCCCGGAGCGAGCCGCCCAGGGTCTCACGCAGGGAGGAGCTGGTCTGGTAGTGGCCGAGGGCAGGCCCGTTCCAGGTGATCCAGGCGCTGGAGGCGAGGGCCCCGAGGGTGATCGCGGAGCGCCAGCCAAGCCAGCGCCTCGCAGGGAAGTGGAGCGCCAGGCCCACCGCTGCGGCCCAGGAGGCGAGGGTGCCGAGACGGTAGGAGGTCAAACGATCGGCGCCATCGATGACGGTATCGTAGAGGGTGCCCGAGAAGAAGCCGACGAAGGGATCGAAGGCGAAGACGAGGGGGGAGGTGTAGAAGCGGAAGCCGCTGAGCAAGGCGCTGGAGGCGGGGCCGAGGAGGGCGAGGAGGAGGGCGAAGGCGTCGCGGCGCCAGGGGGTGCGCAGGGGACCGGCGAGGGAACCGGCGAGGGCGCCCCAGCCGCCGGCGACGAGGGCACCGGCGAAGGGGCCGAGGCAGAAGAGGGCGAGGCCCTCGCGGAGGGAGCAGAAGCCCACGCGGAGGCCGTGGAGGAGGATCGTGGCGAGGGCGAGGGCGCCGAGCCAGGCCCCCCGCGAGGCGCCGAGGGCGAGGGCCTGGAGGGGCTCGGGGCGAGCGCGGGCGCAGGCGAGGGCCACCGCGGCGGCGGTGATGGGGGGCACCAGGAGGCCTGCGGCGAGGGCGCTCTCGTAGCCCGGGCCGGCGAAGAGGGGGGCAAAACCGACCGCACCCAGGGAGAGCAGGAGCAGCAGCGAGGAGACCGGCCCGAGGGCGCGCCAGCGTTGCATCGAGGGGCGCGGAGGGTAGCGGGGGCGCGGGCGGTTGGACAGGGCCCGGGAGGTCGTGTCAGATCAGGGGCCGTGGATCCACTACGCACCAGCTCCAAGGGGGCCCGCGGCGCCGAGCCCGACAAGGAATTCGTTGAATTTGTCCGGGACGAGCGGGACTACGACCGGGAGGCGTTCAACCGCATCGCCTACGCCCGCGAGCTGCTCCGGATGCTGAAGGTGCGGCGGCGGGTGGCGCTCTGCGTGGGGGCCGAGAAGCTGCGGGTCGAGGAGGGGGGCATCCCGGGGGTCGGGGGCAAGCTGCCCTGGGCGATCCTGCAGATCCCCCCCGACGCCTCCCGGGCCCACATTGCTCTCACCATCGCCCAGCTGGCCCGCCGCGAGCGCGACCCCTTCTTGCTCGACCTGATGCTGCGGGTGCGCCCCGCCTGAGCGCTCAGAGGTAGCCGAGGATCCCGAACTGGAGGCCGTAGTTCGAGGTCTTGACGTCGCGCTCGGTGGTGGTGGTGGTGCTGCCCGAGTTCGTCTCGGTCTTGTCCGCTCCCGAGAGCCCGATGTCGAAGACGGGGCCGAGGGTGATGCCGAAGCGGTTGACCGGGGTGATGACCAGCATCGGGTCCAGGCTCAGCGCCAGGCCGCTGTTGGTGCTCTCGGTGGTGGTCTTGTTGTTCCCGACCGTCTCCTCGGAGCTGGTGGAGCTGCGGTAGTACGAGATGCCGCCGCGGGCCCAGAGGTAGACCGCGTTGGTGAAGCCAAAGATGTAACCGACGCGGGGAGCAAACAGGATGGTCGTGGTGGGGTCGCCCTCGGTCTCGACCTTGGTGCCCCCCTGCTCGCTGGTGGTCGAGGTGCTGATGCGGGTGAGGCCCAGGCTGGCGCCGACGGTGAGGGCCGGGATGACCGAGTAGTGAAGGCCAAGCGAGGGGGTGCTGAAGGGGTTGCCACCCGACGGCGAGAGGAGGCCGATGCCCGTGCTGGCATCGGTCGTGGTGGTGGTGGTGTTGCCTGCGGTCTCTTCCGTCTTGGTGGAGGAGTAGTTGAAGCCGAACATGCGCTCGGCGGAGAGGATGAAGAAGCTGTTGCGGTCGAAGTCAAGGGGCCCCGCCGCGGCCTCCGAGGAGATACCGAAGAGGCAGGATGCAACGGCGGTCGCAAGGAGGGGCTTGAGGAGGTTCTTCATGGCACGAAAGAGCTTAGCGCCCCCGGGTGCGGGCTGGCCAACTCCTCGGCAGCGGGGGCTCGTGGGCGCGCCAGGAGCGTGCTAAGAGGCGCGCCCCATGAGCCGCATTTACCGAACGCTACCGCCCGCTGGCACCCGCATCGGCCTCGCCTTCTCGGGCGGCCTGGACACCCGCTGCGCCGTCGCCTGGATGAGCCGCAAGGGCCTCGACGTCTACGCCTACACGGCGGACCTGGCCCAGCCCGACGAGAAGAACCCCGCCGACATCCCGCCGGAGGCGCTGCGCCACGGGGCCAGGGCCGCTCGCCTCGTCGACTGCCGGGAGGCCATGGCGCGCGAGGGCGTGATCGCCATCCAGTGCGGCGCGTTTCACCTGTCGGTAGGCGGAAAGAAGTACTTCAACACGACCCCCCTGGGCCGCGCCGTCACCACCACCGCCATCGTGCGCGCCATGCGCGAGGACGGGGTCCACGTGTTCGGCGATGGCAGCACCCACAAGGGCAACGATATCCAGCGGTTCTACCGCTACGGCATCCTGGTGGACCCGCAGCTCAAGATCTACAAGCCGTGGCTCGACCCGGGGTTCGTCGAGGCCCTCGGCGGCCGGAAAGAGATGAGCGAGTTCCTCGAGAGCGTCGAGCTGCCCTACAAGATGGGCACCGAGAAGGCCTACTCGACGGACGCCAACCTCCTCGGCGCCACCCACGAGGCCAAGGACCTGGAGCACCTCGACAAGGGCATGATGATCGTCGACCCCATCATGGGCGTCGCCCACTGGAAGCCCTCCGTCGACGTCAAGCACGAGACCGTCTCCGTCGAGTTTGCCCAGGGCGTCCCCGTCGCCCTCAACGGCCAGCGTTACACCTCGCTTTACGAGCTCTTCCTCGAGGCCAACCGCGTCGGCGGTCGCCATGGCCTCGGCATGAGCGATCAGATCGAGAACCGCGTCATCGACGCCAAGAGCCGCGGCATCTACGAGGCCCCCGGCATGGCGCTGCTGCACATCGCCTACGAGCGCCTGCTCTCCGCCATCCACAACGAGAACACCACCGACCTCTACTGCACCCTCGGCCGCCGCCTCGGCCGCCTGCTCTACGAGGGCAAGTGGTACGACCCGGAGGCCCTCCTGCTCAAGGACGCCCTCGTGCGCTGGGTCGCCCCCGCCATCACCGGCACCGTCACCCTCGAGCTGCGCCGCGGCGACGACTACACCCTGCTCTCCACCCAGGCCGAGCACATGAGCTACGACCCCTCCAAGCTCTCCATGGAGAAGGTCGCCTCCTCGTTCTCCCCCGAGGACCGCATCGGCGCCCTCGAGATGCAGAACCTCTCCGTCGGCGACAACCGCTCCCTGTTGCTCCACCATATCTCCAGCGTCCAGCGCCTCGCCGCCGCCCCTGACGTCGGCGTCGACAAGCTCCTGGGCGAGTGACCCTTCAGGGCCCCATCCGCGCCTTGCGCTCCTGGATCATCACCTCGAACTCCCGCCGCTGATGCTCCCCCAGGAGCTTCCGGATCTCGTCATCCACCTGCTCCCACCCGCGGCGACGATCCTCCCGGTGGCGCTCCAGGACCCCCACCACCGCCGCTCGCTGCTCCGCGCTCAGCCCGAGGCGCTGCTCCAGCGCTTTCATGCGGCGCGCCTCCTTGGCCTCCCGGCTCTCGGGCGCCACCCCCCGCAACGCCGCGTACACGGCCCCTCCCCCCGCCACCCCGCCCAGCAGGAAGGTCAACCCCAGCGTCACGTACGCCCGTCGCTGCGGCGTCACTCGCTCACCAGCCCGATCGGTTCTTCCTCCCACACGACCGCCACCAGCGCGGCTCGCTCGCTCTGGTAGGCAACCAGGCAGGCCGCCGCCGCCATCACCAGCCCCGCCGGCAACAGCCGCCACGCAGGGGACAGCAGCTGCTCGTGCCAGCCAAGCTCGGCGTTGATCCGGGCCTGGACCTTGAGAAACAGGCCAGGGTCAACTTTTACCCCGAGCGTGGCTTCTTGCAGCCTGGCAAGTCGTTGCTCGATGGTCTCATCAGGGTTCATGGCCGTCTCCTCGCCTCCTGCGCAAATGGGCACGCGCTCGCACCAGACGCTGCTCGACTGCGCCCTCGCTGCACCCCAAAATTTCGCCAATTTCTGCGGAAGGGAGCCCCTCGATGGCGCTCAGGAGCAAGGCGATGCGCTGCTCGTCGGGGAGCGCATCGAGCCAGGTCGATAGCTCGTGGAGGGCGAGGCGTAGCTCGGGCTGCTCGCCGGGAGCGGGCGCAAGGGAGAGCTGATCGGAGGGGAGAGCCCGGCGCATGCGTCGTAGGTCGAGGGCGGTGTTGGTGGCGATCCGGTAGAGCCAGGTGCGGAGCGAGGAGCGGCGATCGAACTGACCTTGCACCAGGGCGCGGTAGGCCTTCAGGTAGGTCTCCTGCGTGGCATCCTCGGCGTCCTGGAGGTTGCCGAGGATGCGGGCGCAGAGGCGCACCAGCCGATCGCTGGTCTCGTGAACGATACGCTGAAAGGCCGCCATGTCTCCCCGCTGGACCTGGGTCGCCGCCTCCTCGAGTTGGTTCAAGCGCTGTCTCCGTGCCGTTCACGCAGAGGCTGAGACGAGGGCGCGAGGGGTCTCCCTACGACTTTTTTTTGACGGGGCGGCCAGGGGGGTCAGAGGAGCCCGGCGGCGGCCTGGTCCAGCAGGCCGTCGAGGGCGCGGAACAGCGCCTGGTTCCCGTCCTGCTGGTAGCTCGCCAGCTTCTCCTGGCAGCCCGGGATGGCGTCCAGGAAGGCCCGGATCTGGGCCGCATCCTCCAGGTCACGGGCGTGGCGGCCGAAGCCCAGGCGCTCGAGGTAACGGGCGTTCATCACCTGCTCGAACTGGTGCTCGATGGGCACGGCGAGCATGGGTTTTTTCAGGTAAACCGCCTCTCCCATGGTGGTGAAGCCGCCCCCCGCGATGACGCCCCGGGCCGAGGCCATGTCGTCGATGAAGCCCTTCTCGCTGAAGGGCCGGAAGCGCAGGTTCCCCTCGACCTGCTCCTCCGTGATCGAGCGCCGCATGCCGTAGATCCGGCACTCGACCCCGCTCTGCTGGAGCGTATCGAGCAGGGTCTGGTAGCCCTCTCCGGTCTGGTACACCAGCAGGTGATCCCCCCGGGAGGGCGTGGCCGCCAGGATCTCGGGCCGCAGGATCGGGGGCACCAGGGTGGTGTGCTCCTTGCGGAGCGGCGGGTAAAAGAAGGTGGTGATCAGGTAACGCTTGCAGAAGGGGAGCTTGCTCTTGATGAACGCCCGCGACACCTCGAAATCGGCCCGGTGCCCCTCGAGCATCGCCCCGTCATGGAGGCACCGGTTGATGATCTGCATGTTGTCGATCGAGATCACCGGGATCTGGTGGGTCTGGCCGTACAGGTACGTCCAGGACTCGAAATCCGAGATGACCAGCTCCGGCTCGAAGGCCTTGATCAGCTCGAAATAGGCCTGGATATTCTGCGGCAGACCCGCCGCCCCCTTGAGGATGTTGGACAGCAGCGTCGAGCCGCGGCGCACCCGGTTCTCCTCGTAGATGATGTGAAACCCATGGATGCGGTTGACCCCCTGGTAACGCCTGGCCAAGAACTGCTCGGCGCGCCCGGAGGCCATGATCGCGACCTGGTGGCCCTGCTCGATCAGGTGATCGAGCACCACCCGCGAGCGCATCGCATGCCCCATGCCCTCGCCCACAACCCCGTACAGGATCTTCATGACGAGCTATCATCGGATACCTGGCGCCTCTTGCAAGCGCCAAGCACCCCTCGCCCTGCTCCTCCTGCTGGCCTTGGCGGGCTGCAAGCGCGAGGGCGCCCCGGGGTCAGAGCGCGTCGTCGCGTCTTCCAGCCCCATCAACAGCGCCCCCATCGTGCGCCAGTGCTACCAGGGTTGCCTCGACATCAACAAGGGCAAGCCCGTCGACCCCCAGGAGCTCAGCAAGAACTGCGCTCACAAGTGCACCCGCATCTGCGCCAAGGCCTGCGCCGTCCCCCGGAAGGACCTCCCCTACGAGCAGGCCATGGAAGAGTGCTCGCGGACCTGCAAGGAGCAGCTTGGCCCGACCTGATCAGTCCGCGCGGAAGCGGTTGGTCCGCTGCAGCCGATCCTCGGTGTCGTAGAGCTCCTCGGTGACCAGCCGGCCCAGCCCGTCGTACCCGTAGCGCAGCCGGGCTGCGCCCTTCTCCCTGTGCACCGCCGGCTTCCCCTCGGCGTCCTGGAACAGGCGCTCCTGCAGGCGCCCCCGCTCGTCCAGCTTCAGCACCTCGGCGCTGTAGCCCGCCTCGCATGCGCTCGGGCGCCCCGCCTCGTCGTGGTACGAGCGCCCCACGCGGCGCCCCTGCTCGTCGTAACGGGTGCGCACCGCGGGTTGACCCGGTTGCCCTTCCACGCCAGCGGACCGGATCTCGATCAGCAAGTCTCGGTCGTCGTAGAGAAAATCTCTATGCAACAGCTGCGATCGGGAGCCCGCCTGCCCCTCGGCGCGCCAGAAGGACTCCCGGGCCAGGTTGCCCCGCTCGTCGTACCGGAACCGGAGGATCGGCGCCTGCTTGCCCTCCGGCGTCACCAGCGTCCCCGTCTCGTCCAGGAACCGGGCCTCGATGCGCTGCCCCCGGAGGTCGTAGGCCGCGGTGGAGCGGGCGTAGCCCTGGAAGCGGAGCGGGTGCTCTTTCTCGTCCAGGTAGACCCACTCGATCTGGTGCCCGCGCTCGTCGAGCGTGGTGCGCACCACCGCGTAGCCGTCCTTGTTCAGGGCCAGCTTGCCCTCCCCATCCAGGAACGACCACTCGACGACCTGGCCGCGAGGCTCGTGGCCCCAGCGCAGCCGCGCGACCTCTTCCTTCCGGCTCTTCACCGGCGCGCCGTCCTCGCCCCAGAACGACTGCTCGATGCGGTTGCCCCACGCATCGTACAGAAAACGCTCGCGGTGAGCCCCCGAGGGGCCAGCGCAGGGCTTCCCCTGCTCATCGAAGAAGGTCTGCTCCTCCAGCTGTCCGCGCTCGTTGTAAGAAAAGCGCTCGATCGCGTGGGGTGAGCGGAGCCCTCTCGCCGGGTTTTTCCTCGTATCCAGCAGCGTACGCTCGACGACCCGACCCCGCTCGTCGAGCGCCCGGACCTCCTGCACAACCCAGCCCGCGTCGGGGATCGGCTGTCTCGACGATCCATCGAGGTTCGCCTGCGCGACCTGGCGCCCGAGGGCGTCGTACCCGAAGGTCCTGCTCTGGACCCCCTCGACAGAAAACACGGCCCGGGGTGGGCTCTCCGTGTCCAGAAAGCTCTCGCTAACGACCTCGTTGCGGGCATTGAACGAGCGACGCACGACGCTGTACCCGCTCTGGTGGTAGGTGGGCTTGCCGTCAGGCCCCAGGTAAAGGGTCTCGACCTCGTTCCCCTGGGCGTCGTACCTGTGCACCGTGGAGGCCTGCCAGGTGGCCGCCCGCACCGGCTTCCCTTGCGGATTCAGGAAGTGCTCGGCCATCAAGAGGCCACGGGGGTCGTACTCGTAGCGGACCGTCGCGTAGCGATCGACACCCAGGGTGGGCTGCCCCTGCTCGTCCAGCAACGTCTTCGAGGTGAGCTGATCGAACTCATCGTATCGAAGACGCACCCCCGCGTACCCCTGCTGGTGGAAGACGGGGGCACCGCCAGGGTCAAGGAAAGCCATCTCGGTGCAGCGGTGCTGAAGGTCAAAGGTCTTGCGGAGAATCGCGTGACCATCCCGGTGAAACGAGGGGGCACCGCTGGGGTCAACAAACACCCTCTCGGTCTCATCTCCGCGCTCGTCGAAGCGGCTCTTCCAGCCGCCAACGCCCTGGGCGTCATGGGTGGGGCTGCCATCGACCTTGAAGAAACGCACCTCGACGGGGCGTCCGCGAGCGTCCACCTGGGTGCGCTCGATGGCGACCCCGGAGGCGTCGAGGGTCGTGGCTCCGTCCAGCCCCAGGTACCGCAGCTCGACCCGGTTGCCTCGCTCGTCATGGCGCGCCGCCCAGCCGTGAAACCCCCCCTCATGGAGCGTGGGTTTTTGCAGAGCATCCAGGCAGAGGAGGCGGGTCACGTTACCGTGGGCGTCGAACTCTTGCCGCCGGGTGGCGCACCCGTCCTTCGCACGCTGCGGTGCCCCCTGGTGCGACAGGAAACGGACCTCCAGCTCGTCCCCCCGGGGCGAGACGACCCGCTCGATCCTCTCGATCCAGCGGCGATCGTGGGCGGGTTTTCGGTCGTGGCCCAGGGTGACCCGCCGGACCATGTTCCCCCCTGGATCAAAGGACATCTCATAGCCAAAGGCCCCGGCTTCATCGGTCGTGAGGTCGCCCCGGGTGGTCATGTAGACGACCCGCACAGGCAGCCCCCGCGCGTCATGCTCGATGCTCTCGACCTCGTGCTGCCCCCCGGGAAAGCGCCGCGGATGACCGTCCCTGCCCAGCGCCACAAACCGCTTCCCGCCGTCGGTCGACGCCATGCGAACCAGCAGCCGCCGGTGGTTGTCCTGCCAGCTGATCTCGCTCAGCACCCCCTGCGGATCGTAGCCATAGATCCAGGCCGAAGGCTTTCCGTCGGCGAGCAGCGCCCCCGTGCCGTTGACCCGCTCCGCCGACCGCGCCTTCCCCCGGGAGCGGCGCAGCCGGAAGCTCTCGGCCCGGCGGAGCTCCTGGCCTGCCTCCAGCTCGCCCACGCAGAGCACATCCGAGCGGGTCTGGAGCAGCGAGCGGCAGTGCAGCGTGCGCTCCCGGGCCCAGAGAAACCAGCCACCTCCCAGCGCCGCGGCGGCAACGGCGACGCCCGCGAGCAAGCGCCATCGCCGCCCGCCGGCGGGCGCTGCCGCCACGGCGGATGGCAGCGTCAGCCCCGGCACGCCCTCGCCCTGCACCGGCGCCGCGGCGGTCTCCGCGTCCCACGGCGTCGCCCCGGCATCAGGAGGCGCGGTGGCGGCGAAGGCGTCGGTCGGCGGGGCGGGTTGCAGGGAGACCGGATGGGAAGAACTTCCATACAGCGCAGGGGAGGCCTCGCCGCCGAGGATCGGGGCGAGGGCGGCCCAGGCGGCGGCGGCGTCAGGGAAGCGGAGGGAAGGGTCCCGCTGGAGGCAGCGGAGCAGCCAGGGGTCGAAGCCGGGGGGAAGCAGGACGGAGAGGTCGAGCTGGAGGGCGCGCTGGGAAGCGGGCGGGATGGGGAGGTTGAGGAGCTCGGCGAGGAGGCCCTGGAGGGTGCCCTCGGCGTGGTTGGTGGAGAGCCAGAAGCTGCGGCCAGAGAGCAGGTGAAAGGCGGTGAGACCGAGGGCCCAGACGTCGGTGGCGGGGGAGATAGGGAGGCGAGGGTCGGCCTGCTCGGGGGCCATGGTGCGCGGGGTCCCGACGGCCTGGGTGACGCCGGAGGAGCCGCCAGCGAGGGTCTTGGCGAGGCCAAAATCGAGGAGCTTCACGGTGAAGGGGACGTCGACGCGGTGCGAGCGGGCGATGAAGATGTTCTCGGGCTTGACGTCCCGGTGGACGATGCCGAGCTGGTGCATCTCGGCCAGGCCATGGCAGAGCTGGGCGAGGAGGAGGCGCGCCTCGGCGGGGGGGATGGCCCCGCGGAGCAGCCGCGCGTCGAGGGGCTCCCCTTCGAGGAGTTCCATGACCAGAAAGGGGATCTCGAGGCGGGGTTCGATGCCGGCAGAAATGACCTTGACGACGTGCTCGCTGCGGATGCGGGCGCAGACCCGGGCCTCGTGCTCGAAGCGCTCCCAGGCGCGGGGGTTCTGGAGCATCGCGCCGCCCATGACCTTGAGCGCCCGGCGGACCCCGGTGCTCTTCTGGAGCACCGCGTAGACGGCCCCCATACCCCCCTCCCCCAGCTTGAATTCCACGGCAAAATCCCCGGCCAGCAGCGTACCTGCGGGGATCTCGACGGGGCGAGCAGCGGGGGACTCGGTCATGCGGGCAGGAGGGTTAATTACCAAGTCATGACGGGGAACGGGGGGCGACGTTGCTACCCCTAGGCTCGTGCAGACGTCCATCAGCGAAACGCCCCAGGTCCCCGTGACGCCCCTCTCGACCCCCCCGGTCGGGGAAGAAAGCCAGGAAATTCGGCTGATCGACCGGCTCCTGTCGCCGCTCCGGCTGGGCGTCGGCTTCGCGTTCACCGCGGCCACCTCGGCGCTCACCATCCCCCTGGCGCTGGCCCTGCTCCCCTCGCGCCCGGCCCGGATCAAGCTCTGCAACTACTACGGCAAGGCGATCGGGCGCTCGCTCATCGCGCTCTGCGGGGTCACCCCGATCGTCCGCAACCGGGAGCGCATCGAGCAGGCCTTCCCGGCGATCTACGTCTCGAACCATACATCGGTCCTCGATGTGTTCTTCGCCATCTGGATCTGCCCTGTCGGTGGCTGCGGGGTCGCCAAGAAAGAGATCGGCAACATCCCCTTCTTTGGCTGGCTCTACCGCCTCTCCGGTCACCTGCTCATCGACCGGGAGAACCGCAAGAGCGCCATCGCTGGCCTCGAAGAGGTGGCCGAGGTGGTCAAGAAGCACAACCTGTCCATCTGGATGTGGCCCGAGGGGACCCGCAGCAAGGACGGCCGTCTGCTCCCCATCAAGAAGGGCCTGGGGCACCTCGCCCTGGCCACCGGGCTGCCCATCGTGCCCATCGTGCTCAACAACGCCCACAAGAACTGGCCCAAGAAGCAGTTCGTGCTGCGCCCCACCACCGTCGAGGTCGATATCCTCGAGCCGATCCGCACCGATCACTGGACCCTCGAGACCCTCGAAGAGAACCTCACCGAGGTGCATCGCGCCTTCGCCGACGCCCTCAACCCGGGCCAGAAACCCGCTCCCGGCAAGACCGTCGCCTGAACCGCACCGCATGAGCGATGTCCCCCTCCCCTGGGCCCGCCCGCGCTTTCAATCCACCGAGCGCGAAGCCCGCCTCCTCTACTACGTCTTCGGTAAATTCCCCGCCGAGATCGCTCCTCCCCAGCACCGCTATCGCCTGAGCGACGACCCCCCTCCCCTCGAGATCATGGGGTACCGCAGCGATGAGCCCCGGGCCCGGGCGGTGCTCCAGCAGCCCCTCTTCGAGCGAGCCCTTCGCCAGTCCTCCCAGAGCCTGCGCAAGGCCGTCGACCGCGCCCCTCTCTGCCTCCTCATCCATGGCGAGCTGCCGGACCCCCCCGACCTGCTCTACCTCCGCGATACCATGGGGCTCCTCGCTTACCTGGCCGACCATGGCGCCGTCGCCATCCTCGATGCCTTCCGGCTCAAATGGTGGACCCCAGGTGAATTCAAGCGCGCCCTCTTTGAACCCGACCTCCCCTCCCCCCTCGATCAGACCCTGCTGATCGGCTCCGAAGGCCCTGAAGGCCTCTGGATTCATACCCGCGGCATGAGCAAATTTGCTCGCCCCGACCTGAGCATCCACCGCGTCCCAGGGCGCCATCGCGAGGCGGTGATCGAGCTTATCTCCCGGCTCGTCGAGCGCATGGCCGAAGGCGAAGAGATCGCCGAAGGCGAGGAGATCCTCCTCCCTTCCCTGCCCCCAGGCATGCGATGCCACCACCAGGGGCAGCTGGATGATCCGGATTTTCACAATGTTCATGTCGAAATTCGCTGGCCGGATCACGCATTTTTAGGGCGGGAACGGTGGGCCTTCGCGGCCCGCGCCCCGGTGGAGGGGGTTGGTGGGGCTGCGCCCCGGGGCTTTGTGGAAACGGTGGGCTTGCGCAGCCCACGCCCGCGGCAAGGGGATGGGTGGGGCTGCGCCCCGGGCGCTTCGCGG
>JALOQB010000507.1 GCA_025453595.1 Polyangiaceae bacterium
CGTGTCCGGAACTTCCGGACGTGCTCGCGAACGCAACCGGCGCGTCGAATTCCACGTCCTCACCATCCGCGGCGAGGACGTTCGTCGCTGGAATGGCTCCGACCTCGAGCAGGTCCCTCCGCCGGTCCCCGCCCCTTTGCCTCCCCTTCCAGGTTGCGAGTGACCCTCCCTCGGAGGCCCTTGACGGTGTGGCGGCGCGGCCTTCTGTTTCAAGGCTCATGACCCCCGAAGATCGGCTCAAGATTGCAGGCGAAGCGGCCTGCTTGCTGGAGGAACAGGGCTTCGTGGCGGTCGCACGCCTGAAGGCCGGCGTCGTCGTGCTCGAATTCTGGAAGGGCCCTCAGGCCCTGCGCTACGAGCTCCCTGACACCCCCATCCCGCCCCACGCCCTCGCCGCCGCCTGCGCCGCCGAGTACCTGGAGCGGGTCGGGTTAGCCCGTGCAGAAGGCGCTCTGTCTGGCCGCGGTGTGGCTCCTGGCCTGCGCGCCGACCGCAGCGCCGCCGCCCACGGTCGCCATCCCCGCCGCCACGGGCGCCGCGCCGCCTCCCCAGGCCTCCTCGCGCCCCCCGGAGCTTCGCCCGGAGCGGCAGCTCCTGATCATCCCGAGGCCCCGCTTCGTCGAGCTGCATCACCAGGCCCCTGCGCCGGCACCTCCCCCGCTCTTGCAGGAGCGTCTCCCGGAGCCTCACCGCGAGCGCTGGCGACGCGCCCAGGGGGCCCCGGCCCCGGAGCGGGCGCGCGTCGCTGCCTCGCTGCAGACCGCGGGCGGTGCGGCCGGCGAGGCCAGACCCTGGCTCCGGCTGGCTGCGGCCTGGCTCCTGGACGAGAACCCGACCCCGGCGCCAGCACAGCGCTACGGCGACCCGATGGCCCGGGCTCCGGAGCTCCCCCCTGCGGCGCGCTCGGCCTACGAGCAGGCACGCCAGGCGGCGCAACCGGGGGATCCAGTCTGGCTCTTCGCCAGCCGTCGTCTGCTGCTGGAGCGCTGGCGCCCGGGCTCCGAGGAGCAAGCCGCGGCCTTCGCCGAGGAGGCGGCCACCCGCGCCGTGGGGGAGGTGGCCGGAGATCTCTGGGTCCTCGCGGGCCTCGCCCTTGGTTCGCTCCAGCGTCACCCGGAGGCCGCAGCCCTCTTCACCCGGGCCACCGACCTGGCCCATCGCCCCCGGGCCCTGGCGCTGCGGGCCCTGGCCCTGCACCGCGCCGGCCAGCCTCGCGCCGCGCTGGAAGCGTCGCTGGCCTACCTGGACGAGCAGGCCGCCCAGCAGCAGGCCCAGAAGGGGCCACGCATCGAGCTCTGGGGCGAGGAAAAAGACGTCGCCAGGCGGGTCGGCTCGGACGCGCTCGACCTCCTCCCGCTGCCCCCCTCCGAGCTCCCTGCTGCCTCTCCTGCCGCGCTCTCCCTGGTCCTCGGCGCCGCCGCGCAGCGGGCCCTCTTTCGCGGCAACGAACCCCTCGCTCGCCAGCGCGCCGAGGAGGCCCTGCGCCTCGCCCCCGGCCCCGAGGCCGCCACCCCCCTGGCCGTGCTCCGGGCCTGCGCCCTTCGCCGCGGGGATGCACGCGAGGCCGAGCGCCACGCCGCCGCCCTGGCTCGCCTCCCCGGCGAGGCCTTCCAGGTCCGCACCGGCCGCGCCGCCCTCGAAGAAGAGGAGGCCCTCCAGATGAGCGAACCCCCCACCGCCGAGCGCCTGGTCGAGTCCCTCGCTCGCCAGTGCGTTGAACCGGTCGTATGGAAGTTCCATGGTGAACCCGCCGGGCGCCTCACCCTCGACGCACGGGTCTACGAGGACGGCCAGGTGGAGGCCCGGGCGCAGGGCGTGGGCGGCGAGGCCGCGCGAGCCGTGGCCACCTGCGCACAGCGGCTGGCGCCGGCGACGCTGGGGGCCGGGCCGAGCCTGCGAGCGACGGTGGAGCTGGCCCGGCTGGTGGAGCGCCCGCGGTCAGGCCCCCGGCGCTGAAGCGACGTGATGCCCAGGCGAGGAGGAATCGCGCTACCGTGGCCCGATGGCGATGGATGCAAGCGAGGCCCGGGCGCTCTGGCGCCAGGCGCAGACCGTGTGTTTCGACGTGGACTCGACGCTCTCCCCGGACGAGGGCATCGACGTGCTCGCAGCGTACGCCGGGGTGGGCGAGGAGGTGGCCGCGCTGACCCGCGCGGCGATGGGGGGAGCCCAGCGCTTCGAGGACGCCATCGCCGCCCGGCTGGCGCTGATCCGACCGACGCCGACGATGCTGGAAGCCTGCCTGGCGGCGCACCCTCCGCGGCTGACCGGAGGGGCGCGCTCGCTGGTGAAGGCGCTGCAGCGCAGGGGCGTCGAGGTGCACCTGGTCTCGGGCGGCTTCGAGCCCTTTGTGATGCCGCTGGCCAGAGAGCTTGGCCTCCCACCGGAGCAGGTGCACGCCAACCGCTTCGTGTTCGCGGAGACCGGGGTCACGCTGGATCCCACGAGCCCCACCAGCGCCAGCGGCGGCAAGGCCGTGGCGATGCAACGGCTGCTGGACGCAGGAGCCAGGCGCCCCCTGGTCATGGTGGGCGACGGCGCCACGGACATGGAGGCGCGCCCCCCCGCGGACCTCGCCGTGGGCTTTGGCGGCGTGGTGGTACGCCCCAGCGTGCAAGCCCGGGCCGACTGGTTCGTGCTGACCTTCGCCGAGCTGGAAACGGCGCTGGAGGAAGACAGGGGTTTATCCTCGCCCCCACCTCGCAAGGAACTCACGCCCAGCGCTCGCAGGAGAACTTACAGATCCGCGCAGCAGCGGAACGTTGCCGTTGTAACATCGAGACCTTCCAACCACTTGCAACGATAAGCACCCTCAGGGTTACCTCGACCGCCACGTTGAATAAATGGGCCAAGTTCCTCTCTCGCATCTTCCATGTCGGCGAGACCCCCAGAAAGATTGAAGATTTCATTGTACGGAGGGTTGGTTGCATGACATCCCATGCTATCCTCCTGGGGCCCTGAGATCTTGCACTTCGAGGGATCTTGCTCTGACCCATACGCATATTCGGTCTTCCCACCCTGAGAACAGGCATTGTACCATTGGGACTTCTCTGGGTCGAGCATCTCCTTCTCCCCTATGAGTGTGCCACCCCCCACCTTGCCGCACAGGCGCTTTCCAACCCAGTTGCAGTACGCACGTGCATCACAGGTATCTACACAAGTGGCAGGCCAGGTTGGCTTGCTTTTGGGATCCCATTGCGATGGATTGCACTTGGTAAACGGCTCATTGTCTCCTCCCAGAGCAAACTCAGGTTCATACCTCAGGTTGCTGGCAGCACAGAAAGCATCTTGCCCTGACATATCACCCTTCTTTGCATCGAGAAAAGCAGCGTACTGGGCCTGGGTGACCTCACGCGTGTCGATGCAATAAGGGATGCCCGAGGGGGTGCCAGCTTCGCCCTTGCCACCTTCACCCTTCCCAGCGACCCCTGAAGCCCCAGCGTTGTCGGCGCCGGCAGAGCCCCCCTGACCGGCCCCTGCCTGGGCGGCAGGAGCGCCGGAGGAACCAGCAGAAGAGACGTCTTTCTGGATTGGCTCCGAGGCGCAAGCATAGAGGACAAGAATCAGGGAGGACGGAGGGGCGATGATGGCAATGAGATTGAATTTTTTCATTTCTGAACCTTTCCTTTATCCTGTGATGAAAAATCACCAGAACATTCTCAATGAGAATAACCCAGTATTTCTCGAAAAGAAATCTCACCTTGATTCATGTAGAAAGAGGCTACCAGCGACCCACCCCTTGGCAAGGATTTTTTGTACCCA
>JALOQB010000508.1 GCA_025453595.1 Polyangiaceae bacterium
GTCAGCACGGTGACCGGGTGGAGGAAGGAGTTGAACTGGCTGGCGAGGACCATGTAGGCGACGAGGATGCCGATCACGAGGGCGAAGGCGACGCCGCTGGCGGTCTCTGACAGCTGGTTGGCCTGCCCGCCCAGCACCAGGCGGTAACCCTCCGGGAGATCGCCGGCGAGCTGCTGGACCAGGGCGATCGCGTCTGCCTGGGATTTGCCCTGCGGGACGTTGCCGGTGAGGCGTATGGCGCGCTCCCGATCGACGCGACGGATGGCCTGGAGGGCTGGCTCCTCGGAGGAGGAGATCAGCATGGCGAGGGGGACGAGGTTGCCCTCGGCGGTGCGGATCCGAAGCGAGCTGATGTCCTCGGCCCGGGTGCGCTGGCTGGAGAGCAGGCGAGCCCGGATATCGACGCGGCGCCCCCCGGTCTCGAACTTGCCGACGACGCTGCCGCCGACGAGGGCGTTGACGGTGGTGGCCAGGTCGCTGATCGAGATCCCCAGGTCCGAGGCGCGACGACGATCCGGCAGCACCCGCACCTCCGGGAGGCCGACCTGGTAATCGGTGGTCAGGTCCACGATCTGCCCGCTGGCCGCGAGGCGATTCTTCAGCTCGGTCGCCTCCTCGACCAGGGTCTTCCAGTCAGGGCCGCGGAGCGTGAGGTCGATGGGGGCCCCCTGCTCGGCGCCAAAACCTTGCCTGGAAGGGTCCTCGACGGCGATCGTGAGGCCCGCGATGCCGGAGAGCCGCTGCCGGGCGCGCTCGGCGAATTCCTGGGCGGTCGCGGCCCGCTTGCCGGGCGGCACCAGGAGCAAGGTCATCGTCCCGGAGGCTCCGTCCAGCGTGGTCAGCGTGCGCCCCACCTCGGGCTGGGATCGGGCCCAGCGCTCGGCGCGCTCGACGAGAGGGGTCGCGGCAGCCAGGCTGGTGCCGGGGGCAACCTGGAGCTTGACGAGCAGCATGCTCTGGTCCTGGGCAGGGACAAACTCGACGGGGAGCGTCGTCGCCACCCACCCGGCCAGCCCGGTCACCGCCACCGCCCCACCCAGCACCTTCCACGGGTGCACCAGCCCTCGCCCCAGCCCCTCGCCCCAGCGCCCACGCGTACCCTCGCTCCAGCGCCTCGAACCCCCGGTCCGCCTGCCTCCCCACCCACCCTCGCTCGTGCTTCCCCACACTCAGCAGCTGCGCGCAGCGCGCGGGCGCCAGCGTGATCGCCTCCAGGTACGACAGCAGCACCGCCACCGACAGCGTCACGCCGAACTGGAAGAAGAACTTCCCCACCACGCCCCCCATGAACACCACCGGCAGGAAGATCGCCACCACCGCCAGCGTCGCCGCCAGCGCCGCGAACGTGATCTCGTGGGTCCCCTCCGCCGCCGCCCGCCTCCGGTCCTTCCCCATCTCCGCGTGCCGGTGGATGTTCTCCAGCACCATCACCGCGTCGTCCACCACCAGGCCCACCGCCAGCGACAGCCCCAGCAGCGTGAACGTGTTGAGCGTGAACCCCAGGAAGTAGATCACCCCCACCGTCCCCAGCAGCGACATCGGGATCGCCAGCAGCACGTTGAAGGTGCTCGACAGCGAGCCGAGGAAGAGCCAGCAGACCAGCGCCGTCAGCAGAAGCGCAAGCCCCAGCTCGATCTCGATCTCGTGCACCGACTCTTCGATGAACGTCGTCGAGTCGAAGAGCACATCGATCTTCATGCCGGCGGGCAGGTCGCGCTGGATGTCGGCGACCCGCTCGCGCACCGCCCGGGCCACCGAGACCGCGTTGGTCCCTCGCTGCTTCAGCACCCCCAGCGCCTGGAACGGCAGCCCGTCGAGCTGGGCGATGCTGCTCTTGTCCTCGAAGCCGTCCTCCACCAGCGCCACGTCCGAGAGCCGCACCCGCGCCTCGCCGTCGCGGCGCACCACGATGCCGCGGAAGGTGTCGAGGTCGAGGGCTTCGCCCAGCAGCCGCACGTTGATCTGGCGCCCTCCGGCCTCGAGCTGACCCCCCGGAAGTTCTATATGATCCCGGCGGATGGCGGCGAGGACCTCGTTGATGGCGACGTTTTTCTCGGCCATGCGGCTGGCGTCGATCCAGACGCGGAGGTTGCGGTTGACGTAGCCGGAGAGGGAGATCTGGCCGACGCCGGGGACGGTCTGCAGACGCTCTTGAACCTGGTAGCGGGCGACGTCGGCGAGGCGCTGGCGGGAGAAAGGGCCAGAGACGCCGACGGTGAGGATGGGGGTGTCGTCGGGGTTGGCCTTGGAGACGGTGGCGGCGGGGACGTCGACGGGGAGCTGGCGCTGGGAGCGGGCGACCTTGGCCTGCACGTCCTGGAGAGCCAGGTCCACGTTGCGGGAGACATCGAAGGCGAGGGTGATCCGGGCGCTCCCCTTGCGAGCCTGGGAGCTCATCTGCTGGACGCCCTCGACCTGGGAGAGGGCCTGTTCGAGGGGCTCGATGACCTCGCGCTCGACGGCGGCAGGGGAGGCGCCGGGCCAGGAGAGGGAGACGGTGATGTTGGGGTAGTCAACGTCCGGGTACTGGCTTACGCCGATGCGCATCGCCGCGATGAGGCCGAACAGCAGCGTGCTCGCCATCAGCATCCAGGCGAACACCGGGTTTCTTATCGATACGTCCGTCAGGTTCATGCCACCTCGGGGGTGGGGCTTGGACGGAGGGCCGCGGCGGTCCCTACGGCGGGGAGGGCGGATTGCTCAGTTTTTTTGAAGAATGGCGCTATGGTGGGCCCTCGATGCGACCGCTTCCGCTCCTGGAACACCGCCGGGCCGAGCTCGAGACCTGCGTCTACTGCCCGAAGCTGTGTCGAGCGGCCTGCCCGGTGTCGAACGCCGAGCCCCGCGAGTCGCTGACCCCCTGGGGCAAGATGTCCACGGTGTTCCTACAGGCCCGCGGGGGCGCCCCGCAGGACGCGGAGCACAGCGCCACCGCCTGGGCCTGCACCGGGTGCCACGGCTGCCGCGAGCGCTGCGATCATCGCAACGAGGTGGCGCCGACGCTGCTGGAGGCCCGGGGCGCCTGGTTCCAGCGGGGCCTCGCCCCCGCCGCCGCCCGCTCCGTCGTTGCCCGCCACGGGGAGCACCAGCGCGCCCTCGCCGCAGCGATCCAGGCCCTCGACCCCTCCCCTGCCCCTGCCGCGACCCCCCTGCTGCTCGGCTGCGGCTACGCCCTCCACCTCGCCCCCGAGGCCCGCGACGCCCTCGTCGTCGCCCGCGCCCTCGTCGGCCCGGTGCGCCTCGTCGATCGCTGCTGCGGGCTGCCGCTCCTCCTCGCCGGGGACATCGAGGGGTTCCAGCGCGAGGTCGGCGCCCTCCGCGCCCTCGGCCCGGCCCCCCTGGTCCTCGACCCGGGCTGCGCCCTCGCCCTCCGCAAGGCGGGCCTCACCCCCCGGCTTCTCATCGAGGAGGCCGCGGAGAATCTAGAGAATTTCCATACGATCGGGGGCGCCCCCGAGGCGCGCTACCACGACCCGTGCCAGCTGGGCCGGGGCCTGGGGGTTTACGAGGCGCCGCGGGCGCTGCTGGGGCGGGTCCTGGGGCGACCGGCGGGGGAGTTCGAGGGGCGACGGCAGGGGGCCGCCTGCAGCGGGGCCGGGGGTCTGCTGCCGCTGACGATGCCGGAGGTCAGCGGGGAGATCGCCCGGGCGCGGCTGCGGGAGCACGACGAGGTCGGGGGCGGCGAGGTGGTGACGGCATGCGCATCGAGCCTTCGAGCGTTCCGCAAGCAGGGGGCGCAGGCGTCGGATCTGATCACGTGGCTGGCGAGAGCGCTCCCGGGTTGAGGCGCCGCGGGCGGGCGGTCGCCTGGCGGATCCTCGCGGCCTTCGGGGTCGTGCTGGTGGCCTTCTCGATCACCATGGCCTGGAGCGTGTTTGCCCAGCGCCGCGCGGCGCAGGAGGCGCTGCTGCTGCGGACCGGCTACGTGCCGTTGTTGCTGAGCCTGGGGACGGCGCTGGAGACGCAGAACCTGGTGTCGGCGCAGCTGAACCACATCACGGACGCGAAGAATCCGGCGGACGTGATGGGGTGGATAGAGACCCAGAGGCGCCTTCGACCGCTGGCGTTTGCGGGGGTGAGGGGCGCGGTGGATCGGGGGTTGAGGCCGAGGAAGGACGGGAGGGCGCAGCAGCTGGGGGATGACATCGTGGCGGAGGTGGGGGCGATCGAGCGATTTTTGACGGCGGACGGGGGGCGGTGGCAGGCGCTGCTGGGGGCGCTGCAGCAGGGGGCGCAGGAGCAGGCGGACGAGGAGCGAGGGAGGCTGATCGAGATCGAGATCGAGGGGGCGAGGCGGCTGAGGGATCTGAGCCGGCACGTGGAGCGGGCGATGGACGAGCTGGCGCTGGAGGCGGCGGGC
>JALOQB010000509.1 GCA_025453595.1 Polyangiaceae bacterium
CGTGGGGGGAGCCGGGGGATGCAAGGGGGCCGCGCGGGGCGCAGCCCCATCGGCCCCCTTGCCCGGGGGTGGGCGGGCAGCCCACCGTTTCCGCGAAGCGCCCGGGGCGCAGACCCTCAAGTCCTTGCCGCGGGCGTGGGCTGCGCAAGCCCACCGTTCCCACCCATGAGAGGCTCAACGCCCGGAGGGGGAGCTTTCCAGCACCTCAAGCTCGGCCCGGAGCTGGCTTGCCTCCGGGCCATCGCCGAGCAGCTCGATGGCGCGTCGTAGCTCGCTGCGGGCTGCATCCAGGTCTTCCATACGACGGGAGACCCGTGCTGCGCGAGCCAGGTAGGAGGCGGCCTCGGAGCGTGCGCCCTGGCGTTCGCGGAGGCGAGCGAGGGCGCGGAGGTCCTCGCGGACGGCGGGCGGGTGTTCGCGCTTGCGGTCGAGGGAGAGGGCTTCTTCGAGGCGGAGGCGAGCTTCTTCGAGCTGACCGAGGAGTTCGAGGGCGGCGGCCTCGATGGTGAGGGCGGCGGCGTGGGAGGAGGGGAGGTTGGCGCGGCGAGCGAGGGCGACCTCGTTGCGTGCGAGCTCGAGGGCGCGCTGGGGCTGGGAGCGGCGCAGGGCGATGGTGGCGAGGCCAACGCGGGCGAGGGAGGCGGCGTCGGGCTGGCCGAGGCGTGAGGCGAGGGCGATGGCCTCGTTGAACTGGGATTCGGCGTCGTTGACGGCGTCGAGGGCGAGGAGGGCGCTGCCGAGGTTGGTGCGGGTCCGGAGGAGGCCCGGGTCCTCGGAGCCGCGGGCGAGGTAGAGCCGGAGAGCGACGGCGTGCTGGGCCCTGGCGTCGGGGAGTGCCCCGCGGGAGGCGGAGAGGGCGCCGAGGTTGTTCCATGCCTCGGCCTGGCCCTGGAGGTCATCGAGGAGCTCGGCCTCGCGGAGCGCGTCGCGGAACAGCTCTTCCGCGCCGCGGAGATCGCCGCGCTCGAGGCGACGGAGCCCCTCGCCGTTGTAACGAGCGGCGGGGGCCGGAGCGGGGCGAGAGGCCGGAGCGGAGCCGCAGGCGGCGAGGAGCGCCAGGGTGGAGAGAGGGAGGGCGAGGAGGCGCGTCAAGGGCGGGGAGCGGAGGCGGAAGGGAGCAGGGCAGGGGGGCGGACCTCGGCCTCGGTGCGGAGGGTGGGGCGCTCCGGGAGGTTGCCGCGGAGCAGGAGGTTCTTCTGCGCAGCCTCGACGAGCCGGTGGGTCTCTTCGAGGGAGACATCGACCTTGCGGGCGAGCTCGGGGGCGTAGCCGCTGGTCTTGCGGAGGTTGGCCACAAGCTCCTCGGAGGCGGCGAGGGTGCGCTCGGTGGAGGCGAGGAGACGAGGGAGGGAGTCGAGGGTGGAATCGAGGCGCCCCAGGCTCTTCTGGCTGACGACGGCCAGGTTGCGGGTCGCATCGATGGCCGGGGGGAACTTCAGGGTGACCCGGTTCATCTCGGCCACCAGGCGCCGGAGATCGACGGAGGTGGCGCGGGCCTCGGTGAGGGTCGCTTCGAGGTCGGAGGCCAGCTTGCTGTCGGTCATCATCCGGCCGGCGAGGCCGTCGCCGCGCGAGAGGGCCTCGGTGAGGTGGTGGAGGTTGGTGAAGGTCGAGCCCATGGCGCTGATGGATTTGATCATCTCGGCGCGGAGCAAGGTCACGTCGCCGGCCATGCGGGTCATGGCCTGCACCATCGAGGGTTCGCTCTCGGCGACGAGGGTGCTGTAGCGAGCGAGGGTGCCCCGGGGGCCCTCGGGTTCATCGGCCCGGAGCTCGACCGCGGCGGTGCCGAAGGGGGGCATCCCCGAGCCCAGCGGCGGCTCGACGATGACGGCCCGCATGCGCTCGGAAAGGAAGGGGAGGGCGGAGCTACGCAGCCGGATGGTGAGCCGCACCGGGCGGCCCGGGAAGGCGGGGTCTTCCCTGAGATCGACCCGGGTCACGGAGCCCATCTCGACCCCCAGCACCTTGACCGGCGAGCCCGCGACGGCGCCGTGCCCCTCGCGGGCGGCGGCGTAGAGGACGAACCCCTCGCGGAAGGCGTCGAGGAGATCGACCCGGTACCCCATGGCCAGCACGGCGCTCATCAGCACCAGCAAGGAGGCGCCCACGAAGAGGCCCACCACGCGCTCTTGCAGGCTGATCGGCGTCCTCACGAGGCGCTCTCCGGGGTGTCACCCAGGAGCGAATCCCGGGGGAGACCGCGCTCGAAATCCTCGCGATCGTGCCGCGATAGCAGGCGGCTGAGCCGGTCCACCAGCCGCCCCCCTTCGAGGAAGACCCGATGATCGCAGGCAAATGGGCCCAGCTTCCCGTCGTGATCCGCGTACACCACGGTCATCCCCCGCTCCTTTCGGCGCCGCTCGATGGCAGACGATAGCACCCGGGCCTCCCTCGGCAGCAAGCCCTGCTGCGGGTCATCGAACAGCAGCAGCTCGGGCTCCAGCACCAGCGCCCGGGCCAGCATGGCGCGGCGGCGGGCGGTGGCTGTCAGCGCGGCGCCGGGTTGATCGAGGTGCCCCTCCAGCTCCAGCTCGGCGGCCACCTCCCGCACCTTGGCCTCGGCCTCGGCGGGGCGGTGGTACAGCAGGGGCAGCGCCACGTTCTCGAAGACCGTTCGCGTGGACCAGAACCCACCGTCCTCGAAGACCAGCGCCACCCTCAGGTGCATGCGCCGGCGCGCCTCGTAGCCCAGCGTCGCCAGATCCACGCCCTGCACCCGCACCTGGCCCCCTGTGGGTCGAATAAGACCCGATAGCAGCCGCAAGACGGTGGTTTTCCCGCCGCCGGTGGGGCCGCAGATGGCGAGGGCTTCCCCGGGGAGGACGGGGATGGAGACCTCATCGAGGAGGAGCCCACCGAGGGGGTCGAGGACGGAGACGTCGGAGAGCTGGGCGGCGAGGGTGAGGCCCACGTCACTTGATCTCCGGGACCTCGTAGATGGGTTTGACGTCAGCGCCGCCGACGTAAGCGTAGGAGCCAGCGGAGCCGTAGCCGTAGACGGCGATGCCGAAGGGTTCGGAGCCGCTGAGGTAGTAGGCGCCCTGGGAGAGGGGGCAGGTGCGGGCCTCGTACTCGACGCCGGCGAGCTGGCCGATGGGTTCGATCTTGCAGCCGCTGAGGGGGGCGTTGTTGAGCGTGATCTGGGTGGAGGGGCGGGCGGCGATGACGACGTGATTGGAGCTCCAGGAGGGAGGGACCGGGATCACGTACTCGGTGCGGAACTGGTCGGCGGGGGGGAAGACGGTGAGGGAGGGGTCGCCGGTGGTGGCGCCGCTGACGTAGCCCTGGCTGATGAGGATCTGGCCGACGACCACGGGGGCAGAGGAGTCGACGACCACGTGGCCCTGGGTCCAGGTGTCCTTGAC
>JALOQB010000013.1 GCA_025453595.1 Polyangiaceae bacterium
GCGCTCGAAGAGGGAGGAGTCGACGGAGAAGCCACGGTGGCGGAGGTCGTCGAGGAAGGAGGGGTTGGTGCCGCAAGGAGCGAGGTGGCTCTCGCCGCTCCCGTTGCGATCCGGGACGGAGAGGAAGAGGTCGCGGGTAGCGAGGGGCTGGCCCTCTCCGGGGAGGATCTCGGCGATGCGGAGGACGCGGATCCGACCGTCGCGGAGGCGGGCCACCTCGACCACGACGTCAAAGCAGGCGCCGAGCAGCTCGCGGGCAGCCTCGAGGGAGAGACCAGGCTGGGCGGCGCAGCTGCGGGCGGTGATGCGTGCGATGGCCTGGCGCGCGCTGGTGCCGTGGGAGAAGACGAGGGGGGCGGCGGGGCGGCGGGAGAGGGCGTCGAGGAAGAGGGCGCTCCCCTCGCAGGTGGCGACCAGGCGATCAAAGCCGAGGCGGGTGATCTGGTGGAGCAGCTCGGGCTGCGCCGGGTCGAGGCGGAAGGCGACGCCGTGGGGCGGCAGCGGGAGCTGGAGCTCGGGGGAGAGCAGCAGGGCGGTGCGCTCCTCTGGAGGCAGCAGGGAGAGCATGGCGGCGAAGAACCCCACGGTCTGGGGTTGCCCCACCACCAGCATGCCGAGGCGGGCCCCGAGGCACTGCTGGAGGAACGTCCAGGCCACGCGGGACAGGACCCCCACGCGCACCGGGTCTTCGAGGGGAGGCTCGGGGCGAGGGCGGCGGAGGACCGCGGTGGCCCCGGAGGCCGCGAGGGGCGGCAGCACCGCGAGGAGGTGCCCCGAGGGCAGGTGGCGCTCGATCAGCGCCTCGTTCGGGGCGATGGGCTGGGCCCCCTGGAGGCAGAGCCGGTGGAGGGCCCGCAGCAGCGCCTCCTCGCCGCTGAAGCCCGCCTCGAGGGTCGGCAAGGACGCGCCGCGGAAGGCCTGGATGGAGCCGTGGTGGTGGATCTGGAGGGCGGTGATTTCAGGGTCCTCGAGCAGGATCCCGAGGGGGCCCAGCCCGAGCAGCTCGCGGGAGGCGTCGCGCACGAGGGCCGCCGGGTCGACCGCGCCCGAGAGCTCGCCCGCCTGGCGCAGCTGGGCGATCTGCTCGCGGAGCTGCTGCTCGACGCGCTGGACCAGCGCCGGCTCGACGGGCCACGGCCCCTCGCGGAGCGCGTGCATGTCGGCGCGCTGGGCGAAGGCGTCCAGGAGAGCGAGGAGCGCGAGGCGCTGGGCCGAGCTGGTGGTCTCGCGCACCAGGGGTGTGACCGAGGGCGAGGCCGCGGGCGCCGCCGGGATCGCCGTGGTCGCCCGGGGCGTGGGGCGCGGGGGGCCGGCCTGGGCGCCGACGATCGCCTGCGCGAGGGCCTGGATGTTGGCGTTGCCCTGGTCGGTCACGGGCCCCTGCGGCGGGGGCGGCGCGGGGATCGGAGCCACCGTGGGCTGGAGCGGGAGCGCCTGGGTCCCCCCCACACCGCCAGGACGCATCAGGTTGGACGGCAAGCGCGGCGCCGCCGGGATGGAGATGCGGCCGCTCTGCGAGTCGTCCGGGTCGTGCTCGAGCGGGTAGTGGCTGATCCCCTCGCGGGGGGGCGGCGGGGCTGGCGGCGGGATCGAAGGGGGCTGGGCCAGCTCGGCGGCGGTGGCCTCGCGGGGGCCCGGGGCCGAGGGCGAGGACTCCGGCGCCAGCACCGCGCCAGGCCCCGCCTCGCAGCGCAGCACGAAGTCGCCGACGTAGATCTTGTCCCCCTCGCGCACGATCGTCGGCTTGCCGATGCGGCGGCCGTTCACGTACGTCCCGTTGGTGCTCTCCATGTCGGCGACGATGAACCGACCGTTGTGGAAGAGCAGCTTCGCGTGCCGCTTCGACACGTTGCTCTTCTGCAACATCAGGTCGTTGCCCTGGAGCCGGCCGACCACGACCTCGTTCTTGTCGAAGAGCTCGCGACGCTCTGCGCCGCCCTTCTCGCTGATGATGATGGCAAAAGACATCGGCTCTCGGGAGGGCGAACCTCGCGGCTCGCCTCGCGCCACATTAGTCTGCGGCGAGGGCCGGCTGTCAATTATGAGTGCGCCCCCCGCTCAGGGGGCGCCAGGGCCAGGTTCTCCCCGGCTCTCGGAGCTGACCTGGGTCAGCAGCTCGCTCGCGAAGCTGAGCACGTCGCCTCGCTCGTAGCCGCTCTCCCGGAGCTGCCGGTACAGGCTCTTCGCCATGATCTTCAGGGCCTTGGGGTCACGCTGCGCGGGGATCTCGGAGGTTTGCATGGGCATCCTTGGCTTCGGGCGGTTCTCCTCACCCCCTTGCTCTCGCCGTGCCAGCGCACGCCGTCGCCCCTCGCCGCGCCGCCAGGCTCTCGCCCTCCCCGCCACCGCAAAGCGCCCTTCGCAGCCGCTGCGAACACCGCCGCCGCCCTCGCTGCTGCCTTGGGCTTGACCTGGCGAAGCACCGACGACTAGGGTGGCGCCGCTTTTCGTGATCCGGAGTCGCAGGCAGCATCGCGCTCCGGTCACTCGCGAGCAAAGCAACCGCTCCCTAGGCGTTTGGTAGCGGTCGTTTGTGTCGTACGGAGGTACCCATGGCGGTCGGCAAAGTTAAGTGGTTCAACGACGAGAAGGGCTGGGGGTTCATCAAGCAGGAGAATGGACCCGACGTGTTCGTGCATTACTCCCAGATCAACGGAGAGGGCCGCCGCCGTTTGTTCGAGGACGAGACCGTCGAATTCGAGATCAAGGAAGGCCCCAAGGGCCTCCAGGCGATCAACGTCAGCCGCCTCACCCCCACTGCCTTAAAAAGCAACAACCCCGGGGAAGGCCGCGGTCCATCGCCGCGGCCTTCTCTTCTTTTTGAGGCCCCCGGGATCACACCGGGTCTTCCTTTACTCCCCCCGTTTTTCCGGCACGCTCGAGGCTGCGGGGGCCGACACGGAGGCAGAGGCAGAGGCGGAGGCAGAAGCGAGGGGGCTGGGGCCCCGGCGGATGGTCACCTTGCGAATACGCGGGGGGCTGGCGGGGCGCTCGCCCTTGACCTCGACGGAGGCGATGCGATGAACGAGGTCGACGGGGGCGCACTCGCCGAAGATCGTGTAGCCGTTGTCGAGGTGGGGTGCGGCGGCGTCGGTGATGAAGAACTGGGCGCCGTTGGTGTTGGGCCCGCGGTTGGCCATGCAGAGGAGCCCGGGGCGATCGTGGAGGGCGTCCTCCCAGATCTCGTCGGGGATCACGTAGCCAGGCTCGCCTGTGCCGGTGCCCTCGGCGTCGCCGCCCTGGATCATGAAGCCCTTGATGATGCGGTGGAAGGTGGTGCCGTCGAAGGCGGGCTTCCTGTCCCACTTGCCGGCGGGGGATTTCCAGGGGCGGAGGCCCCGGGCCAGGCCGATGAAGTTGGCCACCGTGAGGGGGGCCTTGTCCTCGAAGAGCTGGCAGGTGAGCTTTCCGGCGCTGCCGCCGGGGTTCTTGCTGTCCTTGCCGCCCCCGCCGCCGGCCCCCTTCGAGGGCAGATCGATCTCGAGATCGGCGAGGAGCGGGCCGCTGCCCTTGAGGTTCGCGGTGGCGTCGGCCAGGGACCAGCTTCCCTTGAGCGGATCATCCTCGGCGGGGGTGACGCTGGCCACGGGGCGGGCCTGGACCTTGCGGCGAGGGCGCCCGGGCGGACGAGGGGTGCTGTCCCCCGCGGGCTTGCTGGCCTTCGGTTCCCTGGCGCCGCCGTCGTCCCGGGGGCGTTCGGCGGGTTCGGGTCGGAGGGGCTCCGCAGGTGGGTCCTTGGAGCACCCGACAAGGACCGCCAGCACCGCGGTGCCTACCAGCCCGAACGCAAAGGGAGATCGGGAATCCATGGCCCCGGCATGTCGCGGCGGCCCCTTCGCGTCAACCCAGGGCCACGCCAGGCGCCCCGAGGTGAGCTCCGGTGCTACGCTGGAGGGGCCCTCATGGCGCTCCTGGATGAACAGCGAGAACAGCTCTGGAAGCAGGTGGTCGAGCGCTGGGAGGATCCGGCCACACACGGGGCTTTCCTGGAGCACTGCCAGCGCACCGAGTCCCTCAGCGACGCGGCGGCGAGGTACCGGGGGATGGCGGGCGACCGGGATCGGGGGCCCGACGCGCAGCGGCGGCTCCAGGGCGTGGTGCTGCTGGCGACGCAGGCGATGCTGGCCCAGCGCACCCCTCCGCGGCGAGGCGCGCCCTCGTGGCTGCTGGCGTCGGTGGCGGTGCTCTGCGCCCTGGGCGTGGGCTACACGCTGCTGCGGCTGATGCAGATGGGTTGAGGGCTCCCCCCCTCGCGGCGCGCTATGCTGGTGGGATGAAGAAGCTGCTCGATCGGCTGCTGGGCGGCGCGGAGGACGCGCTTCACCGTGCGAAGGATGGCATGGGCGAGGCCGCGCGGCGGCTCAAGGACGAGGCCGACGCGCGCTCGCGGCAGCTCTCCGAGCGCGCCCGGGATCGACTTGTAGAGGAGGCGAAGGACCGGCTGATCAAGGAGGCGAAGCAGGAGCTGGAGAGCGCCGGGCAGCGCATCGCCCGGGGCCTGGGCCTGGAGGACCCGCCGGCAGAGGAACCGGCGGGGCGTGCGGCGCCGGAGCGGGCCGCGGCGGAGGCGCGGGGGCGGGAGCAGGAGCGGGTCCAGGCGGAGGCAGCGTCCCGGAGAAAGGACGAGGAGCAGCGGAAAGCCCGGGAGATCGACGAGGAGCTGGCGGCGCTGCGGCGCAAGATCCGCAAGGGGTGAGCCGCGGGGTGGCACCCCCGCCGGGGGCTGTGGTAGGCCCTGCCGGGCCATGCGCTTCGTGGATTCCTGCAAGGTCAAGGTCGTCGCCGGGAACGGCGGGAACGGGGCGATCTCGTTCCGTCGAGAGAAGTACATCCCCTTTGGCGGCCCCAACGGGGGAGACGGAGGGAAGGGCGGGGACGTCATCTTCCAGGTGGACGAGGGGCTCGGGACGCTCCTCGACATCCAGTACGCCACCACGCTCCGCGCCCAGGACGGCGAGCATGGCCAGGGGAGCGACTGCTACGGTCGTGGCGGCAAGGACCTGGTGATCCGCGTCCCCCAGGGGACCCAGGTGTACGACGCCACCACCGACGAGCTCCTCTTCGACCTCACCGAGGCCGCCGCCCAGGTGGTGGTGGCCCACGGCGGCAAGGGCGGGCGCGGCAACATGCACTTCGCGACGCCCTACGACCGCGCCCCGCGCAAGGCAGAGCCGGGCGATCCGGGCGAGCTGCGCGAGCTGCGCCTCGAGCTCAAGGTCATGGCGGACGTGGGGCTGCTCGGCTTCCCCAACGCGGGCAAGAGCACCTTCGTCGCCGCGGTCTCCCGCGCGAGGCCCAAGATCGCAGATTACCCCTTCACCACCCTCGTCCCCCACCTGGGCGTGGTGAAGATCGGCGACGAGGCCAGCTTTGTCATCGCCGATATCCCGGGGCTGATCCCCGGAGCCAGCGAGGGCGCGGGGCTCGGCATCCGGTTCCTCAAGCACGTCGAGCGCACCCGGGCCCTGCTCCACCTGCTCTCCCTTGACCACGGTGAGGGCCGCGACCCCTGGTCCGACTACCTGGCCCTCCGCGCCGAGCTCGAGACCTTCGACCCGGAGCTGGCCCAGCGCCCCGAGATCATCGCCCTGTCGAAGTCCGACCTCCCCGAGACGCAAGAAATTTACGAGGAGCTCCGCGCCCGCTTCGCCGCCGAAGGCAAGGAGCTCCACCTGCTGTCCGCCGCCACCGGCCACGGCGTCCCCGCGGTCCTTCACGCCCTCTGGGACCTGGTCGGCGGCGAGCGACGCCCCCGCATCCGGCGGAAACCCCGCGCCGAGGAAAAAGAAACCAAGGAAGGAGAGTCCCCATGACCAGCGCACCCAGGCCCGTGGTCCTCGTCATCCTCGACGGCTTTGGCCTCCGCGATGACCCCAGCGACAACGCCGTGGCCCTCGCCTCCATGCCCCGCTTCGCCGGGCTCTGGGGCCGCTTCCCTCGCTCCTCCCTCGGCGCCAGCGGCCTCGACGTCGGGCTCCCGGACGGCCAGATGGGCAACAGCGAGGTCGGCCACCTCAACCTCGGCGCAGGCCGCATCGCCCAGATGGATATCTCCCGCATCGACTGCGCCGTCGCCGAGCGCTCTCTCCACCAGAACCCAGAGATCGCCGCCGCCCTCGCCCACGCTCGCCTCCATGGCGGCCGCCTCCACCTCCTGGGCCTCGTCTCCGATGGCGGCGTCCACAGCTCCCTCGACCACCTCCTCGCTCTCCTCTCCATGGCCGCCGACGCCGGCGTCCCGGTCGTGGTCCACGCCTTCCTCGACGGGCGTGATACCCCCCCTCGCAGCGCCCATGGGTATATAAGCACCCTGGAGCGCCATCTGGCGGGCCGGGGCGTGATTGGCACGGTCAGCGGTCGCTTCTGGGCGATGGATCGGGACAAGCGCTGGGAGCGCGTCCAGCGGGCCTACGACGCCATCGTGCAGGCAGCGGCGCCGCGCCACGGCACGGCCCGGGAGGTGATCGACGGGTCGTACGCGGCCGGGAAGGGGGACGAGTTCGTGGAGCCGGCGGTGGTGGGCGACTACGCGGGGGTGGAGGCGGGCAAGGACGCGGCGCTGTTCTTCAACTTCCGGCCGGACCGGGCCCGGGAGCTGACGCGAGCGCTGACGCAGGGAGATTTCAGCGAGTTCCCGAGGCCATCGGGCCGGGAGACGCCCTACGGGGTGTACGTGTGCATGACCCGGTATGACGGGTCGCTGCCGTTGCCGGTGGCCTTCCCGCCGATCACGCACCCGGAGCTGTTCGGGGAGCTGGTGGCGCAGGCCGGGCTGGCACAATTTCGCTGCGCGGAGACCGAGAAATTCGCCCACGTGACGTTCTTCTTCAACGGCGGTCGAGAAGAACCCTTCCCGGGGGAGGACCGGAAGCTGATCCCGTCCCCCAAGGAGGTGGCGACCTACGACCTGAAGCCGGAGATGAGCGCGGCGCAGGTGACGGGGGCGGTGGTGGAGGCGATCGAGAGCGGGCGCTACGGGTTTGTGCTGGTCAACTTCGCCAACCCGGACATGGTGGGGCACACCGGCAACCTGGAGGCCGCCATCCGGGCGCTGGAGGCGGTGGATCAGGGGCTCGGGGCCATCGCGGACGCGGCGCAAGCGCACGGGGCGAGGCTGCTGCTGGTGGCGGACCACGGGAACTGCGAGCTGATGCGGGATCCGGTCACAGGGGGCCCCCACACGGCGCACACGACGAACCCGGTGCCGTTTCTTTACATCGATCCACGAGATCCGCAGGCGACGCTGCGCCAGGGGGGTCGCCTCTGCGACGTGGCCCCGACGATGCTCCGGCTCCTCGGGCTGCCCCAGCCCGGGGTGATGACAGGCCAGAGCTTGCTGGGATGACCCCTGCCATCCCCGAACGCCTGGGCGACTGCCGCATCCAGGGGGTCCTGGGCCAGGGCCCCCTGACGGTGAGCTACCGCGCCACGCAGGAGCCCCTGGGGCGTCAGGTGACGGTGAAGGCCCTGCGCGCCAGCATCTCGCCGTCCTCCACCCTCGCGGCCCGCCTGGAGCGGGAGGCCCGTGTGCTGGCGGCGCTGCGCCACGGGGGCATCCTGGCGCTCCACGGGTTTGTGCAGAACGACGAGGCGATGTGGCTGGTGCTCGAGCACGTCGAGGGGGCGTCCCTCGCGGCGCTGCTGGAGCGATCGCGGGGCGGGGTCGGCGTCGGGGCGGCGCTGTCCATCGTCGTGGGGCTGGCCGAGGCGCTGGCCCACGCCCACGAGCGCGGCATCATCCACCGGGACCTGCGCCCCGAGCACACGCTGCTCTCGACCGAGGGGGACGTGAAGCTCGCCGAGTTCGGGGTCGCCCACGACGAGCGGTTGCCGAGCACCCCCGAGCCCATCGAGGGCACGTCCGGGTTTGGCACCCCGGCCTACATGGCGCCAGAGCAGATCCTGGGGGAGAACATCGACGCGCGGGCCGACATCTTTGCCCTCGGCGTCATGCTCTACCAGATGCTCGGGGGGGTGCACCCCTTCGAGGCGCCGGACCTGCGCTCCCTCTCGCAGCGCATCCGGCACGACACCCCGACGCCGCTGCTGCGCATCGCCCCCCAGGTGCCGCCGCCGATCGAGCGCATCGTCGCCCAGTGCCTCGAGAAGCTCCCGGACCACCGCCCCTCTTCCGCGGCCTCGCTGGCGACCACCCTGCGCCGCCTGGCCGAGGAGCTCGACATCCCGCTGGGGCGCCGTGAGATCGCCGCCGCCCTGGCGCGCGCAGGGCTGGGGGGCCAGCAGATCACCTCGCCCGCCGCCAGCCGCCCCACCCCGCCGCCACGCCGCGAAGGCATCGGGCGCGCCGCCGGAGGTCAGCTCTTCATCCTGTTCTGCATGATCCTCGGGGGCAGCGCCATCCAGGCCAACGCCCCGGGCATCGATCGGGGCTTTGATCGCCACGACGTCCTCGAGCTGGTCCCCGAGCGCCCCGCTGCCTTGCGGGTCCTCGCCCGCCCCTGGGCCAGCGTCTACGTCGACGGGCAGTTCGTCGACGTGACCCCCTTCGCCCGCCCCATCCCCCTCCGCGCTGGCGAGCACGAGGTGCTGCTCCGCCACCCCTCCGCCCCGGAGGAGCGCCGCTTCATCAAGCCCCGGCTCAACGAGACGGTCCTGGTCGAGGTCGAGATGAAGGTCCCCCCGCCTCCCCCGCGCCCCTCCGCCTCCGCGCCGCCCCCGCCGCCGGGCCCCCGCTCCGACGGGCCCTGAGCCGCGGCCCATGGTTTCAGCTCAAACGAATTCGACCGCCTCCGGGGTGCGGCCCATCACCGGGATCCCACGGGCCAGCAGCGGCCGCAGCACCAGGGTCTCCATCGACTGCTCTGCCAGCGCCAGGTAGTCATCGGTCTTCATCCATCCGAGCACGTCCCCGTCGTGGACGGGTTCGCGGCGATGCCGGCGCGTGTGGTCCCATTGCCGCTCGAGGAAGCGGATGGCGAGGTCCGCCGAGGCCCCGAGGTCCCGTCGATCTTGCTCGGAGAGGCGCGGCAAGGCCCAGTCGAGGAAGGTGAAGCCAAACACACCGTGCGCGGCCTCATCCTTGACAATTCTGCCCATGACCGCCCTCGGCAGCGGGTGCTTCGCGACGTGCCAGGTGGCCCGTAGCAGGGGGATCGAGATGGCCTCGCCCACGCAGAAGAAACGGACCGCACACTCGGCTGCGCGCATCAGGGGCGAGGCCTCGGGGTTCACATCCAGCACCATCGCATCGGGGTCGTGGATGATCTCGGTGCCCCCTCCCATCTCCATGGCCATCCGGGCGCAGAGCTCGACATGGACCATCTCGTCCAGCGGGAACCGGGACGCGACCGCGATCAGATCGAGAGGCGCCCGGGCCTCGATCAGGGCCCGCAGGGTGATGGCACAGGCGGCCGCGGTGCGATGCTCCTGGTAGGCGGCGCCGGTCCATGCCTTGCGGGCTTCGATCAGGCGCTCCGGAGGGGCCCCGGAGAGATCCATCGTGCCCCAGGGCATCTCCTCGACCTCGGGGCGCATCTTGCGGAACCTGCGCTCGGTATTCCCCCCCAGGATCTCGAGCTCAAACAACTCTCCGGCGCGCCTGGCCATGGCTCACCCCTCCTGGCCTGCTTGCCCGCCCTCGCCGGCAGCGCCGGCGGACCCGGCCGTCCCGGCGGTGCCCCCTCCCGCCTGCCCTCCGGTGCCCGAGGCCCCGCTGCTTGTCCCCCCTTGGCCGGCGATGGGGGCCGGCAGGTTGCCGGTGGTGGGGGGTTCTTCCTCGGTCTCGCAACCTGCCAGGTAATTGACGGTCGCCACACCGACCGCGGCGATCAGGAGCTTACGGGAGTGCAAGGTATGAGCTTTTTTCACCCTTCCTTTTTAGCACATCCCCCCTCGGACCGGCGCCCTTCGCACCTCCGCGCGATGCCACCGAAGCAGGAGGCTCCGTCGGTTACTGCAGGGGAGATGGCAACCTTCGTGCGTAACTCCTGGTCGCGGCTGGGTCTCTTGTTGGCGGTGGTGCTTCTTGCTTGCGGGGAAGATGGCGAGGGCGGCTCTCCGGGCGCGGGCGGCTCGGCGGGCGCCGGAGGGGCCGGGGGCGCGGGCGGGGGCAGCCCCGAGTTTGTCGGCGCCGTCTGCAAGGCCACCTCGGACTGCTTCTCGGGGCTCGCCTCGCCGGTCAAGGGCGAGGTCCAGTGCCTCGATCGGGTCCGGGGAGGCTACTGCACCCACACCTGCGAGACCGACGCCGACTGCTGCGCCGTCGAGGGAGAGTGCAAGACCACGCTCCGCCAGGTCTGCTCTCCCTTCGAGTCGACGGGGCAAAAGATGTGCTTTCTGAGCTGCGAGGACGAGGACCTGAAGGCCTCCGGAGAGAGCACCGACGAGCAGGTCTTCTGCCAGCAGCAGGCCAGCACCGACTTCACCTGCCGCTCCTCCGGCGGAGGCAAGGAAAACCGGAAGATCTGCGTCCCGGGGACCTGCGGCGTGGGCGCCGGTTGCGCCGCCGACACCGATTGTTCCGCCGACCTGCGCTGCATCACCACGCTCCGGGGGGGGTACTGCGGCGTGCGCGATTGCAAGGACAACGCGGGGTGTCCGGGCGACGCTCGCTGCGTCAAGCAGGCAGACGGCGCGGCGATCTGCATGAAGAGCTGCGGCGCCGACTCCGAGTGCTCGTTCTGCCGGGCCTCGGGCTTCAGCGCGAGCTGCACCGATCAGGTCACCTTCCTGGAGGCAGGGACGACCGGCAAGGTCTGCGTCCCCACGCCGTGAAGCGGCCTTCCAGCCCCCTGGTTCAACGATCGACCGGCGTCCCCGGCTTGATCTCTCCGGGGCCTGCCTCGCAAGCGCGGAGCCCTGCCGCCGCCGTCACCAGCCCCAGACCGACCACCACCGCCACCCCCAGCGGGCTCTCTGCCAGCACCTCCCGCCGGCCCCGGGTGAGCCCGGGCGCGCTCCGAGGATCGCTCGCCCCTCTGCCACCCGCCGCCCCTCCCCCGCGGTACGGGTGCCCCCCCTCGCTCTCCACCTCGGGCCCTTGCTCTTCCTCGCGAAACGGCGGCTCCCCGATCCCCCTCACGCCGAGGCTCTGGGCCCACGCCGCCACCTCGGCCCTCGACGCCGGAGGCTGGGCGGCCTCCACGGCGTCCGCCATCGCCTGGGCGCTCGCGTATCGATCCAGCGGACGCAGCGCCATCGCCCTCATCGCCACCGCCTCCAGCCTCGCTGGTACCCCCGGGCGCCAGCGCGAGGGCGCCTCCAGCCTGCCCTCCAGGATCGCGCGCACCCCTTCCAGCGGGTACTCGTGCTCCAGGAACGGATAGCGCCCCGCGAGCAGCGCCCAGAGCACGGCGCCGCAGGTGTAGATGTCGCTCCGGAGGGTCAGCGGCTCCGCCAGGATCTGCTCCGGCGGGATCATATGGAAGTTCTTCATGGAGAAGGTGCCCTTGGGCCGCGGCGATCCCTCCAGCTCCCAGCGCTCGAGCGGCTCGTAGTCAAAGAGCCGCCCGACCCCGTCATGACCGACCAGGATGGACAGGGGGCGGATGTGGCGGTGGATCAGCCCCAGCGGAGCGCCGTCCGCCCCGCGAGCCTCGTGGATGGCGTGGGCGCCAAGCAGCGCGTCGCGCACCAGGGCCGCGGTGATCGAGGCAGGTATGGAATTTCCGGACCTACGGAGCAGGTGAGCGAGCTCCCAGGAGGGAACATGCTCGTAGTAACGGAAGGCCTGGTCGTGCCAGAAGGCGAGGGCGACCAGGGGGAGCAGGTGGTCGTTCCGCAGGGTGCACCAGGGGGCGATGCGTTGCTCGATCCATGGGCGGTCTTCGGGGGTGTCAAACCAGGGGGCCCGCTCGACCAGGAAGACCTGCCCACCTGCGGACTGGAGGAGCTGAAATTCAGGGGAAAAAGGGTAAATTTTGCCCTGGCGAGGCGGAGGAGGGGGAGGCAGGTCGAGAGGCACGAGAGAGAGCGTACCCGGGTCGTCGCCAGGGCGCATGGGGGGAGCAGGGGCAGCGCAGGCTCAGCGGGGGCGGGGGCCCGGGTAGACGAGGCGGTAGAGGAGGAGCTCCTGGGTGCCGTGGCGCCAGAGGACCACGGCGACCTGGCCGGTGCGACGGGCCGCGGCGCGGGCGGCGAGGAAGGCCTCCTCGGAGCGAGCGCTCTCCCCGTTGACGACCTCGATCCGATCGTCCTCCAGGAGGCCGAGCTGCGCCAGCAACCCCCCTGGCTGGACCCCGTGGAGGCGGTACCCCACCAGGCGCCCCTGCTGCTCCTCGGGTTCGAGCCAGGCGCGGGGGGCGAGGCGCGCGGGGTCGTCCAGAAACGACTCGAAGAGCGAGGATTCGACCTCGTACAGCCCCGGCGTCACATGGCGGATACGAGGGTCCCGCGAGGGGGGGGTCACGGGGGTGGGCAGGGCCCCGGGGAGCTCGATGAGCACCACCGCGGGCGGCGGGGGTGGAGCCCCGCAGGAGAGCAGCGCCAGGGCCAGGAGCCCCGGGCTCACCCTTCGAGCAGCAGCCGCTTGCGGTTGCATGCGTTGACGACCGGCGTCAGCCGCGGGTCCGCGGCGGCCCGCTCCAGCAGCGCCCCCATGGCGTCCTTGTAATGGGTGGCGTCGAGGGCCCCGCGGACCAGCTGCAACCGGAGGAAGACCGCGGCGGTCTGGAAGACATCGCCGAGGCAGTAGGCCTGGACCTCGGCGAGCTTGCCGGCGTGGACCAGCGGGCCCACGTCCTTGCCGTCGACGCCGATCTTGCCGGGGAGCCCGATCAGGCGGGACACGGTGTCCAGGCGCGCGGGGCGGGCGGCGCCGAAGTCGGCGAGGTAATCCATGACATCGAAGTGGCCGTCGGGGGTGAACCGGAAGCGGGCGTCGCGGGTCACGTAGTAGTGGGCGAACCGGATGCCGTGGCGCAGGCACCGGGCCGCCATCACCGGCAGGTCAAAGCCCCGGCCGTTCCACGAGACGATGTCGGGGCGCCGCTCCTCGAGGAAGCGGGCGATGTCGGTCAGGATGCCGGCCTCGTTCTTCCCCTCCCCCAGGATGCCGAAGCGCTGGGCGGTGTAGGTGTGGTCCATGAGGCATACCCCCACGACCACGACCTGATGGAACGGAGCGGGCGGCAACGCCGACCCCTCGGTGAGGGGTTGGGGCAGGGGGAGCTCGGGATCGAGGATGGTCTCGATGTCGAGCACGAGAAAGGAGCGCTCCGCTCGGTTCATGGTGGGCCGCTCGCGATTGTTGTTCACGAAGAAGCCACAGGGCAAACGGAACATCGAGGCAAGGGCCCCGGGTTGTGCGATCATGGCCCCATGAGCAAGCACCCGCTGGCTGGGAAATTCCCTCCCGCTCACCTGTTGATCGACCCCGCCGAGCTTGTGACGAAGTATTTCACAGAGACCCCGGACATGGCGGTCCCGTCGCAGCGCGTCAGCTTCGGGACCTCGGGGCACCGGGGCTCGGCGGCGCGGCGCTCGTTCAACGAGGCGCATGTGCTGGCGGTGACGCAGGCGGTGTGCGAGCTCCGGGGGGAGGCGGGGGCGACGGGGCCGCTGCTGCTGGGCATCGACAGCCACGCGCTGGCCACGCCGGCGCTGCGGACGGTGCTCGAGGTGCTGGTGGCCAACGGGGTCGAGGCCTGGATCGCCGGCGAGCGAACGCTGACGGCGACGCCCATCGCCTCGCGGGCGCTGCTGCGGCTCAACGCGGGGCGCGAGGGGGGCCTGGCGGACGCGCTGCTGCTGACGCCCTCCCACAACCCGCCGGAGGACGGTGGTATCAAGTACAACCCCCCCCACGGCGGCCCCGCGGACACCGGCTTGACTGCCCGGATCGAGGCCCGGGCCAACGACCTGTTGCAGTCGGACAACGCGGGGGTGCGGCGGGTCCGCTACGAGCGAGCGCGGCGCTCGAGCCTGGTGCGCGAGGTGGATCTCATCACACCCTACGTGGACGAGCTGCCCCGGGCGCTGGACATCGAGGCGATCCGGGCGGCCCGGGTGAAGATCGGGGTCAACCCGCTGGGGGGCGCGGGGCTGTCGATCTGGGGGGCGGTGGCCGAGCGGCTGGGCCTTGATCTGACGGTGGTCGAGCCGCGCCGGGACCCGACCTTCGCCATGGTGCCGGTCGACCACGACGGCAAGATTCGCATGGACTGCTCCTCGCCCTGGGCGATGAGCGGCCTGGTCGAGCTGCGGTCGTCCTACGCGGTGGCCTTCGGCAACGACGCCGACGCGGACCGGCACGGGATCGTGACCCCGACCGGTGGCCTGATGAACCCCAACCACTACCTGGCGGTCGCGGTGGATTACCTCTTCCGACACCGGGATCGGTGGCCGTCCGGCGCGGCGGTGGGCAAGACCCTGGTGAGCAGCGCCCTGCTGGACCGGGTGGCGGGGGCGGTGGGCAGGCCGCTGCTGGAGGTCCCGGTGGGCTTCAAGTGGTTCGTCGACGGGCTGCGGAGCGGGTCCCTCGGGTTCGGGGGCGAGGAGAGCGCGGGCGCGTCCTTCCTCCAGCGAGACGGGGCCCCCTGGACCACGGACAAGGACGGGATCCTGCTCGGGCTCCTGGCCGCCGAGATCGTGGCGGTCACGGGCCAGGACCCGCACCAGCACTACGAGCGGCTGGTCGGAGCCCTGGGGCGCCCCTCGTACCTGCGGGTGGACGCGCCGGCCTCGCCCGAGCAAAAATCCCGGCTCAAGCGCCTCTCGGCGGCCGACCTGCGCTCGCCGACGCTGGGGGGGGAGCCCATCCAGGCCTGCCTCACCCGGGCCCCGGGCAACGGCGCGGAAATCGGCGGTGTCAAGGTGATCGCGGCCAGCGGCTGGATCGCGATACGCCCCTCGGGCACCGAGGATGTCTCGAAAATATACGCGGAGAGCTTCCTGGGCGAAGACCACCTTCACCGCCTGGTGGCGGACGCGAGGGACATTGTTGGGCTCACATCGAGCCCAAGCTGAGCTATGCTCGGTTCCCCCGGGCGGGGTGAGCCTGCCCTCGATCGCTGCTTAGAGAGTACGCAAGGTGACCCCAGGGATGTCGGGAAACTCCGGCAAACACGACGACCCAACCTCCTCGACCTCGAAGAACCTGGCCGCAGGGTTCGACGCTGGTCAGGAGACCTTTGTGGCCAAGGTTCAGGTCCGTGAGCTACCCCGCAAGGGTATTTTCACGGTGATGGGGGGCGAGGAGGCGGGGCTGGTGATCTCTATCCCCGGCAACAACGTCGTCACCCTGGGCCGCTCGCCCGAGTGCGTGATCCGCTTCGATGACGGCAACCTGTCCCGGCTCCATGCGCACCTGATGCGCGTCGGGGGTGACTACATCTTCAGCGACGCGCGCTCGAAGAACGGCAGCTACGTCAACGACAACCGCATCGAGGAGGCGGTGGTGCTCCGCGACGGCGATCGGGTGCAGCTCGGCTCCTCGGTGCGCCTGCGCTTTGCCCTGGTCGACGACGCCGAGGAGAAGGCGCTGCGAGACCTCTACCAGGCGCGCCGCCGCGGGGGCCTCCTGGCCGCCTTCGAGCGCGCCGACCAGCGGGAAGATCTCATGGAAGATCTGCTGCAAGCCCGCGAATTTCAGCAGCGGATCCTGACCCAGCCGCCCTCGCTGCCCGGCGTCACCACCGAGATCGTCTACCGCCCCCTCGACCTGGTCGGCGGCGATATTTACCAGGTCTCCGCCCTGCCCGACGGCACCCTGCGGGTGTTCGTGGCGGACGCCACGGGCCACGGCGTCAAGGCCTCCCTCACCACGGTGCTGATCTCCAGCGAGTACGAGCTGGTCAAGCGCGAGGGCGGGCCCGCCCAGGTCCTCGCCGCCCTCAACCAGCGCATCGCCTCCAACTTCACGCACCTCTCGGTCCACTTCACCGCCCTCTGCGCTGACTTTGACTTCCAGCGGGGCCGCCTCCGCTTCTCCTCCGCCGCGCACCCGGCCCCCTGCCTGGTCCGCCAGGGCGACGCCCAGGAGCTCGAGACCGGCGGCGCCTTCATCGGCCTGATGCCTGACGTCGAGTTCCCCGAGTGGTCCCACGACCTGCAGCGGGGCGACCACGTGGCCCTCTACACCGACGGCGCCGTCGAGGCCTTCAACGCCGCCGGCGAGCCCTTCGGCGAGGAGCGCCTCCTCGACGCCTTCCGCTGCGCCATGGCCGCCCAGAAGCCCCTCGGCGTCTTCCTCAGCATGGTCCTCGACCAGTTCACCGGCGGCGGCGCCCTCTCGGACGACCTCACCCTCGTCAGCATCGGCTGGTCCGTCTAGCCGCCCGGGGGCCAGCCCTTGCGCGTCCACCGGCGCGCATTCGCTGCTAAAGTCGCCCCCATGGCCGCCGACGATCTGCCCCCCGCCTCCCCTGCCCCTGCCTCGCCCGACAGCGGGGCGACCCCTGACGCCCCCACCGAGGCCCTCCGGTCCGCGGTCAGCGCCTGGCGCGCGGGCCCCGTGGCCGAGGCGCTCCGGAAGATGCCCCCGCGCTCCAGCGAGTTCTCCACCTGGAGCGGCATCGAGGTCCCCGACGTGCTCACCCCGGTCGAGGTACCCATCGATTACCAGCGCGACCTGGGCCTCCCGGGGGAGTACCCTTTTACCCGGGGCGTGCAGCCGACGATGTACCGCTCGCGCCTCTGGACCATGCGCATGTTCGCCGGCTTTGGCACCCCCGAGCAGACCAACCAGCGCTTCAAATTCCTGCTGGAGCAGGGGCAAACGGGCCTGTCGACGGCCTTCGATTTCCCGACCCTGATGGGGTACGACAGCGACTCGCCCCGGTCGCTGGGCGAGGTGGGCATGTGCGGCGTCGCGGTCGACACGCTCCGCGACATGGACGTGCTGTTCCGGGATATCCCGCTGGACCAGGTCACCACCAGCATGACCATCAACGGCCCGGCGATCGTGCTGCTCTGCTTCTACATCGCCCTCGCTGACGTGCGCGGTATCCCCCGGACGAAGATCGGCGGCACCGTGCAGAACGACTGCCTCAAGGAGTTCATCGCCCAGCATGCGTGGCTGGTGCCGCCGCGCCCCGCGATGCGCATCGTCACCGACATGATCGAGTTCTGCACCCGCGAGGTCCCTCGCTGGAACACCGTCTCGATCAGCGGCTATCACATCCGCGAGGCCGGGGCGACCGCCGCCCAGGAGCTCGCCTTCACCCTCGCCGACGGCCTCGCCTACGTCGAGAGCTGCATCCAGCGCGGCATGGACGTCGACAGCTTCGCCCCGCGCCTCTCCTTCTTCTTCGACGTGCACAACGATTTCTTCGAGGAGATCGCCAAGTTCCGCGCCGCCCGTCGCCTCTGGGCCCGCTACCTCAAGGAGCGCTACGGCGCCCGGAAGGCCGAGAGCATGAAGCTCCGGACCCACGCCCAGACCGCCGGCGTCTCCCTCACCGCCCAGCAGCCCTACAACAACGTCGCTCGCGTCGCGGTCCAGGCCCTCGCCGCCATCCTCGGCGGCACCCAGTCGCTGCACACCAACAGCCTCGACGAGACCTACGCCCTCCCCACCGAGGAGGCCGTCTCCATCGCCCTCCGCACCCAGCAGATCATCGCGGAGGAGAGCGGCGTCGCCAACACCATCGACCCCCTCGGCGGCAGCTACTACGTCGAGTGGCTCACCAGCAAGGTCGAGGCCGAGGCCGCCGCCTACATCCAGCGTATCGACGAGATGGGCGGCATGGTCGCCGCCGTCGAGAAGGGGTACCCCCAGCGGGAGATCGCCGCCGCCAGCTACCGCTTCCAGCGCGAGGTCGAGCAGCAGAAGCGCATCATGGTCGGCGTCAACCGCTACGTCGACGACAGGGAAAGCAAGAACATCCCCACCCTCCGCATCAACGAGGAGGTCCAGCGGATCCAGGTCGAGAACCTCCGCAAGATCAAGGAGAGCCGCGACGCCGCCCTGGTCCAGTCGTGCCTCGCCCGGGTCGAGGCCGCCGCCCGCGGCTCCGAGAACCTCATGGAGCCCATCATCGCCGCCGCCAAGGCCCACTGCACCGAGCAGGAGATCTGCGATGTCCTCCGCTCGGTCTTCGGGACCCACTCGGATCCAGCAGAGTTCTTAAAAAAGAGCGCGACCCCTGAAATTGCACCCCCCGCCGGGGCGATGTCAGGGGCGAATGTTCGCGTTGACCTCCCCCGGACGCCTCTGGCCCCCCGCCGGTCGCTCCCACGACCCGGCGCTCCGCCTCGAAGCCGCGGCCCTCCGCCCCGCGCTCCGCGGCCTCATCGCCAGGCTCCTCGGCCACGGGGTCGAGCACCCGGACGTCGAGGACGCCACCCAGGAGGCCCTCCGCCGCGTCCTCGAAGGCGCCCCGAACCTCGCCACAGGCGTCCCCCTCCGCCCCTGGGCCTTCGGCGTCGCTCGCCATGTCGCCCTCGATCTCCTCCGCGCACGCCGCCGCAGCGCCCTCCGCCTCCAGGACGACGACGCCCTCCTTCACCTCCCCGATGACGCCCCCTCCCCCGAGGCCGCCGCCCTCCAGCGCCAGCGCTCCGCCGCCGCCCAGGACGCCCTCCTCCAGCTCCCCGACGGCATGCGCCAGGCCCTCCTCCTCTTCCACGGCGAGGGCCTCTCCTACCTGCAGATCGCCGAGAAGATGTCCCTCCCCGTCGGCACCGTCGCCACCTGGATCACCCGCGCGCGGAAGCACCTGTCCGCCTCCTGCCTCGAACCGAAGGAGCCCTTATCTATGGAACTTCTGGGCAGAGAGCTGCTCCTCGATCCGGACGGTCACCTCAGCGAGATCGGCGCCGGCGCCCTGGCCGACGGGCAGGACGCGCTGATCCCCGCGGACCTGCTGGCCCACGCGGCGAGCTGCCCCGAGTGCCAGCTGCGCCTGGGCCAGCAGGCGCTCCAGGTCGAGCTGGTCCACCGGGCCCTGGGCGCCGATCCGGCCCCGGCCCTGGCCTCGACGCGCGCGCCTGCCCTCCCCTGGCGCTCCCTGCTGATCGCGGCGGCGCTGGCGGCCCTGGGAGCGGCGCCGACCCTGCTGGCCCCCGAGACCGCGGCCAGCGCCAGGACCCTGCTGCGGATGGCCCCGGCGCTGCTGCTGGCCCTGGGCCGCGCCCTCCAGGAGCCCGACATGACGACACGAATGGCGACGATGAGCTGGGCCGGCGCGCTGGTGCTGGCCCTCGTCGGCGCCGCGCTGGCCCGGCTGGCGACACGACAGCACCCCCAAGGAGACCCCCGATGACCCGAAGAACCCGTGGTACCTGGCTGGCAGCGTCGCTGCTGGCGCTCTCGCTCTGGACAACCCACGAGGCCCGCGCCGACGTGGAGCGCACCGGCACCTGGCCCGCGCAGGAGCGCAAGATCTCCCTCGAGCTGGAGCAGACGCCGCTGCGGCTCGCGCTCAAGCGCCTCGCGGACGTCGCGGGCTGGAGCATCGTGCTCCCCGGCCACCTCGATGACCTGGTGGACGTGCAGGTGAAGGAGCAGGACGCAGGGCGGGTGCTGGACCTGCTGCTGCAGCAGCGGCGCTACGTGGCCCACCGCGACGGGGATCTGCTGCAGGTGCGCCTCGCCACGCCCCAGGATGCAGCGGCCCCGGCCCTGCCTGCGCCGCCCACGGCCCCCGCGCTGCCGGCGCTGCCCGACGTGCCGGCGCTGCCCGCCATGCCGGCGCTGCCCGACGTGCCGGCGCTGCCCGCCGTGCCGGCGCTGGCGGCGTCGGCCTCGTCGGCCTCTCCGCCAGAGCTTCGCCCCGAGGCGGAGGATCGCACCGTCATCGGCGGGAGCGCCCGGGTGGCCCGGGGCGAGGTGGTGAAGCACCTGACGGTGCTGGGCGGCTCGGTGCAGATCGAGGGCGAGGTGACCGGCGAGGTGACGGTGCTGGGCGGCTCGGTGCGGGTCAAGGAAGGGGCCCACGTGCACGGCACGATGCGCGCCATCGGGGGCTCGGTGAAGGTGGAGGACGGCGCCCGGGTCGACGGGGCGCTGGAGGCCTTCGGGGGCATCGTGGACGGCGGGCCCGGAGCCAGGAAAAAGAAGGCCCTGGCGGCCACCAGCGACGCGACCGTCGCCAGGAAATCCCCCCGTGGGTTCCTCGAGAAAATCGGGAACTCGCTCTCGTCCGCCGCGCTACTTTACGTGTTCGGCGTGGTGCTCTGGGCGCTGCAGACCGAGCGGATGGAGCGGCTGCAGACGGAGGTGGCCAGCAGGCCCATGCGCTCCTTCGCGGTGGGCGTGGTGGGCCTGCTGGGAGGTTCGCTGCTCCTCGCCGCCATGAGCGTGACCATCGTGGGGATCCCGGTGGCCATCGTGCTGGCGATCGCCGGCGTCCTTGGCGCCTACGCCGGGCTGTGCGCGGCGCTGCAGACCGCGGGCAAGGGGTTGCTGGCCCACCGCACCACCAACCCTTACCTGCACCTGGCCGCGGGCTGCGCCCTGTTCTTCCTCACCGGGAGCCTCCCCTGGATCGGTGATCTCGTCGGGATCTTCGGCGGCCTCCTGGGCCTCGGCGTCGCCCTCACCACCGGCTTCGGGGGCATGACCCGGCCCTTGCTCGGAGCCTCGACCCCCCAGGGCCCCTACCGCACCTCGCCCTGAGGCCTTTGCCCGCGTGGTAGCCTGGGCCCGCCCATGCTCACCGATTTCGATCAGCACCTGCTTGGCGAGGGAACCCACCACCGGCTCCACGAGAAGCTGGGCGCTCACCTGGTCGAGCGCGACGGCCAGCGCGGCGTCCACTTCGCCGTCTGGGCCCCGAGGGCCCGCGAGGTCGCGGTCATCGGCGATTTCAACGAATGGAAGCCCGGCGTCACCCCCCTGCGCCGCCACGGCGAGGGCGTATGGAGCGCATTTGTCCCCGGCCTCACCGCCGGGGCTCGCTACAAGTACCGCGTCGCCGCCCAGGGCTCGGCGGTGCGCTACGCCGACAAGGCGGATCCCTTCGCCTTCCACACGGAGACCCCGCCCCACCGCGCCTCCATCGTCTGGGATCTGGCCTACGACTGGGGCGACCAGCGCTGGATGCAGCAGCGCGAGGCACGGAGCAAGCTCACGGCCCCCGTCTCCATCTACGAGGTGCACCTGGGCTCCTGGCGCCGGGGCCCCGGCGGGCGCCACCTGAGCTACCGCGAGATGGCCCCGCTCCTCGCCGACTACGCGCTCCAGCAAGGCTTCACCCACGTCGAGCTGATGCCCGTGATGGAGCACCCCTTCTATGGCTCCTGGGGCTACCAGGTGACCGGCTATTTCGCCCCCACCAGCCGCCACGGCACCCCCCAGGATCTGATGTTCCTGATCGACACCCTCCACCAGGCGGGCCTCGGCGTGATCCTTGACTGGGTGCCCTCCCATTTCCCCACCGACGAGCACGGCCTCGGCTACTTCGACGGCACCCACCTCTTCGAGCACGCGGACCCGCGCCTCGGGTTCCACCCTGACTGGAACAGCTTCATCTTCGACTACGGGCGCCCCGAGGTCCGGGCTTTTTTGATCTCCAGCGCACGCTTCTGGCTGGAGCGCTACCACGCCGACGGCCTCCGCGTGGACGCGGTCGCCAGCATGCTCTACCTCGACTACTCCCGCGGGCCTGGCCAGTGGGTCCCCAACCGCCACGGAGGCCGCGAAAACCTCGACGCCATCGCCCTCCTCCGCGCCATGAACGAGGAGCTCTACCAGCACTTCCCCGGCATCCAGATCTTCGCCGAAGAATCCACCGCCTGGCCCCTGGTCTCGCGCCCCAGCTACCTCGGTGGCCTGGGCTTTGGCTACAAGTGGGACATGGGCTGGATGAACGATACCCTCGCCTACCTCGCCCGCGACCCCATCTTCCGGTCCTACGCCCACACCCAGCTCACCTTCCGCCCCATGTACGCCGGCAGCGAGAACTTCGTGCTGCCCCTCTCCCACGACGAGGTGGTCCACGGCAAGGGGTCGCTCCTCGGGCGCATGCCCGGCGACCGCTGGCAGCGCCTCGCCAACCTGCGCTTGCTCCTCGCCAACCAGATCGCCCAACCTGGCAAAAAACTCCTCTTCATGGGCGGAGAATTCGGCCAGCTCCGCGAGTGGAACCACGACGACCAGCTCGACTGGTCCCTCCTCGACGACCCGGCCCACCGGGGCGTCCAGCTCCTGCACCGCGACCTCAACCACCTCTACACCGGACACCCGGCCCTCCACGAGGGCGACTGCTCCCCCGACGGCTTCGAGTGGATCGACTGCAGCGACGCCGCCGCCAGCGTCGTCGCCTTCCTCCGCCGCTCCGCCTCCTCCCCCAACCTCCTCCTGATCGTCTTCAACTACACCCCGGTCGTCCGCTCCGGTTACCGTATGGGGGTTCCCTATGGTGGCCGCTGGGTCGAGCGCATCAACACCGATGCGTCGTGCTACGGGGGCAGCGGCGCGGGCAACCAGGGCGGGCTCCGGGCCGAGGAGAGCGAGCACCACGGGCGCCCCTTCCACCTCCGCCTCACCCTGCCCCCCCTCGCGGCGCTGTTCTTCGAGGGGGTCGAGCCCCCGCCCGCGAGGCCACCGCAGCCCACGCCGTCCGAGCTGGAGCTGAGCGAGGAGCTGAGCGAGCAGGCGTGGCCAGATACCCCCGCCCGGCAGCCTCGCCACACCCCCACGCTCCTCCCCCCGCCGCAGGGGGCCCCGCCAGAGCCGACACGCGAGTGACCGCGAGCCCGCCCCGCGGGGCGCTCAGGGGGCCCGGCGCTCCCGGGCGTTGAGGGACATCTGGCGCATCTCGGTCACGTTGGCGCCGGTGCTCCCGCGGATCACGATCTCGACCTCCTCGCCCACCGGCAGCCCGGCCAGCTCGCAGCGCAGCTCGACCTCGCAGTCCCCGGAGAACTTCGCGCCGACCTTCGACACGATGCCGCAGAAGGAGGAGCCGCGCTCGCCGGTCTTGCACGTCGTGCTGGCCAGGGACCGGGCCCCCTGCCTCGCCTCCAGCTCGTACGAGACCTCGGGCATGGCTCCCCTCGAACCACGCCAGGATGCCTCCAGATCGGCCCACCAGGAGACCCCCCCGGGCGGTACCCGGAGCCGCATGCGGGTCACCCCCGGGCCCGCCAGCGGCGCCGCGGCCAGGAGCTCGCCGCGGCCAGCGCCCAGGGCCAGCGCGACGGCGATGCTGAGCCCGAAGAGAGGGACACACACGAAGACGCCCAGCAGGTAAAGCAGGACGGACTGCTTCTTGGCCTCCGTATCGGGGGGGGCACCGGGGCGGGGGGTCAATCGTACTTCTCGAGCTGGGCCACCAGGATCCCCAGGATAGGCTGGTGGTCAAAGCCCACGCTCACGTACCCCTTGTGGGGCTCGACCTGGACGGTCGGGTGCGTCGGTGCGGGCAGGTCGGTCAGGTTCTGCCGCACGAAGAACCCCGCGTCGAGCAGGCGATCACGCCACACGGAGAGAGGTTCCATACGCTCGTGGCGGTTGGCCATCTCGTCCTCGGAGAGGTTGTCCTCGATCTCGCGCCCGAGGAAGCTGACCTTGAGGGCCACCTTCTCCTGGGGGGTGATGGTGTCGAGGGCGTCGACCATGCGGAAGACGCCTCCGTAGAAGCTCCAGCAGGCGTCGAAGCGTCGGAAGAAATCGTCGTCATTGAGGGAGCTGGCGTCGCCCTCCAGCATGACGACGCCGAGGGGCTCGTACCAGCGCAGGGAGCGGAGCACGCGGCCCCGCTCGTCCCCCTCGTGAGGTTCGCTGACGATGTGGTGCAGCGAGAACGAGGCGTTGATGGCGCAGCGACCGCGGTAGCGATCGAAGAGGCTCCACTCGGCGCGAGAGAGGTCTTCCGCGCACTTGCCGATGCCGTGGAAGGAGGCCTGGACCCCGAGGGTACGGCCGGCGGTGAGCACCGCCTCCTCGGCGGCGCGCAGGCTGTCGGCGAAGGGTTCGAGGCCGACCACGGTGAAGCGCTGGAGCGAGGGCTTCCGCTCCTTCAGGGCCCGCATCACGCTGACCGCCTGCCCCCCCTTGCCCAGCCCCATGTCGATCAGCACCGGATCCTCGCCGGCCCTGAGGAGGAAATCGACCAGGTACCGGTTGGCCACCTGGTACCCGTAAGAGAAATGAGGGACGCGGGCGATGACGTCGAACACGTCGATCTGCGAGCCGGCCTCCTCGTACTTGCTGATGTAGATGTTGCCTGTTTCAACGTAGGCGGGGTCGAGCTTCTTCTCGAGGGCGTCGCGGATGATCCACTCCCAGGTGTGGGTTCGCTTGTCGTAATCGAGCGAGCGAACCAGCTTGGTCGCTGATCGGAAGGAGCCTTCCTTCATCAGATCGACCACGCGCAGCAGCGGATGTTTCATGAGCTTTCCCCGTGGTAAAAGGCCTCGCCCCTGCGAGGCGTCCGCCATACTAACGGAACCACGGAGCAAGAACAGGTCGGCGGCGTTCGTGGGGCCACCAGCGATGCGGCGCTCAGCCCAGCCTCCACGCGGCGTTGACCTCGAGCCAGGCGGGGGCCTCCGGTCGATCCAGGGAGAAGCCCTCGGCGAGCAGGGCGCCCTCCCGGTGATCTTCGTCCTCGGGGAGGGTGGTCCAGGCGGTCCCGTCGTGGTCGCTGGTGGCGAGGCGGGCGAACTGCTTCCCCTCGCGGGAGGGGAGCCAGAAAAAAGGGTCTTCCGCGCCGTGGCGGCGCGCCAGATCGAGGGCCTGTACGACCGAGGAGCAGTCGCTCCGGCGGGCGATCCAGATGGTGCCCCGCGCCCCTCTCGACCCGGGCCAGCGCGAGGCCTTGCCCGCCGCCTGGAAGGGGCCCGGGAGCGGCCCCACGCCGCGCTCTTGCCGCAGGGCGACGCCGAGCAACACCGCGCCATCGTCGGGGACACAGGCCCGCACCAGTCGTTCGAGGTGTTTTTTCAGGTGGGCACCGCTCCAGGCAAACGTGCGGATCTTGGCCATGGAGAGGATGTTACAGAAATGTCGCAGGTTTTTGACCAGACCCCCGGGACGGTAGAAAAATGGTGAGGATGAGCCGCTATCTGTGCGTCCACGGGCACTTCTACCAGCCCCCCCGGGAGAACCCCTGGCTGGAGGAGATCGAGCAGCAAGAGTCGGCCTACCCGTACCACGACTGGAACGAGCGGATCAGCGCCGAGTGCTACGCGCCCAACGCGGCGGCGCGGGTGCTGGACAGCGAGAATCGGATCGTCCAGATCGTCAACAATTACGAGCGGATCAGCTTCAATTTCGGGCCCACCCTGCTCTCCTGGATGGAGCACCAGGACCGCCCCACCTACCAGGCGATCCTGGAGGCGGACGCGGCGAGCCAGGGGCGCTTCAGGGGCCACGGCTCGGCGATCGCCCAGGTCTACAATCACCTGATCCTGCCCCTGGCGTCGCCGCGAGATCAGCGGACCCAGGTGCGCTGGGGCATCGCCGATTTTCGCCGGAGGTTCCGGCGGGATCCGGAGGGGATGTGGCTGGCGGAGACCGCGGCGGACCTGCCCTCGCTGGAGGCGCTGGCGGCGGAGGGGATCCGCTTCACCATCCTGGCGCCGCGCCAGTGCCAGGCCATCCGCAAGCGGGGCGAGGTCGAGTGGAAGGACGTGAGCGGGGGGCGCGTCGATCCGTCGAGGCCCTACCTGGTGTCGCTCCCCTCGGGGCGCTCGATCGCCGTGTTCTTCTACGACGGACCGATCTCCCAGGGGGTCGCCTTCGAGGGGCTGCTGCACCGGGGCGAGAACTTCGCCCACCGGCTGCTGCAGGCCTTCTCGGACCGGCGCGCGGGGCCGCAGCTCGCCCACATCGCGACGGACGGCGAGACCTACGGCCACCACCACCGGGGCGGCGAGATGGCCCTCGCCTTCGCCCTCTCCTACGTCGAGGAGCAGAGGCTGGCAGAGCTGACCAATTACGGGGAATTTCTCGAGCGATTCCCCCCCACCCACGAGGCCCAGATCCTGGAGCCATCTTCCTGGAGCTGCGCCCACGGCGTCGAGCGGTGGCGCTCCGACTGCGGGTGCCGCACCGGCGGGCTCCCCGGCTGGACCCAGGCGTGGCGCGGCCCCCTGCGCGAGGCCCTCGACTGGCTGCGGGACGAGCTGGCGCGCCGCTTCGAGGAGCGCGGCGCGCGGCTGCTGCGCGATCCGTGGGCCGTGCGCGACGACTACATCGAGGTGATCCTGGACCGGAGCCCCGCCGTCGTCGACGCCTTCCTCGCCCGCCACGGCACGCGCCCCCTGCAGCCCGCCGAGCGCCAGACCGCCCTCAAGCTCCTCGAGATGCAGCGCTGCTGCCAGCTGATGTACACCAGCTGCGGCTGGTTCTTCGACGAGCTCTCCGGCATCGAGCCGGTGCAGATCCTCCAGTACGCCAGCCGCGCCGCCCAGCTCTGCGAGGAGGTCTTCGGGGAGGACCTGGAGCCCGAGCTGCTCCGCCGCCTGGAGCGCGCCCGCAGCAACGTGGCCGAGCACCGGGATGGGCGTCTCATCTACGAGAAGCAGGTGCGTCCGGCCCGGGTGACGCCCGGCAAGGTGGCCGCGCACTTCGCCATGACCTCGCTCTTCGATCGCTTCCACGAGACCTCGCGGGTCTACGCCTACGAGGTGCGGCAGCGGGCCCGCTCGCGCCTCGACGCGGGCACCGCCGCGGTGGTCCTGGGCGAGGTCGAGGTCCAGTCCCTGATCACCGGGGAGCAAGCTGACTTCGCCTACGGCGTCATCCACGTCGGCGACCACAACCCCCGCTGCGGCGTCAGCGAGCACACCGGTCAGCACGACGCCCTCGCCGCCGAGCTGGCCCGCCACGCCGCCGCCACCGACCTGCCCGCGATCTTCCGGGCGCTGGACCGCACCTTCGGCTCCCTCAGCTACTCGCTCCAGGCCCTCTTCAAGGACGAGCAGCGGCGCCTGCTGGCCCTGCTGCTCGAGCCCACCATCGCCCAGACCGAGCGCACCCTCCGCGACAGCTACGAGCGCCACCGGGCGCTGGTGCGCTTCCTGGCGGAGCGCAAGCTACCGCTCCCGGGGCCCTTCCAGGCCCTGGCCGCCGTCGCCCTCAACGCGGCCCTGCGGGAGGCCTTCACCGGAGGTAGCTGCGGCCAGGTGCGCGCGCTGGTGGCGGAGGCGCGGCTGCTGGGGGCGCCGCTCGACGTCCCGACGCTGGAGAGCGCGGCGCGGCTGGCCCTGCGGCGGCAGGCGGAGCGGCTGCACCAGGCGCCGGACGACCTGGCCAGCATCGAGTGCCTGGAGGCCCTGACCCGCGCGGTGCGCGCGCTGCCGTTCCCGGTCAGCCTGCGGGAGGCCCAGGACGTGCTGCACGAGCTGGGGGAGCGGTACCTGGCGGCGCGGCGCGGCATCGAGGACCCGACCGCGGTGGCGTGGGTCCGGGGCTTCGAGGCGCTGGGGGACGCGCTGGGGGTGCGGGTCTAACTTCTTGCTCAGCTTCTGCTGGAGCAGCAGCCCCAGGGTGCCGACCTTCCTGGGGGGCGGCTCCTTGGGGTTGGAGGCGGGCGCCTTGGGGCCCCGGGCGTCCTTGGCGAAGGCCTCGAACTGGCTGCGCTCCTCGTCGACCTTGAGGGCCGAGATGGAGAGACGAATCTTCCCGTCCTCCTCGATCTTGACGATCTTCGACTCGACCTCGGCGTCGATGGGGAAGTGCTTGACGAGGTCGGCTCCCCGCGGGGTCCCGGTCTCGGTGACGGGGATGAGGCCGCGCCCCTTGCGCCCCTGGGTGCCGTCGATCTGCACGAAGACACCGTAACGCTCGACCCGGGCGACCTTGCCCTTCACCTTGAGCCCCTCGGCCAGCACCGGCCCCTCGACCTGGGGGGCCGCCTGGGCCAGATCGTCGTGGGGAGAGCGCACCACCAGCGGCTCGAGCCGGACCGCGCCGGTGCGGCCCGCCGACTCGACCACCCGGGCGGTGATCCGGTACCCGATCTCGACGGTCAGCTTGCCGTCCTTGTCGATCAGGTTGGCGCGCTCGATGAACCCCTCTTGCTTCGCGCCGAGGGAGACGAACACGTCGGTCTTGCCGATCTGGGTGACGACCACATCAATCTTGGCGCCCACGCGCGTCGACGCGCGCCGCCCGTCGTTGGTCGAGGACTCTGCCAGCAGCGACGCGAACGACTCGGGCTTCTCTTCACTACTCACGGGATCAACCTCTCGAAAAACCGACCCGGGGCCGGTCGGCGCACTCTGCCCAATCCCGCGGCGCTTGACCAGCCCAAGCCACCACGCCGCTGAAAACACCGTTGAACAAGCAATTCAGGGGCTCGACCCGGGGGCAACGCGCTAGCTTTTCGCATCATGAAGGGACACGCCGACATCATCCAGCTCCTCAACGAGGTGCTGACCGCAGAGTTGACCGCCGTCAACCAGTACTTCCTCCACGCGAAGATGCTCTCCAACTGGGGTTACAAGCGACTGGGCGCCTACGTGCGCAAGGAGAGCATCGACGAGATGAAGCACGCGGATGAGCTGATCGAGCGCATCCTGTACCTCGAGGGCCTGCCGAACCTCCAGCGCCTGGGCAAGGTGAACATCGGCGAGACCCCGATCGAGCAATTCAAGAACGACCTGGCCCTCGAGTACGACGCCCTCAAGCGCCTCAACGACGGCATCAAGCTCTGCCGGGAGCACCACGACAACGGCACCGCCGACCTCCTCGAGAAGATCCTCGTCTCGGAGGAAGAGCACACCGACTGGCTCGAGACCCAGCTCGAGCTGGTGAAGCAGATCGGTGAGGCGAATTACCTGACGCAGCAGATCCACGGCTGAGACCGTGGCCGGGCCCGGGCGAGGGGGCTACACTGGGGCGACCATGAACCTCCTGGGCGCCGCCCTCGAACGCGAGGTCCGCCGCATCAACCTGCGCTTCAACCGCGAGATCATCGAGGGCCTCGGCGTGTGCCCCTACGCCCGCGTCGCCCGCGAACGCGCCCAGAGCATCGTCTTCGTCCGCCCGGAAGACCCGCCCACCCACGGCGCGCTCTTCGAGGTCATCGACGAGCTGCTGGCCCGGCCCGAGGTCGAGGTGGCCCAGGTGATCTTCCCCCGGGTGCGGGCGAGCGCCCACGATTTTTCCGCCTTCTCGGCCTCCTTTGGCGAGGCAAACGCGGCCCGCACGCCCCGCCAGCGGCCCGCCTTCGTGCATGCGGCCTTCCACCCTGGGCTTGCTTATGGCACCGAGACACCTCCCCGCTTGGTGCCCTTCTTCCGACGCTCCCCCGACCCCATGATCCAGCTCGTGCGCCTGGCGGTGCTCGACTCCATCCACGCAAGCAAGCCCCGGGGCACCCAGTTCTTCGACGGCGACCCGGCGGCGATGCTCGAGCTGCTGCGGCAGAAGCGCCCCGAGTCGGTCACCGACCGGATCACCCGCGAGAACCACGAACGCGCCCTCGCCGGGGAGCTGGAGCGCATCCAGGCCCTCCACGACGACATCGCCCGGGACCGCGAGGCATCCTACGCCCGCGCGGCCGCCGAGGACGCCCCCCCGGAGGCCTCTCCTTGAGCAACGTCCTCGATCTACCCCACCGGGGCCTCCTGCTGGTGGCCACCGACCTCCAGGGCCACTTGGCCGATTTCCGCCGCGTCGCCGCCCTCTTCGAGGAGCACAGGCGCCGCCGCCCCGATACCTACCTCGTCCTCACCGGAGACCTCGTCCACGGCCCCGAGCTCGGGCCCGACGAGTGGCCCGACCACCTGGGCAGCTTCTACGTCGGCGAGTCCGTCGCCCTCCTCGAAGAGGCCGCCCTCCTCCAGCAGCGCCACGAAGGCCACGTCCACTACCTCCTCGGCAACCACGAGCACGCCCACATCGGTGGCCCCGTCGTCGGCAAATTTTTCCCCGACGAGGCTGCTCGCCTCGAAGAGCTCCTCGGCCCCGAGCGCACCCGCTGGGCCCGCGACTGGTTCTCCCGGTGGCCCCTCCTCGCCATCGCCCCCGCCGCAGGCCTCTGCCTCCTCCACGGCGCCCCCCACGCCCCCCTCCTCGACCGCAAGGACGTCGAGAACATCGACGTCACCGCCGCCTTCCAGGGCGGCAGCTTCCACGAGGTCCACCAGCGCAACGTGCTCACCTCCATCCTCTGGGCTCGCGCCGCCTCCTCCGAGCGCGCCCGCGCCTTCCTCCGCGCCCTCGGCCCCGACCTCCGCGTCGCCATCCACGGCCATGATGTGGCGCGCGAAGGCTTCGTGGTAGAGGACGCAACTCACCTCTGCCTCTCCTCCAGCTTTGGCTGCCACGACGGGGACAAGATCTTCCTCTCCTGGGAGCTCAACGACCCCGCCCTCTCCGCCCTCGACGTCGCTCGACGCGGTCTCCATCGTCTCTGGCCCGACGCGCCTCCCGTCCACCTCGACCCCTGCTTTCGTGAAGGTTTATGGACCACAGTCACATCCCCGAAGAAGAAGAGCGCCTCCTCGAAAGGGTCAAAAAGAACCTGGAGACGCAGCCCCCGCCCCGCCCCAAGACCGGGGATACGCAGCAAAACTATGAGCAGCAACTGCTCGAGCTCCGCGACGAGATCTCCCAGGCGCGGCTCGAGGACGTGCCGGCGCTGGTGGCCCAGATGGAGCGTATCTCCGGGGTGGCCGCGCGCCGCGCCGAGGTGCAAGAGATCCCCATCGACGCCCAGGTGCCGTACTTCGCCCACCTGCGCCTCAAGGAGAACGACAAGGAGCGGGACGTGCTCATCGGCCGCGGCACCCACATCGACGCCCGGGGCGGGGTGCGCATCGTCGACTGGCGGCATGCGCCGATCAGCCAGCTCTACTACCGCTACCCGGAGGGCTCGACCTACGAGGAGAGCTTCGGGGGCCGGGAGGTCGAGGGCGAGGTGGTGGTGCGGCGGACCATCACGATCTTCGACGGGAAGCTGATGCGCATCCAGTCGCCGCAGGGCACCTTCGTGTGCCAGAACCAGGGGCAAGGCCCCTGGAAGCACCACGAGCTGCGGTCCATCGAGCTGGGCGGCGGCCAGGGGACGGCGGCGCGGCCCGCCAGGGGCACCCTCGGCGCAGGCGTCGACGACCACCAGCGCATGGACCGGCACCTCCCCGAGATCGCCGCGCTCCTCGACCCCAGGCAGTTCGAGCTGATCTCGGCCGCCGACTCGGGGGTGGTGGTGATCCAGGGCGGCGCCGGCAGCGGCAAGACCACCATCGGCCTCCACCGCATCGCCTACCTCGCCTACCGCGATCCGGGGCGGTTCCAGCCGGACCGCATGCTGGTGATCACCTACGGGCAGGCCCTCGGCGCTTACATCTCCGAGGTGCTCCCCTCGCTGGGGGTGCCCGGCGTCAAGGTCGTGACCTTCGGCGACTGGGCGGCCCGGCTCCGGGAGCGCAGCTTCCCCTGGTTCGAGGCCGCCTACGAGGAGGACACGCCCCCCGCGGTGACGCGCCTCAAGAAGCACCCCGCGCTGCTGCGCCTCTTCGCCGAGCGCATCAAGCAGCACCTGCAGAACCCCCGCGCCTCCCGCAGCCCCCGGGTGGCGCTGGCGCTGTGGGCCGAGGTGCTCACCGACCGCGAGGCGCTCCAGAAGGCCCTCGACGAGTACGGCGAGCCTCGCATGACCGAGCGCGAGCTCAACATCGCCCACCGCTGGTGCGTCGATCGCTGCGTCGAGCTCATCGAGATCGAGACCAAGGCCCGCGAGGGCGACGACAACGCCGAGCTGACCCCGCGCCAGAAGCAGGACGCCAGGCCCAAGAGCATGGCCGAAGAGGACGAGGAAGAGCCCTCCCCGACCGACGAGGACGAGGACAGCGACGAGTCCGGCGTCGGCGTCGACGGCCAGGACGTCGACCAGAAGGTGGCCCGCCTCGACCGCGAAGACGACGCGCTGCTGCTCCGCATCCACCAGCTCCTCTGCGGCCCCCTCAAGAAGGGCAAGCACACGCTGATCTACGAGCACGTCTTCGTCGACGAGGCCCAGGACCTCGCCCCCGTCGAGCTCGCCGTCCTCCTCGACACGGTGAGCTCGCGCCGCAGCGTCACGCTGGCGGGCGACACGGCCCAGAAGCTCTACCTGGACAACGGCTTCCGCGACTGGCGCCACACCCTCGACGACCTCGGCCTCTCCTCCACCGAGATCGAGCCCCTCCGCATCGCCTACCGCTCCACCCGCGAGGTCATGGCCTTCGCCCGCGAGGTCCTCGGACCCCTCGCCGACCCCAACCCCCCCGACGCACCCCGCTCCGGGGCCCCCGTCGAGGCCCACTTCTTCCCCCAGCAAGGCGCCGCCGTCGCCTTCCTCGCCGAGGCCCTCCGGCCCCTCTTCGCCCGCGAACCCAGGGCCAGCGTCGGCGTCCTCGCTCGCTTCCCCGAGCAGGCCGATGCCTACTACGAGGGCCTGATCCGCAGCGAGATCCCCGGCGTCCGCCGCGTACGCAACCAGGATTTCCTCTTCCGCCCCGGGGTCGATGTCACCGACATCCGCCAGGTCAAGGGCCTCGAGTTCGACTACGTCATCCTGGTCGACGTCAACGCCTCCGTGTTCCCCACCGACGACGCCTCCCGCCACCTGCTGCACATCGCCGCCACCCGCGCCGCCCACCAGCTCTGGCTCATCTTCACCGGGCCCCCTTCCCCCCTCATCCCCCAGCAGCTCATCGATCTCGCGTTACCTCCCCCTCGTGGTACCTTCTCCTCGGCGGAGGTCCACATCATGACGCGTCGATCCCGGGTTCTTGCATCCCTGACCCTCCTCGCCCTCACCGCGGCGAGCTGTGTCTCCGACCCTGAAGAGATCGAACCAGGCACCGGCGGTCGCCTCATCCTCCCCCAGGGCGGCGCAGCGGGCCTCGGCGGTGGCCCCAGCTCCGGGGCCGCCGGGGCAAGCGCTGGCGCCGCAGGCGAGGCCGGTGCCGGCGGCGCCGGCGGTGCCGGTGCCGGCGGCGCTGGGGCCGGGGGTGGGGGCGCCGCGGGGGCCGGCGCGGGCGGCGCCGCAGGGACAGGCGGGGCTGCTGGCACAGGCGGGGCTGCTGGCACAGGCGGGGCCGCGGGGGCCTGCGAGCCCACCGGCGCTCCTCTCGACGTCACGGTCGAGACCTTCAACGCCGCGCTGGCCGGGAACTTCATCCCCCACGAGGACGAGCGCCGGCAGCCCATCGTCGATGCCCTCGCCGCCATGGATGCGGACGTGGTGTGCCTGCAAGAGGTCTGGGAGCAGGCCGACAAGGAGCTGATCCGCGACGCCGTGAAGGCGAAATTCCCCCACACGTTCTTCGCCAAGCACGACCTGGACACCCCCCTCGACGACGGCACCGACGCCAGCGGCGCCACCCCCACCCCGCCCACCACGCCCCCCTGCAACAACGACGAAAAACCCGACGTCGTGGCGAAGTTTGACGCCGCCGTCGACTGCCTGGCCACCAGCTGCTCCAAGGACCCGGCCCTCGGCGAGGACGGCGAGACCATCAGCTCCGCCTGCGCCACCGAGAAGTGCGCCATCAAGGCCCTGGGCCTGCTCAACGCGTCCAGCCGCTGCTACGGATGCCTGCTGCCCCAGCTCCCCACGGCCACCTTCGGCGCCATGCGCAACGCCTGCAAGACCAACCCCAGGGCTGGCCTCGCGTTCCAGGGCCAGAGCGGCGTGATGATCCTCTCCCGCTTCCCCCTCGAAGACCCGGCCGCCGTCGTCCTGCCCGGCACCTGGAACCGCCGCGCCCTGCTCAAGGCCCGCGCCGCCCTCCCCAACGGCGACAAGCTCCGCGTCTACTGCCACCACTTCACCCCCATCTTCAAGGGCGGCCTCTACCCCTACACGGGCCTCTACGGCGCGGGGCCCGAGGCCAGCGGCTGGGCCAACGAGCAGCTGCTCCAGGCCCAGAAGATGGTCGCCCTCGCCAAGCAAGAGAACACCTGCGAGCCCGCCGTCCTCCTCGCCGACGTCAACGCGAGCCGCGCTTACCCCGAAGCCTCCCCGCCCATCAACCCGGAAGGCCTCGCCACCCTCGACGCCCTCGAATCCCTCTTTCAACCCGCCGTCGCCGCCGGCTACACCCCCGCCTGCACCTACTGCAAGGCCAACCAGAACGTCGACGACACCGACACCGGCGCCGATCAGTGGATCGATCATGTATACACGATCAACGTGGATGCATCTCGCATCAAGTCCACCACCCGCACCTTCCTTGACCCGGTGGTCTCCGTGAACCCCGCGGGCCAGGGCGGCGCCGGGGGCCAGGGCGGCGACGCGGGCAACGCGGGCACGGGCAGCTCCGGGTCCGGCGGCGCAGGGCAGGCGGGCCAGGCGGGCAGCGCCGGGCAAGCGGGCCAGGGCGGGCAGGCAGGCCAGGGCGGGCAGGCGGGCCAGGGCGGGCAGGCGGGCCAGGGCGGCGCGAGCGGGGGGGCCGGCGGAGCGGGGCCGAAGAAGGTCGAACTGTCGGATCACTACGGCCTGCGGGTGGTGCTCACGCTCGGGAAATGAAGGGGATCAGGACCAGGGGGTAGCGGCTGCGCCGAGGATCTACTATCCGGCGCACCACGGTGAGCAGGCTCTGGGTTCAAGGTGCAGCGGGCCTCGATCGCGGTGAACGCGGGTCCCTCGTGGTGATCGGCAACTTCGACGGGGTCCACCGGGGGCACCAGGCGCTGCTGCATGAGGCCACACGGCGCTCCCAGCAAGAGGGCCTTCGCCCCGTCGTGCTGACCTTCGCCCCGCACCCGGCCGAGGCCCTGGGGCGCGCCGCCCCTCCCCTGCTCACCCCCCTCGAACGCAAGGTCGAGCTGATCCACCGCCACGCCCCCGCGGTGCAGGTCATCGTGCAGCCCTTCGACGCGGTCTTCGCCGCACGTAGCCCCGAGGATTTCGCTCGCTTCCTCCGCGATGAGCTCGACGCTCGCGGCGTCGTGGTCGGCCGCAACTTCCGCTTTGGCAAGGCCCGCGCGGGGGATTTCTCCACCCTCGGTCAGCTGGGGCAGCAGCTCCAGTTCTGGGTCGAGGCGATCCCGCTGGCCGGGGACGAACGCAGCAACTGGTCCAGCACCCGGGTCCGCGGTGCCCTCGCCGCCGGCGACCTCGCGGACGCCAACCAGGTCCTGGGGCGCCCCCACGAGCTGGACGGCGTCGTGGTCCAGGGCCAGCAGCGCGCGCGCCACCTGGGCTTCCCCACCGCCAACCTCGACGCCGTGCCCCAGGCCCCCCCGGCCCACGGCGTCTACGCGGTCCAGGTCGCCCAGGTGCAGCCCCAGGGCGCCCCGCGGCTCCTCGGCGGCGGCGTGGCCAACATCGGCCTGCGCCCCACCGTGGCCGCCGGCTTCGCCATCGAGGCCCACGTGTTCGGCCTCCAGCAGGATCTCTATGGAAGTCGTCTACGCATCTCGCTGATCGCCCGCCTCCGCGAGGAGCGGGCGTTCCAGGGGATCGACGCGCTCCGGGCCCAGATCGCCCGGGACGCGGAGGACGCGCGGCAGGCGTTGAACAGTCACACGGAGGCAGCACGATGAAGCGGGAGGAACTGGAGCAGCTGGAGCAAGAAGACCTGGAGGAGGAGGCCCGGCGCGTCGGCGTCGCGCGCCCCGAGGTCCTCACCCGCGAAGAGCTGATCGACGCCATCGAGGCGATGGAAGAGCGCAGCGCCGGCAAGACCGAGGGGAGCCAGGGCTTCCTCAGCCGCATGCGCTCGGTCCTCGCCACCTTCGTCGAGAAGGGCCTGGACCTGCCCGCCGCCGCCGAGATGATCCGGGGCCAGACGCCCCCCGCCGCGAGCGAGCCCATCCCCATGGCCACGGTCACGCTGGCCCAGATCTACGCCGCCCAGGGCCACCCGGAGCGCGCCCTCGCGGTGCTGGAGCAGATCCTCCGCGCCGACCCGTCCAACCGCTCGGCGCAGCGGCTCCAGGCCAGGCTCCGGGGCGAGCCGCTGCCTCCCGAGGACGACGAGGACGACGAGGACGACGAGACCCCTCTGCCCCCGCCGATCCAGTTCATCCCCACGCCCGGGCCCCTCCCCGCGGAAGCGCCCGACGACGAGCCTGCAGCCGAGGAGCCTGCGCAGGCGGCCCCCGAGGCCCTGCCCGCAGGCATCGCGGTGGCCCTGGAGGCTCCCCCCGCGCCGCCCGCGCCGCCCGCGCCGCCCGAGGTCCCCGCGGCCGCCAGCGAGGCATCGCCTGTCGTGGCCGGGCCCCCACGCCCCGCGCCGATGCTGGACGAGGAGCCCCTGCCCGAGCGCTACGACACCGACGAGATCGTGCTGATGCCGGTCGACCCGACGACGCTCTACCTGTACTGGGAGCTCCGGGAAGACACGCTCCAGCAAGCCCTCGCGCTGCAGCCGGGGGCCCGCCTCGAGCTCGAGCTGAGCCTGCTGGATGGCAACCAGACCCGATCGCTGGGCACAGTGCCGGTGAGCCCCCTGGGCGACACGCAGCTCACCGACCTCCCCGCCGGCGCGCGATGCCTGGCGACCCTCGGGCTCCGGGGCCAGGGAGGCTGGGCGCCGCTGCTGCGCTCCGAGCCGCGTCAGCTCCCGCCGCGCGCAGCGGTCGTCGAGGTCGCCTCGCGGGTGGTCCACTGGCAGGAGACCCCCGCCGCAACCGACGCTCCCCTCCCCCCGCCCCTGCCTCCACCGCCCGCGATGGTGCTCGCCGTCGCCCTGCGCGCGCCCCTGCAGTTCCAGGGAGAAACCTCGTTCTCCGAGCAACTCCCCGCCCCTCTCCCCACCGAAGCCGCGCTCCCGGCTCTGCCCGCGCCGCCCGCGCCGCTCGCGCCGCCTGCGCTCCCCTCGCCTCCCCCTGCCGCCTGGGCCGCTCCCCTGCCCCCGCTGGCCTCGCGCCCGCTTGGCTCCTCGGAGCACCGGGCCGAGGGACCGCCACCCACCGGCGCCTCGGAGCGGCTGGCGCGGCGCAGCGCGGCCTGACCCTCCCGCGGGCCCTGGCTCGGGGAGCCCCGAAAACCATGATTTTCTCGTGCTTGTGGCAACCGGCGGGGGCCACAAAAACGGTACGTGATAGAGTCGTGCTCTCCCATGACCATCAAGGTCGATGAAGCGCTGCTGACCAGGTACTACAACCTCTGCAACCCGGCAGAACCCCTGCCGCCCAACGATCCTCGAAACGTCAAGGTGGACGACCTCCACGACGGGGCACGTGTTCGGGGGGACGACTGGGTAGGTCGTATTGCGCGCGAGATCAGTCGCTCCGGCCAGCCCTCCAGCAGGTTCTTTTCCGGCCTCACCGGCTCGGGAAAATCCACCGAACTGCTGCGGCTCGTCACGCACCTCGAAGGCAAAGAGTTCTTCCCGGTATTGATCAACGCCGAGGACTACATCGATCTCTCAGCCCGCATCGACATCCCGGACATCCTGGCGTTGCTCCTCTATCACACCGAGCGCGCGGTCCTGAAGCTGGAGAAAAAGGATCCCGAGAAGACCATGACAAACGGCGCCTTGGGTCGCCTCTGGGAATGGATCTCACGCACGGATCTCCAGTTGACGAGAGCCGAGATGGATCTCAAAAGCGACTGGCTCAGCGGAAAGATCGTCACCGAGCTGAAGACCAACCCGACGGTCCGGCAAAAGGTGCGCACCATCGTCTCTGCCCACCTGTCCAAATTCCTCGAAGAGGTCCGCACCGAATTCCGATCGCTCGATGCGCGCGTGAAGGCCGCAGGGTGCGAGAGCGGCCTCGTCGTCATCCTTGATTCTCTCGAAAAACTCCAGGGAACCAGCACCAACTGGACCGAGGTACTCGCCAGCGCCGAACACATCTTTGCCGGCGGCGCTCCGATGTTGCAGCTCCCCGTCCACACGCTCTACACGTTCCCCCCCGCGCTGACCCGGCGCCTGGCGGCGGAAGATATTTACTTCTTGCCGATGATCAAGGTGCGCGATCGAGCGCGGAGCCCCTACGGTCCAGGCATCGAGGTGGCCCGTCAACTTCTCCGGAAACGCATCCCTGAAGAGGCGCTCCGGGCCCTCTTTGGGGACGCCGAGTACGAGGCCAGGGAGCGCGAGTTGATCACCCGGTCAGGGGGCTACCCGCGCGAGCTGATCCGCCTCTTGCGGGACATCGTGGCGGAGGACGAGAAGAGCTACCCCCTCTCGGAAAGCGCCTTCCGGACGATCCTGCGCCGCGCTGGCGATCAGTACGCCGGGATCGCCAGGGCCACCCAGATGGACCTGACGGTCACTGCGCGGATCGCGCTCCACCAGACCCTGAGCCTCAAGGATCAGAGCGAGCTGGCCACCGCGGATCACCTGATGAGCAGGAACATCATCTTCCGCTACCTCAACGAGGCCGAATGGTTCGACGTCCACCCCGCCGTCCTTCGCTTGCCGGAGGTCGTCCAAACCATGAAGCAGATCGAGCGTGAGCGACTCCCTCCTCTCCCCGCTCTCTTATCCCTGGCGTGACGCTCCTCCCGAGGAGCTCCTGCGCCTGCGCCGCCACCTGCTGCGCTCGCAAAGCTTCCTCTTCGTCATCCTCGTTTGCAACTCCCCCCGAGCCTCCTTCCTCGCCGCAGACTGGCTCCGCCAGGAGCTTCCTGCATCGAAAAGTCTCGTTTACCTGGATGGCTACTATCACCGTAATTATCCGGAAAACCGAGAAGGAATTCTGGAGAAAATTCTCGCCCCCATGGTTGCCCAAACCGCATCATCAAAGACCTATTACCTGGATGCAACGCGGGGGCTTCCAGAGCACAGGGATGCATGGATCAACTATTTTCAAAGACTGAACGAGCTCCGGAACAACATCTCAAGCGAGCTACAAGGCTCGTTTGTCCTCGCCCTATCGCCCCGTATGCTCCTTCTTTTCGCATCTTTTTCTCCTGATTTTTGGTCCATCCGGAGCGCACAATTCTCTCTCAACTTGCCGTCTCTTCCCATGCCTACCTGGCATGCGAGGACCTTCGCGATCATCGTTCATCAGAACGCTCTCATCGCGGCAGGCGGGGAGGAGCGGTTGCGCGAAGAAACCACGAGCATTTACCTCAAAGCAAGGAAGCTCCTCGGCACATCTGGGCCTTCGATGGAAGGCGGACTGCCTGCCTCTTCCGACCTCGATCCCGAGTCCCTTCTCGCAACAGTGAGAGCCGATAGATCCGCGTCGTGGCTCGATCTCCTCGGGGTGCTCCTGTTGCTGGAGCTGCAGCTCAGGAAAGAAACCGGGGACTATCTCCTTTATTACGAAACACTCTGGGGCTATCTCGATTCCATCCGGGATGGAGCGCTGCACGGTACCCCCGGCAAATACAACCATAATCAGCTCCTCTACCTGATCCTCAGGAGTGGCCTCCTGGCACTGGAACGCGCTCAGTTGCCCGTGCGCTGGGAGGCTCCCATCAACAACCACCCACAACTGCTTCCCCTCGCGAGTGGAGATGGTTCCCTGGATGCACACATCCTTGCCTGCTGGTGCTTCTACCAGCGACACCGAGCCGAACTCTCCGATGCGCTGGGGGACCGCGAGGAAGCAACCGAAGCCTGGTCTGCCCTGTGGACAGGTCTGGCAGCGTTGAAGGCTCACTCCGAGGCAGCAGACCTCCGAGATCTGCTTGGCGAGGGCATCGATGGACTCGGGCAGATCTTGGAAAAGGTCGGCGAATAACCTTCAAGAAGAGGGGCCATGGGACCATCCACCGACCCCACGGACGTCCCCGTCTGCCACACGCCTGCCGTGTCCAAGGGCGCTCCCCCAAGACCCCGCACCGCCTGCGCTCCCCTCGCCTCCCCCTGCCGCCTGGGCCGCTCCCCTGCCCCCGCTGGCCTCGCGCCCGCCTGGCTCCTCGGAACCCTCCCACGGGCCCAGCGCGCTCCACGTCAATGAGACGCCACGGCAAGACATCTCGTGGTGGCCTTCATTCACAGGTCTTACTGGCCAGGGTCCCCCGAACGACCCACCAACCACGGCTCTCCCTGGGGAAGGGATGCGGTGATGCAGCTTGAACGAGTTGCACAGGGAGCATCCAGCAACATGCAATCCCTGACCTTTTGTCGACTGTCTTTATTGAAGGCGTACTGATTGTTAAAGCAATAGTACTGCCGCTGAATATCGAAGTTTGCCGCATAGCATTTCTCGGTGTACTTCATGCATTCCAGCAGGGTCGGCTGATCAAGCAGCTTGTCGAACTTGTCAGGAGGCGGTGTATCCGGACTCCACCGTTCCCACGACTTGCCGAAGGCCGTGTAACGACAATCAGTGTCGGTCTTGGCGTCCCGGAAGTCTTCGAAATACTTCACGGCTACCTCGGGCCACAGATAACCGTCGCCGGTCACTTCTTTGATGCACTGGGCCTGGCAGGCCGCCGTGTCAGCCTTGGGATCGCAGGTCTGTACCGTGGCACACGCCTGCTGGCAGAGAGGGGTTGCCTCCGCCAGCGTCACGGCCCCAAGAGGCACAGAGCCGGCCCCGCCTGCGTTGCCTGCAGCACCTGCGGACGTGGTACCCGCGTCGCCCCCGGCCCCGGCATTCACCGAGCCTCCCTGACCTGCAACACTGCCCGCTGAGCCACCCGACCCTGCCGGCGGGTCCGATGAGGTGGAAGAACCGCAGGCAGCCAGGACCATCCAGAACGAGACCACCGGCCAGGCAGCCAGCAGAAGGCGATAGGGCTTCATCAGGGGTGGGTTTTTCATGGCTGAACTACCTCTTCAAAGCTGATTCGACCGCAGAGGTTGGTGGAGGCGTTGCGTGTACACAGTTCGACCGGCGACTGGTCGATGATGGGCTGGAGCTGACTCAAGAGGTTGCCGAAGACGGCTTCATCGGCAACGGCTGCCAGGGCGCGCCCTTGGCCATCATTCCAGACGAAGCGAAAATGAGGGGGTTTGCCTGTGGATGTGGTGCTCAATTCATCATCCCCGAATGCCAGCGAGTCAGCGTCGTACAACAGAACAGAGCCTACATGAGCCAGTTGTTCACTGAACGGCGTATGCTCGGCCTCAATGAACCAGTTATTTGAGCAGCTATCCGAGGGCCAGCTAACGGTAGGAGTCTGTTCGCATGTCGCCCCTGTCCTGGATGCGACAGACGTCAAGTTCGACAGGGAGGTATCGATACGAAAACCCTTCATTTCAACGAAGGGATCCAGTGCGCCACAGAGGAAGCAGTCGTCCTCGCCCGTGGCATCAACCGAGCGCACACGCATTTCCCAGCGATGAGCGAAGTTGGGATGGTAGTTAGGTGCGTATTCAAGCGGCGCGTGCTTGATGGTGGCAACGACTGGCTTGTGGTCAGAAAGCCGATCGGGTGGACCGCCGAACGAACCCGAGTTACCAGGCCATGGAGACGACCATATCTCGGTACCAGGTTCGGTGGCAGCCAGCCACCTTGCACCCAAGAAGTTGGGATCATTCGGAGCGAACGGAGGTCGCAGCAGGATGTAATCGTACCGTTCATTTCCGTCGAAGTTACCTGCCCATGGAGCACCTGTCACAGGTGTGCCCCCATCGGTGGTGATAAACGTGCCCGTTGGAACCCCGGTGCTGAAATCAATGACTGGCACTCGCTGACGTACAAGATCACCGTGGTCAATATCGAAGGACCAGTCATCGGGGAATGGCGTTATCAAATCTGATGGGGAAGAGCCCGGTTCAGGGGGGACCGGTCCGATACGCAAGGTTTCCAGCATTTTAGGGTACTCTCCCTGCAGGGTTTTACCGTCCAGATTGAGGTCGCCCATCACAACGACAGGCCGATCAGGCTTGTCCCCGGTCACGGAGTGAATGAAACTATTCAACTCCTTGAGCTGCTTTGATCTGACCGAAGCCGTCATTTCATCGCAGCTAAAATTGTTGTCAGCCTTGATTTTTGCCTTGAGGCCCAGTTTCTCCATGCCCTTGCTGACAAGGTAAAAGAATCCGTCAGCAAGTTTCTCTTTGAGGTAAGCAACCTTCTCTTGGGCACTGCAGATTGCAGTTCCGCTGGCTTGGAGATGGGTGTTGAAAACGTCGACGTAATGATCCCCGCTGGGAGGCAAAGGGCAATTCTTAGCAGAGATCTCGCCAATGGCTCCAAACTCGGGAGGTCGACAGGTCACGCTGGGAACGGGATTGATGTTGAACCTTGCCCACTGCACACCCTTGGCCCGAAAGCAGTCCTCGTCACGGCAAGCGTCGTAGATATGACTGTCACCGATCGCACGCCGAAAGCGGGAGAAAATCCAGAGGCCCCCGTTGGTTCCAGTGAACTCAAGGCCAGGTATCTGGCCGGCTTGGTAGAGGATCTTCTGAAGATCCGTTTGAAAATCCACTGGACCTACGGGCTCCAGGAAAGGCTCGTAAGGTTCGTCAGGAGACTGTTGCTGGAGTTGCTTTCGTTTTTCGTTAGCTGCCGCAAAGATCTCGAAGATGGCGTCACGATCCCACCCCTCCTGAATGGCCACGATATCGTAAGGAGCAAGGAATTCGCCAATCTCCTTGTTTGAAACCTTACCGAATCCATCACTGGCAAGTGGACCACCAAAGCGGCGTAGATTCCACGACATGTACTTAACCGGGAAACCACGAGGAGGAGCCAGAAGAATGGTCTGAAGTTGTTTTCGATCGAGAAGCAGTGAAGATTGAGGAGGACCCACAACTGTCAAATCCTCAGGGAATTTTCCAGTGGGGTTAGATCCATTTGCGTTCGTAACCGCGAAGCCCACGCCCGGCTGCAACCCTGGACCAGGAGCCTGGAAGTCGCTCGCTAGGAGTGGGATCCTGACCTCGGCGCTGCACAACTGCGTGCCAGTCCCGGGATTGACCTTGCAGCCAGCAAGTTCGACAAGAAACTTGTTGCCCTCGGCGCAAGCGATCCCGGCCAACGGGCAGACATTTCTCCAACCGGCAACGCCGCCAACAGTGGAGAAACTGAGCGTACGCTTGATTGCCCCTGGACCGCTGACGATGTCAAACTCGAAGATCCTATCCTTGCTATCAAAGTCAGCGGTAGGTCCGTTGAAGCGATCGTGATCAAGGTAGATGCGTATGCGACCGTTCGTGAGACCGATCCCTGCAACGGTTGAGATCTCTGGAACAGGTATATTCTCCAGGAATATACGCATCTCTTCGCCACTTGGACGACCAGAACCGCTGGAAGCTTGGTAACGGTTGATCAGCATTGAGATACGTCCACGCTGCCTAACGCTGGTTTCCTCAAAGAAGAACCTGGAGGAGAGAGCATACTCTTTTTCCTCGCGGACCCCGTCGGGAGGCGTGATACGACTCGGGAGCCGAGCAGGAACGCGGAGGAGACGGGGAGCGGCGTTGATGCATCGCTCTCGCCCTGGACCTTCATCGCATTGATTCGAATTTTTGATAACGTCCGTCAGGGCGTGTTTGCTGGTATCGGAAACTTCTGAATCTTCACTGGATTCTGCGGTGTCGCCACCACTGCACGCCAGGGTGATCACAGCGATCATCAAAGCAAGGAGACGTGGGTAACCCTGCCCCCGTTTCTCTCTCTCTCTCTCATGTCTTTTCTCCTGAAACAGACGTATACGTGAGCGTTTACGTCTTGTTCTGCTCAAGCAAGCACTTCTTCTTGAAGAAGTCCAGAAGAAGTCTGAGCCAACAGGCTCTTCCGCGAAATTGTACGTGAAACGACCACGTCGGCGTGGATGGACTCCGTGGTTCAGCCTCCGGGACCCGGGACGTGATGGTAGAAAGGGACGTCGCAGAGCGGGTGCTGCGGGGGCACCAGCAGCTCAAGCCGAGCGAGAACAGCTACGACTGGCTGGGGAGAGGGATCTACTTCTGGGAGCACGGTCCAGCCCGGGCACTGCAGTGGGCGCAAGCGCAGGCAGAACGGGATCAGATCAGGGCTCCAGCACACCGATCCCCCATCGAGACGCCTGCGGTCGTGGGGGCTGTGATCCATCTCGGGGAGTGCTTCGATCTGCTCGATAGGGGGAACACCCAGGCGCTTGCCGAATGGGCGGACAGGAGCCAGCGCGCCCTGGGAGAGTCCTTCCCCAGGAATCGCGGCGATACACCGGAGTTGAAGCTGCGAATCGGGGATTGCGCGATCATCAACACCTACCTCGACATGAGGGCGCAAGAGGGCGTCATCCACGACACGGTGCGAGGTTGCTTCCTTGAAGGCGGCCCGATCTTCGAGGGGTCCGGGATCTCTCGCCTGGCCCATATCCAGGTCGCGGTGCGCAACCCTGCTTGCATCATCGGCTACTTCTGGCCCACAGTAGCGGGGCAGCCATGACGACGCCTCCAACACAAACCTCTGAGCCTCCTCTGGCTGCTGCCCCCAGCAACGAAGAGATCAATGCCCGGGTCCTCGCTCGTATCGAGAAGATGAGCGATGCGCAGGTATTCGAGCGCTTTGTTCAGAGCGGCGTCCTCCGTCAAGATGGCTCGCTCACGCCGGAGTATGGCGGCCCTCCCTCCACCCGCTGACCGAAGAACGGCAAGCCCCCGCCTCGCTCGTAGGGAGTGGCGATCGAGCGGGAGCAGAGCCGCCTTCCAGGGATCTGAATCGGCAAGATCCTCGATCAGGAGCGCGATGCGGTGCTCTGTTGTCGCAGCCAGCCCCCGGGAAAGCCGGAGCGCCTTGGTCAGCTTCTCGGCGGCCTGCTGCAGGTGGAACGCGGCGAGCCGGTTGGGCGGAGGCACCATCAACCTGGCCACCGCGTCAAGCTCGGCGTCAACCTCGTCCAGGTAGCTTTTGATCATGGGATTAGCGGGCATCGATGCGCTCGCCTTCGCTCGTCGCAATCTGTGCGAGAGACCCGAGATGGCGGCGCTGCTCCTCGAAGTCTCGGCGACGCATCGGGAAGAGATCCACCGGGATCTTCAGGTCACGCAGCCGGAGCCAGGCCCTGTTCAGGTCGAGCAGATCGTCACTCGCATCGTCAGGGACAACAAGGAGCAGATCCCAGTCGCTGTCTGGGTGGGGGTTCCCTCGCGCCCGGCTGCCAAAAAGCCACACCTCCTGCGGATGCCAGAGATCGATCAATCGACCCATCAGAGGGGCAGGAACTGGCTGGCTCACACCTCAAAGCTAGCACCCAGAGAGGCAGCGAGAACAGCTCCACCGAGACCGGAATGCCCCCGTCTGCCACACGCCTGCCGTGTCCAAGGGCGCCCCCCCAAGACCCCGCACCGCCTGCGCTCCCCTCGCCTCCCCCTGCCGCCTGGGCCGCTCCCCTGCCCCCGCTGGCCTCGCGCCCGCCTGGCTCCTCGGA
>JALOQB010000219.1 GCA_025453595.1 Polyangiaceae bacterium
CCGGAAGCTCCGGCCCCCCCCTGCCCGGCCCCTCCGCCCCCTGCCTGCCCGGCCTCGCCCGCGGCCCCGCCTTCCCCCGCCGCCCCCCCCTCGCCGGCGCCCGACCCGGCCTCGCCGCCCTGTCCGGAACTTCCGGATACACCACCGCCCCCGGAGGCACCGGAACCTCCGCCGGCCCCGCCCTGTCCGGAGCTTCCGGATGCACCACCCCCGCCGGAGCCACCGGACCCCGCCACGGCGCCGGCCCCCGCGGCCCCCGCGCTGGAGCCAGCCTTCCCGCCGGCCTCCCCCGGCGAGCCTCCGTCCTCGCTTCCGCAACCACCGAGCCCCACCGACCACCCGAGCAAGAAGACTGCCGCACGACGTACCATGCGCCGGAGGCTAGCCTGGCCCGGGGGGCGGCGTCATCAGGGGGTCGGGTAGGTCTTGTTCTTGGCCAGGTACCCGGGCGCCGCCCACACCCAGCCGGGCTGGGTGATCCGCGGGTAATAGGTGACGAAGTTGTAGCACATCTCGGACTCGGTGTTCTCGCCGAAGGTCACCGTGTTCGAGGTGTTGTTGTTGAAGACGCACTTGGTGACCACCGTGTCCTGCGGCTGCAGCTTGAAGTCGACCGGGTAGCTGACCTGGTTGTTGAAGCTGTAGTTCACCGTCGAGCCCAGATCGCCCACCAGCTTGCCATCCCGGAACACCTCGGTGGTCAGCGATTTGCCGAGCAGGTGCATGTGAGGCCACCCGCGGATGACATGGAGCCACCCGTCCGGAACGATCTGGCTCGGCACCGTGATGGTGCTCTCGACCGTGGTGCTCTGCGCCGGCGGGAGCGAGAACTGGGGGCTCCCGAAGGCCATCACGTCCGCGTCGTAGGTGCGGAGCTGATCGGTGGTGCAGAAGGTGGCCGCCGAGAGATCGGTCGAGTCAGGCAGCCCCTGGATGTTGCTGTAGTGCATCTCGATCAGGATGTTGGTGTCCTGATCCGCCGCCACCGGGAACCCGGCCTCCGGCGGCAGCACGTTCGCGTCAGCACCGGGGGCCCAGCAGTAGAGCAGCTTCCCCTGGGTCGCGGCCCCTGCCGGCGAGCACTCCTTGGGATCTCCGGAGACCTGCTTCGTGCCCATGTCGTAGATGCAGAGGTGGTGGGCGTGGGTCTTGTTGTCGATGTCGACGGACACCTGCGTGATGTGCCGCTTCTTGCCGGTCGCCTTGATCTTGCCGCCGAAGCAGACGTACTTGTCCGCGTCGCTCTTCTTGATGGTCCAGGGGGTCGACGCCTTCACCACCACGTCCGGGACGCAGGCGGGCGCTGGACCGGAACCTCCGGAACCTCCGGATCCGCTGGCCCCTCCGGAACCTCCAGACCCACAGGACTCATCCGAGGCAGGCATCCCGGCCTTGACCCAGGCCTCCAGGGCGGCAATCTCGGCCTCCGTCGCCCGCTCGTTGGGGGGCTGCGGCATCGGGTTGGTGTCGTCCTTCATGCGAGCGATGGATCGCTCGGCGCTGCTCTGGCCCGGCTGCGAGGGGGACGGGGCCATCAGGTGCTCGCGCGTGACCAGGGGCATGGGGGCGCCAAACTGGGTCGGCTCGCCGTGGCACGACGCGCAGCGTTTCTGCAGAAGATCCTGGATTTCACAGGGGAGCCCGCCGGTGGCCCCCCCGGACCCACCCGCCCCTGCAGGGCCCGAGCCCCCCGCCCCCGCCGGATCGCTCCCGCCTGCCCCGGCCGGCTCGGAGCCGCCAGCGCCGGCCGGAGCGGAGCCCCCCGCACCCGCGGGGTTGCTGCCGCCCGCACCTGCCGGCTCGCTGCCGCCCCCGCCCGCGGTGCCCGCAGTCGTGGAGCCGGCGGTGCCAGCGGCGCTGGACCCTCCAACCCCGCCTGTACCCCCCGCGGAGGCCTCACCGGGTGTGTCGCTCTCCCCCCCGCAAGCCACCAGCCCGATCAGCCCGAGAACAACAGCGATACGACGCACCAAGGGGCACCTCCTCCACGACAGCTCGATGAAGAGCTATTCGTACAGCGAAACGCAGGCCCCTCGCAACGCCCTTACCCACCCCGGTCCTCGCGAGAACGCGGCCCGGAAAGGGGGGGGTCACTCTAGACCAAAGGACTCCAGCGTCGCGTTCCAGATCTCGGCGGAGACCTCCTCGGGCACCTCGAGGAGCTCGGCGAGGTCGTCGTAGAAGGACCCCTCGCTGTCCGGATCGTACTCGCCATCGCACAGGACCACGGCAGCGGTCACCATCAGGGCGGCGGCCCGGGCGTCGTTGGTCGAGAGCTGGCTCGAGATCTGGTTCATGCGGTTCTCGAAGCCATCCTCGGCCAGGGCGTTGTCGCACTTCTCGAGGATTTCTTCGATCTGCTGCTCGGTCACATCCCCATCGCAGAACTCGATGATGGTGTGGACGAGCACGTCGTACTCGGCGTCGCTCAGCTCACCGTCCGCGGCGGCGGCCAGGAAGGCGGCCTCGCAGATACCAGCGATGTTCTGGATAGCGGCCTGGCGGCGGGAGGAGAGCAGCGGGGTCTTGTTCGTCCGTTTACGAGAGCCGATCGGCATGTTCGTGCATCCTTGAGAGGTGCGGGTACAGAGCGGAGCGACGTGCTGCCCCCCCGACCACCGGAGGTGCCCCGCGGGAGCCAAGAGAGCACGGCTTCAACCCTCGCGCAAGTATTATATGGAGATTACCTATGATTCTATATGGAAAATCCTTATACCTAACCGCGGCGCCCCCTGGCCTTGGGCCCCTTGCCGGGTCCCTTGGCCTTGAAGCCCTTGGCCTTGGGGGGGAAGGTGGGCTTGCCGAACCTGGGGCGCTCGGCGGGGGGCTGGGGGGAGGCGGAGCGCCTGGAGTAGACCTCGCCGTCGCCGCCGCGGAAGCAGGCCTCGCACTTGCCGAAGCGGAAGCCGAGGGGCAGGTTGACGCCGCAGGAGGTGCACCGGCGCACGGTGCGGCCCCGGAGGCTCTCCTCGATGAAGCTGGCGAGGACGTCCTTGGCCTGATCGCAGCGCTCGATGCTCTGGTACACGGCGGGGAAGCGGTACGAGAGCCAGGAGTAGACGGTGAGGGTCTTGAGGTGGGTCTCGGCCTCCAGGAGGGCCATCGAGTCGGAGGTCATGCGGCGGCGGCGGTAATTGTCGACCTCGAAGAGCTCGACGATGCGCCCCTCGTCGCTGGCGGCGTAGGCCTCCATCATGCGCTCCCAGGCGCGGCGCATGGGCTCGTTGTCGGCCTCCACCGGTGCGGAGGCGAAGGTGAGCTTCATCGCCGCGTCGGCCTGGGGCAGCTTCTTGTCGACGATGGCGGCGAGGGCGCAGAGGTCGGTGAGGTCCGCCGTGGTGAAGATCTCGTTGTCGAAGGTGATGGCCTGGCCGAAAAACACCAGGATGCGCTCGAGCGACGTGGTGCCGAGGACGTGGCTTAGCAGCTCGACGTGGCGCTCGTCCGGCATGACCCGGAAGGGGGGCTCGATGGGGCCTGGCCCCCGCTGAAACGCCTGCTGGACGGCGGTGAGGTCCTCGCGCGTGAGGGCCGTCACCGAGCCGGTGCTGGCCTTGCCGTAGCGACCGGCGCGCCCGCCGATCTGGAGGATCTCGTGGTCCGACAGCAGGCGCTCGTGCTTGCCGTCGTACTTGGTGCTGGAGAAGAACACCACGCGGGAGATCGGCAGGTTGAGGCCCATGGCGATGGCGTCGGTCGAGACCATGACCTCCGCCTCGCCCTCCCGGAAGCGACGGGCCTCCTCCCGCCGGACCCGGGGCGACAGGTTGCCGTAGATCACCGCGCACTTGAGGCCCGTCGATTGCTCGACGGTGGCCTTCAGGTCCAGCACATCGCGCCGGGAGAAGGCGATGACGGCGGTCCCCGCCTCGATCTTGGACAGGGCGGTCGGGCGCCGCTCGATCTCCAGCGGAGCGAGCCGCTGGGTCTCCACGACCGTCAGGGTCTCCCCCAGCAGGTCGGCGATCTGCTGCACCGCCTCGCGGCAGCCCGGCGCCCCGGTCAGCAGGATGCGCCGCGCCGGCGCGCCCACCAGGGCCGCCGTCCAGGCCCACCCCCGCGACGGATCCGACAGCAGCTGGATCTCGTCGATCAGCACCGCGTCCACCGGCGTGCGGAAATCCAGCATCTCGATGGTCGAGCTGGTGAACCGCGCGCCCTCCCTCAGGTCCCGCTCTTCCCCGGTCAGGTACGAGCAGGGCTTGCCTCGCTTCTCCAGCTCCGCCTGCCCCTCCAGGGCCAGCAGCCGCAGCGGCGCCAGGTAGAGGCCCGTCTCGCCCTCCGCCAGCGCGTTCAGCGCCCGGAAGGTCTTGCCGCTGTTGGTCGGCCCCAGAAAGAGCGTGATCTCCCGGCGCAGCGACCGGGCCAGGGGGTAGTACCCCCCCACGTCTGCATAGTGGCTCCGGTGCTGCTCCAGGGTCTCGATATCGCTCCGGAATTTCTCCGCCCGCAGCCGAGTCGCCAGCTTGCCCAGCGTGACCTTGTAGTCGTCGAAGTCCCCGTGCTGCGCCGCCACCTGCTCGATGGCCCGGGCCAGCGCCCCTCGATCCACGGCCATCTCCTGCTGGAAGAGCAGCTCGGCGTAGCGCCCTACCCGGTGCAGCTCCTTGCGCAGCGCGGCCTCCTCCGGCGCCAGCATCCGGGCCAGCGCGCCCCGCACCCCCTCCAGATCCCCGGCCCAGCAGAGCGCCTCCTGCTCCCCCGCGGCGAGGGGGCGCACCTCGTGGATCGCCAGCGCCAGCGGCTCCCCCTGGAAATCCAGGGTCAGCTCCCGGCGCAGCCGCAGCGCCCAGGAGCCTCGCTTCTCCTCCGCGGCCTCCACCGGCGGCGGCCAGCCCGCGGCGGCCAGCGCCCGCAGCCGCGGCCCCAGCGACGCCGTGATGAACTTCCGGAGCGCCTTGCGGAACAGCTCCAGCGCCTCCACCTGCTCCTCGTAGTCGATCACCCGGGGCAGCTTGCTCAACAGCGCCGCCAGCCCCTCCGCGTCCCCCGCGATCGAGGCCGTCACCTCCGCCGCCTGGAGCTCCTCCCGCAGGCTCTCCTCCAGCTCGTCCAGGTCATGCGACAGATCCGAGGCCCAGTCCGCCGCCGCCTCCTCGATCGCGCGTCGTGCGTCGTGGTGCTGGCCCCGCGCCATCACGTCCGCCAGCTCTTCCGCCCGCACCACCACCCCCGCCTCCAGCTCCACCTCCCGCGAGAGCAGCCGCTCCGGGCGCCGCAGGAAGAAGAACAGGCGGCCGTCTCGCACACGGAACCCATCGGGGAGCGGCTCCTGGGAGGCGAGCAGCGCGTCCAGGGAGGCCACCGCGGCGGAGAGGAGACCAGGGGAACGGGGGGTATTTTCTGACATAATCCCTCTTCAGGAGGACGGGCCTCGATGGCCCGGCGGTAGCGTTCACGCCGCGTTGTATCGCGCAGCACCTCGAAGGCCTCGTCGAGCACCTCCAGGATGACCTGCACCGGCTCCACCAGCTCGGCGGTGGCCGGGGTCAACACCCGGGAAGGCTCGAAGGAGCGGCGAAGCTCCAGGTAGGCGCGTCGAATTTCGTAGGGGGTGGCGGCCCGGGGGACGCCGAGCAAGGCGAAGTAGTCGCCCTCTTCCACGAGGGCCATGCGCGCCCGGACGCGGGCCCGGAGCGCCTCGTCATCCAGTTCATCCCTGGCGGGAGGCGGGAGCGATCCGGCTCCCACGGGGGCGAGGGCCTCCAGCACGCCGAGGGCCACCAGCACCAGCAGCACCGACGGCAACCCCACCGTCGTCCCTGACTCGATGACCTCCCCCAGGGTGAACCCGCGGCACCGCTCGATGACCCCCAGCTCCCCCGGCTCCAGGGCGCACTCGCCCAGCAGCGAGAAGCGAGGCCCCTCCGCCAGCCGCGCCCGGCTCCCCCCCAGCAGGCGCCGCGCCTCTTCCGCCGGGATCGTCCGCCGCCCCAGCTCGACCAGCACCTCCGAGCCCGTCGACCCCCCGAAGACCGCCGGCTCGGCCCGCAGCCGCCCCGCCGGCTCCGCCTCGTACTGGCACACCCCCTCCTGCACCCCGAGGATCTTGCAGACCAGCCACTCGGCATGCCCACGGAGCGCCTCCCAGAGCCGATCCTGGCTCAGGTGACCGTGGGCCACCAGCGCCGCCCCCGCATGCCGGCCGAACGGCGGCAGCCTCCCCTCCAGCTTCTTCCCCAGCTCTGCCGTCAGATCCCCGCGCAGCACAAGAAACGAGACCAGCGACTCCTGCTCCACCGTCGAGCTGACGGTCACCAGATCGCCGTCCCGGAACACCACCCGCCGCAGCCCTCCTTGCGCGTCAAAGCAGAGCACCCCGGAGAACCGCTCCCCCACCGCCCGCGCCAGGAGCCTCATCGCCGCCCCCTCCAGCAGCACCACGGGGTCCGGAAGTTCTCTACTCTCCCGGGGGTCGCCGGGGCGCGGGCCCGGGTCGAGGCGCGGCATCAGGGCTGGCTCGACCACCGGGGCGATCACGGGGGAAGAAGGGGGAGGCGGCGGGACCACCCGCGGGGCCTCCTGCGAACGAGGCGCCTGCCGGGGGGCCACGGTGACCGGCGGCGGCAGCGGCGAGGGAGGGGAAGGCGGAGAAGGGGGAGTAGAAGAGGGGAGCACCTCCGGAGGGAGCGAGGGGATCGGAGGCGCCAGCGACGCCGCAATGTCTGCGGGGGGGAGCGGCGGTGGCTCCGAGCCGGGACGCACCACCCGCTCCACCCGCGTGGACGTGTCAGGAAAGACCCCCTCCCGGGAAGGAGGCATCACCGAGGGGGCGCGGGCCGAGGCGTCCGTGCCCAGCAAGGCGGGAGCGAGGGCGGAGAGGGAGGCGGCGCGGAGCGGGTCCGGGGTGGCGCTCCCCCAGCTCCCCGAGCCATCCCCCTGGAGCAAGGGTTCATCGAGGGAGGCAAGGAGCGCGGGAGGGAGCACGGCGTTCACCTCGTCCTCGGGGAGCGGCGGCTCGGAGGAGAGGTCCTGGATCTGGCCGACGCGGGTCTCGGCGCTGCGCAGCACCTGCTCCAGCTCCTCCGAGAGGCGAGGGACCGCGGGCCCGGCGGGCTCTGCGCCCCACCCGGCTTCGAGGGGAGGCACCGAGCGCCGGGACGGCGGGATCAGGGAGGGAGGCCCGGCTGCGCGCCAGGAGGGCCGCTGGGAGGAGACGACCCCCTCGGAGATCTGGGGCTCCAGGGGGACCAGCGCCGTCACCTTCCGGAGCACGAGCGCCGGGTCCAGGGGCCGCGCCAGGAACCCGGAGGCCCCGGCGAGCACCGCATCGGTGGTGTTCTCCAGGGTCTTGCCTCGCTCCCCGAAGAAGAGCACCTCGATCCCGGCCCCTCCCGGCCCGCCACGGAGCTGGCGCACCACATCGAGGGCCCCGGGCGCGTCCGCGTCCACGAAGATCAGCGAGGGTACCTGCGCCGCGACCCGCAGGAGCAGCATCGACAGCGGCACGTCCACCACGGAGTAGCCTCGGGCCTGCAAGGCGAGGGAGATCTGCGCGACCTCCGCCGTCGGATCGGTCACGAAAAGCGTGGGCTGCTCGGGCATGACCGGGCCCTCTCGGGCTAATTGCTTGCTGGCCCGGCGAGAGGCCAGAAATTCTCCCAGAGGGCCCACCTTGGGCGCGGCAAATACGATGAGAAAGATGATCCCCACCATGATCCATTCGGAAGAAGAGAGACCAAACACAAGGGGGTCGTGTAGCACGATCCCGGGGGGGCGCCGTGCACGATAGCGCGCCGGTGCCCCGCATTTTTGTCGTCGGCATGGGCTCCAACCTGGGGGACCGGCAGCGCACCCTGCGGGAAGCCACGGAGGCCCTCGGCGCCGATCCGCGCCTCCAGCTGCTGGCGCAGAGCACCCTGCGGGAGACGGCCCCGGTCGGCGGCCCCCCCCAGGGGCCTTACCTCAACGGGGCCGCCCTGGTGCTCGCCACCCTGCCGCCGGCCTCGCTCCTGGACGCGCTGCTGGCCCTGGAGCGCCAGGCCGGCCGGGAGCGCCGGGAGCGCTGGGGGCCGCGGACCCTGGATCTGGACCTGCTCTTCTCTCCGGGGCTTCTCTTCGCCGGGCCCACCCTCACGCTCCCCCACCCGAGGCTCCACGAACGCCGCTTCGCCCTGGAGCCCCTCCTGGAGCTCGTCCCCTGGGCGATTGATCCCGGCTCCGGCGTCCCCTACAGGACGATCCTGGAAAAGCTCCCACCGGCCTAGTCTCCGGATCCTTTGATCCTCACCCTGGCCTTGGGCTGGACACTGTCCCACAAGGGTGGTAGGTGCCGCGCGGCCATTCAGGTCGGAGCCACACCAGAGAGGCCCATCTCCCCATGACGCTACCCTCCCTTTCGCTCGGGACAGCGCCCCTGCTGAACGCCGCCGGCGGCGCTGTTGAAGTCGACATCAACCCCACCCTGGTGTTGATGCAGCTCGGCCTCGTCGCCGTCTTGATGCTCATCTTGAAGCCGATGCTCTTCGATCCGCTGCTGTCGGTCTTCGAGAAGCGCGAGCGGATGGTCGAGGGGACGCTCAAGGAAGCCCGCGAGCTCGACGACAAGGCCGCGGATCTCAAGCTCAAGGTCGACGCCGAGCTCGACAAGGTGATCAAGGTCGCCGCCGAGGAGCGCGACAAGGCCCGCAGCGAGGCCGCTCGCCGCGACGCCGAGGCCCTCGCCAAGACCCGCGCCGAGACCGCGGCGATCCTCGATACCGGGCGCCGCGAGCTCGCCGCCGAGGCCACGACCCTCGAGACGGCCCTCCGCAACGAAGTGAACACCCTCTCCCGCGATGTCGCCAGCCGCGTCCTCGGGCGGGAGGTATCCTGATGAAATCTCCCCTACGCCCCCTCCGCAAGGCCGCCCTCGTCGCGGTCCTCTCCGGTTACGCGGCCTTCATGGCCCTCCCCGTCGGCGTCGCCTGGGCCCAGCACGAGGGCCACGATCATCACGATCATGATCACGGCCACGCTCCCCCCCCGGCCGCCAACCGCCCCGGCGCCAAGCCCGAGGCCCCCAGGGCCAAGCCGGCGGCCCACGGCGACGCCGCGGCCCACGGCGCCGAGCACGGCGGCGGCCACCACGGCCCCGGCCACATGAACTGGTTCCACGGCCTCCTCGCCGAGAAGGACGGCATCACCGAACCCGATCTGCTCTTCCGCCCCAAGGGCATGCCTGCCCCCTTCCTGGCCAACATCATCAACTTTGGCCTGGTGGTCTTCCTGCTGGTCACCAAGGCCGGCCCTGCCATCAGCAAGAGCCTGATCGATCGCCGCGACGACCTGCAGCGCGACATCGAGGCCGCCGCCAAGGCCAAGGCCGAGGCACAGGCCCGCTTCGAGGAGCAGAAGAGCCGCGAGGAGCACATCGAGGAAGAGGTCACCCGCATCCGCTCCGACTACGCGGCCCAGGGCAAGCATGACCTCGAGCGCATCGAGCGCGAGAGCAAGGAGCGCCACGAGCGCTTCGTCCGCGAGGCCCGCACCCTCATCGAGCAAGAAGGCCGCGCCCTGCGCCAGCGCATGCTCATCGAGACCGTCGAGGCGGTCACCAGCTCTGCTCAAGAATCCCTCTCCCGCCAGATCAACCCCTCCGATCAGGAGCGCCTCGCCTCCGAGTACCTGGCCCAGCTCAACGGCCTGTCGATGAAGCGAGGTGAGGCATGAGCGCCGAGGCAGTGGCGGCCCGCTACGCGCAGGCCCTCTACGAGCTGGGGGTCGAGCAGGGCAACCTCCCCGCGCTGACCGACGAGGTCCGCAGGGTGAGCGCGGTCTACAACAGCAGCGACGAGCTCCGCAGCGTCCTCGGAAACCCGGTGGTCGAGCAGTCCGCTCGCCAGGCGATCCTCCACGATGTGCTGGCCCGGCTGGCCGTGGGTCCCATCACCCAGAACACGGTCAAGCTCCTCGCCCAGCGCCGGCGGCTGCTGGTGCTCCCCTACCTGGCCCGGGCTCTCGAGCGGCTGACCGACGAGCGCTCCGGCGTGGTGCGCGCCACGGTGACCACCGCCGCCCAGCTCCCTGAAAGTTACTTCTCCAAGCTCAAGGAGCAGCTCGAGGCTTCCCTCGGCAAGAAGGTGCTCCTCGAGCGCGAGCTCGACCCGACCCTCCTGGGCGGCGTCGTGACTCGCATTGGCGACCGCGTGATCGACGGATCCCTCCGGACCCGATTGCAGCGGATGCGCCAGACCCTACTGACCAGCCGGTGAACCTAGAAGACTCTGGAAAAGACGAGAGACGACGATGCAGCTTCGAGCCGAAGAGATCAGCCAGATCATCAAGAAGAACATCCAGAACTTCGACAAGGCCGCCGCGGTCATCGAGACCGGCACGGTGCTCACCGTGGGCGACGGGATCGCCCGCGTGTACGGCCTTGAAGGGGTCATGGCCGGCGAGCTCGTCGAGTTCCCCGGGGGTATCCCGGGGCTCGCCCTGAACCTCGAGCACGATAACGTCGGCGTCGCCCTCTTCGGCGACACCACCTCCATCAAGGAAGGCGACGTCGTCAAGCGCACCGGGCGCATCATGGAAGTCCCCGTCGGCGAGGCCCTCCTCGGCCGCGTGGTCGACTCCCTCGGTAACCCCATCGACGGCAAGGGCCCCATCGAGACCCCCCACCGCCGCCGCGTCGAGCTCAAGGCCCCCGGCATCATCGCCCGCCAGCCCGTCAAGGAGCCCATGCAGACCGGCATCAAGGCCATCGACGCCATGGTGCCCATCGGCCGCGGCCAGCGCGAGCTCATCATCGGCGACCGCAAGACCGGCAAGACCGCCGTCGCCCTCGACGCCATCATCAACCAGAAGGGCCTCGACGTTCAGTGCTTCTACGTCGCCATCGGCCAGAAGCAGAGCACCGTGGCCGAGGTCGTCGAGAAGCTCCGCAGCTTCGGCGCCCTCGAATACACCACCATCATCGCCACCACCGCCAGCGAGTCGGCCCCCCTCCAGTTCATCGCCCCGTACACCGGCGTCACCATGGCCGAGTACTTCCGCGACACCGGCCGCCACGCCCTCATCATCTACGACGATCTCTCCAAGCAGGCCGTCGCCTACCGCCAGATGTCCCTCCTCCTCCGCCGCCCGCCGGGCCGCGAGGCGTACCCCGGCGACGTCTTCTACATCCACTCCCGCCTCCTCGAGCGCGCCGCCAAGATGGCCGAAGAGTGGGCCGCCCTCCCCAAGGGCACCAAGTGGAATGACCGCGGCAACGCCGCCATCCACCGCGGCGAAGAGGCCAAGAAGCACGCAGAGAAAGAGGCCAAGGAGAAGGGCGACCTCGAGGCCGTCAAGAACCCCCACTCCGGTGGCTCCCTCACCGCCCTCCCCGTCATCGAGACCCAGGCCGGCGACGTCTCCGCTTACATCCCCACCAACGTCATCTCCATCACCGACGGCCAGATCTTCCTCGAGACCGACCTCTTCTACTCCGGCGTTCGCCCCGCCATCAACGTCGGCCTCTCCGTCAGCCGCGTCGGCGGTAGCGCCCAGATCAAGGCGATGAAATCCGTCGCCGGTACCCTCAAGCTCGAGCTCGCCCAGTTCCGCGAAATGGCCGCCTTCGCCCAGTTCGCCTCCGACCTCGACGCCGCCACCCGCAAGCAGCTCGAGCGCGGTCAACGTCTCACCGAGCTCCTCAAGCAGGGTCAGTATGTACCCATGCCCGTCGAGGAGCAGATCGTCATCGTCTTCGCCGGCACCAAGGGCTACGTCGACTCGCTCCCGCTTGGCTCCCTCAAGCGCTACGAGCAAGAGCTGATGTCCTTCCTCAAGGCCAACCACGCCGATGTCCTCACCGGCATCCGCACCAAGAAGGCCCTCGACGACGAGCTCACCAAGAAGCTCAATTCGGCCCTCTCCGAATTCGGCAAGAAATTCGTCCCCGACGCCAAGTTAGGCGGGCCCCCCCATGCCCTCGCTCAAGAGCATCCGCAAGCGTATCACCAGCGTCAAATCGACGCAGAAGATCACGCGGGCCATGAAGATGGTCGCCGGCGCGCGCCTCAACCGCGCCCAGCAACGCATCGTCGCCCTCCGCCCTTACGCGACCAAGACCCAGGAGGTCCTCGCCTCCGTCGTCGCCTCCTCCCCTTCCCCTGAAGAAGGCGAGGCGGTCGCCGGTACCCCCCTCCACCCGCTCCTCCTCAAGCGGCCCGAGAAACGCGTCGCTTACGTCCTGATCACCAGCGACCGCGGCCTCTGCGGCGCCTTCAACACCAACCTCAACAAGACCGCCGAGCGCCGCTGGCGCGCCGACGTCGAGGCTGGCAAGGACGTCTCGTTCTACATCGTGGGGCGCAAGGGTCGTGACT
>JALOQB010000220.1 GCA_025453595.1 Polyangiaceae bacterium
CTCCAGGCGAATCCTCGTTGTCGAGGACGACGACAGCATCTCGATGGGCCTCGAGATGAACCTCTCCGCCGAGGGGTACGACGTATCCCTCGCCGCCAACGGCGAGGACGGCCTGGCCCTCGCCCGCTCCGAGCCGTTTGACCTGATCATCCTCGACGTGATGCTCCCCAAGCTCAACGGCTTCGAGGTCCTCCGCCACCTGCGCCAGTCGGGCCATTTCACCCCCGTGATGATGCTCAGCGCCCGCGGCGCCGAGATGGACAAGGTCATGGGCCTCGAGCTCGGCGCCGAGGACTACGTGACCAAGCCCTTCGGGCTGGCCGAGCTGCTGGCCCGCATCAAGGCCATGCTCCGCCGCGAGTCGCGCCTCCGCGCCCCCGCCGACGAGGTGCGCTTCTCCGACGTGCTGATCCGCCGCTCCACCCGCGAGGTGCTCCGCGATGGCGCCCTGGTCGAGCTCACCGCCACCGAGTTCGACGTGCTGCTCTGCCTGGTCGATGCCCAGGGCAACGTGCTCTCCCGCGAGCAGATCCAGACCGCCGTCTGGGGGGCCAACCACCACGGTACCCTGCGAACCATCGACAACTTCCTGCTCCAGCTCCGGCAAAAGCTCGAAAAAGAGCCCCAGCGGCCCCAGCATCTGGTCACGGTCCGGGGGGTGGGCTACCGCTTCGCCCCGTTATGGATCCTCACCTGCTCCGCTCGTACCTCTCCACCGTCTACGAGATCCCCACCGCTGCCGGCCTGCTCCGGGTCTCTCTCGACGGCGATCAGGCCCCCGAGCCCGCCACGATCCCCGAGATCCTGACCCGCCAGTTCGCCATCCTCACCGCCTACAACCCCCGCAGCATGCTCCTCCCCCGGCGCGTCAACGAGGCCCGCCACGTCGTGCTCCGCGACCTCCTCGTCCTCGGCTGTTACCGCGTCGATCAGTGCGTCGGCTACGAGCAAGAACCCGACGGCATGTGGCGTGAACCCGGCTGGATCGTCTACGGCATGGACCGCGAGGAGGCCATCCACTTCGGCCGCGTCTATCGCCAGAACACCATCGTTTACTGCCGCAACAACCGCCCCGAGCTCGTCGTCACCGACCCCACCTGCGACGACGTGGGCCGCACCTTCCTCGGCCAGTGGCGCCTCAAGGGCTTAACCCAGCAGCCGATCCAGCGTGATCGCGCAGGCTGCCCGCACCGACAGGTGGTTCCAGTCTCCTCGCCCCACGATCGGCTCCAGCCGCACCGCGGCCTGATCCAGCACCACCGGCGCCAGCCCCCACCCGGTCCCGAACACCAGCACCACCGGCGGCCCGCCCGACGACAGCAGCTCCCGGCCCTCCCGGTAGCTCGTCACCGTCGAGCGCGCCTGCGCCGCCGTCGTCCAGAGCTCCGGGGCGACCCCGTGCCGGCGCACCAGCTCTTCCCTCATCGCCTCCAGGCTCGTCACCACCTCGATCAGCTTCAGCGCCGCCGGCCTGTCCGGGATCCGCTTCCCCCCGCTCCCTTCCGTCCAGTGCCCGCGGATCCGCTCCGCCAGCACCCGCTGCGCCTCGATCGGATGCACCACGAAGAACCCCGTCAGATCGTAGGTCCGCGCGCTCCGCGCCATGTCGTGCAGATCCAGGTTCGTCACCGTCGTCGGGATGATCTGCTGCTCCCGGTCCAGCACCGGGTAGTGCACCAGCGCCAGGTAAATCGCTCGCATCGGGGGGCTCCAGGGGCTCATGTTCCGCGCCCACCTCGTCCCCCTGGGTGTAGGGATCTTCCGGTGGGTCTATTTTTACTTCGACCGACCGGCGCTTCCGCCGGGCCTTCTTCGGCGGGGGCGGAGGGTGGGCGGCCAGGTAAGCGGCCAGCAGCTCGGGGCGACGCTGGCCGGTCAGCTCCAGCGAGCGCTGGTGGCGCCAGGCGGCGATGGCGGCGTGGTTCCCGCCCCGCAGCACCTCGGGCACCACGTCCCCGCGGAATTCGAGGGGGCGGGTGTAGTGGGGGTACTCGAGGAGGCCGCCGGTCTCCAGGCTGTGGGACTCCTCCTTCGTGGACTCCTCGTTGCCTAGCACCCCGGGCAGCAGCCGGATCACGCTCTCCAGCACCGCCATGGCGGCCACCTCGCCCCCGGTCATCACGAAGTCGCCGAGGGAGATCTCCTCGTCGATGTGGCGGCTGATGCGCGCGTCGGGGCCCTCGTAGCGGCAGCAGATCAGCGCGATCGCCGGCCTCGCGCTCAGCTCGACGGCCTTGCGCTGGTGGAAGGGGGCCCCCTGCGGCGTGAGCAGGATCCGGTGGGCTCGCCCCTTGGCCTCCGCGTCCAGCGCCTCCAGCGTCTGCACCAGGCAGTCGACCCGCATCACCATGCCGCTCCCGCCGCCGTACGGGGTGTCATCGACGCTGCGGTGCTTGCCCAGGCCGAAGTCACGGGGGCTGCGGGTGCGTGTATGGAGAACCCCTAGACCCCTGGCCTTGCCGACGAAGCCGAGGTCGAGGAAAGGGGTGAAGAGCTCGGGGAAGAGGGTGACGAGGTCGACCCTCACTCGTCGCCCCCGAGGGGGTCACGCCGCGGGACGCGCACGAGGCCAGCGGCCACGTTGACCTCGTCGACCACGCCATCGACGAGGGGCAGCTCGAGGCGACCCTCGGGGGTGCGGATCAGGAGCGCATCGCAGGTCGGGTACGAGAGCAGGCCCTCGACCAGGCCGACCTCGCCGTCCGGGGCGACGACGCGGGCGCCGATCAGATCGCAGACGTAGAACTCGCCCTCGTCGAGGGGGGGGAACAGATCGCGAGGCACGAGGATCTGGGCGCCCCGGAGCTCTTCTGCGTGATCGCGGTCATCGCAGCCCTCGATGCGAACGAGGAAGGCGTCGTTGGCCCGCTGCGCATGGAGCAGCTTGACGAGGTTCTGCTCGCCGTCCTGGTGCTGGAGGATGACCTCGGCGACGGAGAGGAGCAGATCGGAGTCGCGGTTGTAGACCTTGAGCCGGAGCTCTCCGCGGACGCCGTGGGGGCGCGCCACCTCGGCGAGGGGGACAAGACGAGGCGACACGTCAATCCACGATGTCGAGCTGGACACGGCGGCCGCTGCGGCTGGTCGCCGCGCTGAGCAGCGTGCGGAGCGCCTGGGCGGTCCGGCCATCCTTGCCGATGATCTTGCCGATGTCTTCCGGGGCCACCGAGAGCTGAAGCACCGTACCCCGGGGGGTGGGCACCTCATCGATGCGCACCTGATCGACCTGATCGACCAGGGCCCGCGCCAGGAGCAGGACCAGCTCGCGAGGATCTGCCTCTCTCATGGCGAGGGGCCTCAGGCCGCCGGCTTGGCGGCCTTGGCGAAGCGCTTCAGCAGCTGCTCGACCGTCGGGCTGGGCTGAGCGCCGACCTTCTTCCAGTGATCCAGGCGCTCCTGGTCAATGCGGAAGGAGGCGTCACGCGACGGATCGAAGGTGCCCAGGTTCTCGATGAAGCGGCCATCGCGGGGGCTGCGGCTATTGGTGACAACGATGCGGTAGAAGGGCGCCTTCTTGGCGCCCGAACGAGCGAGGCGAATGTGAACAGCCATGGGACCTTCCGTATGAGCGGGTCGCGAACCCTAGAAGGTCACCCCGCCTTCGTCAAGAGAGATCCTTGCGCTCCGCAGGGGGCCTTTGTCCGTGGTAGGCTGCCGTCTCTTCATGGCCACCAAGGACGCTCTCGTGCAAGCCCTCCAGGAGATCATCGCCCCCTTGATCGAGGCCGATGGCGGTGAACTCTACCTGGTGTTCCACGAGAACGACGAGGTGAAGCTCCACCTGGCGGGCACCTGCTCCGGATGCCCGGGCGCCGCGCTCACCTCCCGAGGGGTCATCTCCCCGACGCTGCGCTCCCTGAACCCGCAGCTGCGCGTCGTGGTCACCACCGGCTACCTGATCCCCTCCGGCGCCGAGCGCATCCAGGCCGCCGAGCGCATGGCCTGACCCTTCAGCCGTCCGGCGAGAGGCAGCACCGCACCCCCGTCGAGTAATCGAAATACCCCTTCGGATGCGCGGTGATCGCCGCCTTGCACCCGTCCTTGCGGTTGCGGGCGTAGAAGCCGCCCACGAACTTCCCCTTCTCGTCGTCGACCCACTCGTCCAGGTTACCGTTCATGTCGTAGAGCCCCTGGTCTTCGCCCCAGTCGCTCCGGCATGTCCTGGTCGCCCCGGTCGGCCGCAGGAGCGGGTCCTTGCCTTCCTTGACGAGGTTCAGCCGCGGGTCCAGGTGCCCCTTCGACGCATCCTCGTGGAGCACCGCCGCCGGGTGCTGCCAGCGGCAGATGTTGCACTCGCCGCGCTTGTACTCGTCCCCGTAAGGGAACTGGCGCTGCTGCTTGCCCTGGCAGGCCAGCACCCATTCTTCATGCTTGCAGAGCCGCTTGCCCGCGTTCTTGCAGGCCAGTTCGGCGTCGTGGCCCGAGAGGTAGCCGCTGGGCACCACCCCGGGCCTGGAGACGGCCATGAACGTGACGTCCCTGGCGCGCTGGAAGCCCGGCAGCGGCGGCAGCGGCATCTCGCGGGCCTTGGCGTCGCCGACCTCCTTTCGCTCCTGCTCCCAGCGCTCGGCGAGCTTCGTGGCGAGCGGACGGTGCGGCGGGTAATAGGGGGAAAGCGGCGCCTGGGTCTCCTTGTCGACCAGCGAGGCCTCGTAGGCGTCGATGCAGAACGCCTTGAGGGCGCCCCTCGCCGGGATGGAGACCATCCCCTCGGGGCAGAGCAGGGGGGCAGGCCCCGAGGGCGCGCTGCTCGCTGCGGAGGCGCTGGCGGAAGGGGCGCTGGAGGCCGCGAGCGAGGGGGCGCTGGCGGAGGCGCTCGCCTGGGCCGCGGGCCGGGGGGCCGCCTCTTCTTTCTTGCAGGCGACGGCACCGAGCGTCAGCGCCAGGAGGGCCCAGCGAGGGGAGGAGGGGGAGATAACTTCTTCTCCTTCTCGTCCTTCTTCTCATCCTTCCTGGGCGCATCCTTCTCGTCGCGCATGATCTTGGCGACGGAAGGGTCCACCGCGTCGTTCGCCTTGCCGCTGTTCTTCCGCAGGTTGGGCAGGTTGGCGAGCACCACCTTGTCCTCGCGGACCAGCACGAAGACGCCGTTTCGATCCCACATGCGCATGTGGGTCTTGTCGTCCTGCCAGTCAAAGACGTCGTAGAAGCTGCCCTTCTCCGGGTCCGCGTCGATCTTGCGGGGCGGGGTATCGCCGACGCCTGCAAGGATCTTCTTCACGGCCTCGGACACGTCCTTGCCGTAGAGCCCGCCCTCCACCAGGCTCACCTCCTCGAGGGTCTTCCAGAGGCGACCGCCGATGAAGAAGAACCAGATCTTCACCCCGGGGCCGCGGTGGTGCGGCATGACCGCCTCGCCGTTGCCCTTGGTGTACTCGCCGGCGAGGGGGCCCGCGTCCAGGCCCGTGGGGCCCGGCACCAGGTCGATGAAGTTGCGGCGGAAGGCGGCCTTCTGGTTCGCCACCTCGACGTCCAGCGCCTTGATCCGGGGGGACGACTTGCCGGCCGCCTTGTACTTCGGCCGGAAATCCTCATCGATGAACTTGTCGACCAGCTTCTCGAGGTCGGCCCGTACCATGCCCCACTTCATCCCGTCGGGGACCAGGACGATGGACTTCTTGGTCATCGGAGGGCCATCCTTCGGGGCCTCCTGGGCGGCCTTGTCGCCCTTCTTGTCCTTCTTGTCGTCCTTCTTGCCCTTGCTCGGCTCGGCCCAGGCCGACGACACCAGCGTGAGAGACAGGAGCGCGGCCAGCGTGCTGACGGCAATTACCTTGGAACGCATCGAACTTCCTCCGGGTATCCAGCCCGACCACGAGAAACCTGGCAGATCGACCGCCAGCCCCGGGAACCATACCCCAGGGACCCCCCCGAGGCCAACGCCACCGGGGGGAACTCTCCCCGTTGGACGGAGCTCCCACGCATCCGATGGACCACCCGGAGCGTCTCTGCTAGCGAACATGCCATCCATGCCCCTCCTGCTGTCCCGACGGGCGGGCCTCCTGCTGGCCTCCTCCGCCTTCCTCCCTGACCTGGGCTGCTCCCCCTCTGGCCCCTCTCTCCGCTACGACCTGAGCAAGCTGCCCCCCTACGAAGGCGAGCTGGCCCAGCTCTTCGACGACTCCATCGACCCCGCGGTCTTTGGCCTCACCATGGCCGAGTCCGGCAACCTCGAGTTCAACCCCAAGTTCCGCCGCCGCACCCAGGATGCAGACGTGCTCAGCGTCGTCCGCATCACCACCGTCACCGTCAGCAAGGCCGAGGGCAAATCCAGCTTCGCCCTCCGCTTCGAGAAGACCCGCGACTTCAAGGCCCCCTTCGACGACGAGCTCCAGGACCTCGCCGTCACCGAGCAGACCCCCCAGATGTTCAGCATCATCAGCGCCGTCCAGGCCCGCGCCCGGGGCCGCTCGATGATCGGCTTCTGGAAGCGCTTTCGCCAGCAGGACCGGGCCGTCCTTCACGTCCAGTTTCAACCCGATAACCCCGATACCACCAAGGCCATCCAGGACGCCCTCGCGCTGGAGGATCTGAAGAAATGAGCGTCGAGATCAAATCTACCCGCGAGATCGAGGCCATCCGGGTCTCCGGGCGCATGGCCGCCGAGACCCTCATGCTGGTCGGCTCCAGGCTCCGGGCTGGCATGACCACCGAAGAGATCAACCGCATCGTCCACGACGACACGATACGCCGCGGCGCCATCCCTTCCCCTCTCAACTACCACGGCTTCCCCAAGAGCGTTTGCACCAGCATCAACCACGTCGTCTGCCACGGCATCCCTCGCCATGACGAGGTGCTCCGCGACGGTGACATCATCAACGTCGACGTCACCACCTTTCATGGGGGGGTTCACGGCGACACCTCGGCCACGTTCTACATCGGAACCCCCTCCGACGAGGCCCGCAAGGTGACCGAGGCGGCCCGCCAGGCCCTCGCCCTCGGCATCGCCCAGGTGCGGGAGAACGCCCGGCTCGGCGACATCGGCGCCGCCATCCAGGAGTTCGCCGAGGGCCAGGGGCTCGGCGTGGTGCGCGACTACACCGGCCACGGCATCGGTCGCCGCTTCCATGAGCCCCCCTCGGTGCACCACTACGGCAAGCGCGGCAGCGGGATCCGCCTCAAGGCCGGCATGGTCTTCACCATCGAGCCCATGATCAACCTGGGCACCTACGAGGTCGATCTGCTCGCTGACAAGTGGACGGTCATCACCCGCGACCGCAAGCTCTCGGCCCAGTTCGAGCACACCATCGTCGTCACCAAGACCGGCTGCGAGATCCTGACCCAGCGCCCCGGCGTCCTGCCCAACAGCGAGGATTTGCCCTGGGTGCAGCGCCCCTGAGCCCCTCGCTCAGCCGTTGCTGCGCAGCGCCTTGGTGAACACGATCCGGGGCATGCCGGGCCCCGCGTAGTCGGCCACCTCGTGCGCCTCCCAGCCGATGGACCGGTGGAACTGGAGCGAGGCCTCGTTGCCCAGGGTGGTGATCGCCTTCGCCGTGGTGCACCCCAGGGCCCGGCACTCGGCCTCGAAGCCGCTGTACAGGAAGCGACCGATGCTCCGCCGCCGGTGCGCCGGATCCACCCCCACCAGGTGCACGAACCCCACCGGCGGCGTCTGCGGCGCGACGAAGCCCAGCAAAAACCCCAGCAGCGCGCCGTCCTCCTCGACCACGCGCCCCATGCCCCCGAGTTCGTAGAAAAAGATCGGGTGCGCCAGCGACCGGGAGAGCCCCCCGGACCACGAATCGATGACCTGCACGATCCTGTCCCATCGTTCCTTGGTGAGCGGTCTCGCTTCCATGGCCTCACTCTACACGCCCGGGCGGGTCCTTGTGCTAAGCCTCGGCTGTGGTCCAGCAAAACGCTGTCAAGATCGCTCCCTCCATCCTGTCCGCAGATTTTGCCGCCCTGGGCGCCGAGGTCCGCGCCATCGAAGAGGGCGGCGCCGACTGGGTGCACGTCGACGTGATGGATGGCCGCTTCGTCCCCAACCTCACCATCGGCCCCCCCGTGGTGAAGGCCCTGCGGCGCGTCACCCGCCTCCCCCTCGATGTGCACCTCATGATCGTCGAACCCGAGCGCTACATCGAAGATTTTGCCGCCGCCGGGGCCGACGTCATCTCCGTCCACGTCGAGGCATCGACGCACCTGCAGCGCACCTTGCGCCGCATCCGCGAGCTCGGCAAGCGCGCCGGCGTCGTCCTCAACCCCCACACCCCGGAAGACACGCTTCGCTACGTCCTCGATGACCTCGACCTCATCCTCGTCATGAGCGTCAACCCGGGCTTCGGAGGGCAGGCCTTCCTGCCACAGGTGTTGCCCAAGGTCACGGCCCTCCGGCGCATGATCGATGCAGCCCAGCGCCCCATCGAGCTCGAGATCGATGGCGGCATCCAGCCCGAGACCGCTCGCCTCGCGATCCAGGCCGGCGCCTCCGTCCTTGTCGCCGGCTCCGCCGTCTTTGGCCAGCCTGACCGCGCCGCCGCCATCCGGTCCCTGCGCCCTTGAAACCCCGCGTCCCCCTCGCCCTCGCGCTCCTCTCGGCCTGCTCCCCCGCCGCCTCCCCACCTCCTGAACCTGCCCTCCCTGCAGAGGTTCCGGTGGTGTCGGAAGGTACACCTCCCCTCGACGCCTCTTCCAGGCTGGTGGCCACGATGCTCCGGCGGGTCGAGACCCGGCGGCAGCTGCCGGCCCGGGGCCCCGTGCGCTCCTTGACGCTCGACCGCCAGGCCCTGCTGGATCGGGTCCAGTCCCAGGGTGAGAGCGAGGTCCCGAAACAGGTCACCGAGGCCATGGGGGTGCTGATGCAGGCCATGGGGTGGATCCCCCCGGGGTACGACCACGACAAGGGGACCCGCAAGCTGCTGGAGGCCCAGCTCGCTGGCTACTACGAGCCCCGCTCCAAGACGATGTTTCTGGCCCGCGACCTCCCCGTCGACGAGGCCCGGGCCACGCTGGCCCACGAGCTGGTCCACGCCCTCCAGGATCAGCACTACGATCTCGGCCCGAGGCTCCAGTACCGACCGGAGAGCGGCGACGAGCCCACGGCCATCCAGTGCCTGGCCGAGGGCGACGCCACCAGCGCGATGATCGATGTGTTGCTGGCCGAGCAGGGGCAGACGGCCCTCGACCTGTCCGAGCGCGAGCTGGTCGCCCTCATGGTGGACCAGACCATGAGCTCCTCCGACGTCCCCCCGATCCTCAAGTCCTCCCTCATCGCCCCCTACACCGACGGGCTGCGCTTCGTGCACGCGCTGCGGCGCCGCGGTGGCTGGGCCGAGGTCGACCGGGTCTGGAAGCGCCCTCCCACCACCACCGAGCAGCTGCTGCACCTCGAAAAATACGACCGGAACGAGGGCCCTCTGCCGGTCCCGCCGCCCCCCACCGACGCCCTGGGGGGCGGGTTCCGTGTGCTCCTCACCGATCTGCTGGGCGAGCAGAGCCTGCGCCTCACCTTCGAGTCCTGGGCGACGCCTCGCGAGGCCCGCCTCGCCGCCGAGGGCTGGGGTGGGGACCGGGTAACGTTGCTTTCCAGGGTCCGGGATGGCCTGGAAGAATTCTTGGTCACCTGGTGGGTCCGTTTTGACGGGGAGGGGCCCCGCTGTCCGGACGCCGCCGAGGCGTTCTCGGTGCTGGCTCGTGGCCTTCGCCATGACAGCGGTGCCCCGGACGTGTGCGTGGAGCGACGGGAGATGGGCCCGCTGGCCGCTGTTTCTTCCGGTTGCAACCTGCTGATCGCGGCGGGGCCTTTCGTCCGGGCGGGCTCTACCTGGGCATCCCGGGGGGCTTGCGGGGGGGTGCTCCCCTGGCTGCGCCAGGCGGTCGAGCGGGGTGCTCCTCCTCGGTGACAGATTGGCACTGTACTTGCTTGGAACATGAACCGTGGCCCAGCGGTTGGGTCAAACAGGGATCCAAGCATGACCTCCTCGACCTCGCTCCTGCCTCCCACGACATCGGTTCTGGGCGTTGAACCTGGTCGCTCCTGGTTGTCGCTGCTCGCCAGCTCCACGCTGGGCGTCGAGCAGATTGAAACCGTGGAGGTCGAGGTCACAGCCCGCGCCATACCGGCAGGCAAAGGCCCCTTCCGTCTGGTTGTACAGACGTACGCCGGAAAGAACGTTCGCAAGGCCCGACCCATCGGCTCGGCCCAGCGGATGGTGAGCGCCGCCGAGCTGCGGCGCGGGGTGCGGATCTCGCTGGTCGAACTGGGGGTCCGCCAGGCTTCCGATCCCTACGTCGTGGCCTGGCTCGAGCCGGTGGATTCGCTGCTCGATCTCGACGGTCGCCACGCCCGCCCGCCCCAGGGCAGCCTGGTGGCGATGAGCCGGGCGCTGCCGGGGCGCAACCCGGTGTCGCTGGTCCTGGGTTGAACGCTCCGTCGGTGATGGCCGGGCGCGGGGTGCACACCGGTCACCCCGCCCAGGTCCGGATCGTCGCCGCTGCCCCGGGCAGCGGTCGCTGTTTTGTGCGCACCGATCTCCCGGGGGCGCCGGTCATCCCGGTGAGCCCCGCGGCGCTGCGGCCCTCGGTGCTCTCCACCGCCCTGGAGGTGCGAGGCGTCTCGGTGCAGACCATCGAGCACCTGATGGCAGCCCTCTGGAACGCAGGGGCGCAGGACGTGCGCGTCGAGCTGGATGGCCCGGAGGTGCCGATCCTGGATGGCTCCGCGGCGCCCTGGGTGGATCTCCTCGGGGCGCGGTCCTGCCCGTGGGTGGGTCCTCCGCTCCGGCGTCCGCTGGTGCTTCGCGAAGGTTCTTCCTGGGTGGCTGCGCTGGTATCGCAAGAATTGCGCTTCTCCTGCGGCATCGAGTTCCCGGACCCGATCGGCGCCGGCTGGGTGAGCTTCGCTGTCGGGCGTGGCTCCTTCCGTGACGAGGTGGCCCCGGCCCGGACCTTTGCAGGCCGGTCAGAGGTCGAGCGGCTGCGGGCTTCCGGGGGGTTGCGAGGGGGTGATCTGACGTGCGCGCTGGTGTTCGACGAGGGCAGGTGGCTCAACCCGCCGCTCCGGTTTGCGGACGAACCGGCGCGCCACAAGCTCCTGGATTTCATCGGGGATCTGGCCCTCCTCGGCGCGATCCCGCGGGCGCATTACGTGGCCTTCCGGGCGGGCCACCGGCTCCATGGACGGCTGGCCCTGGCGCTCGCCAGGGGGGCCACCGGCGCGCCGCCAGCGGGGTGAGGCGCCTCAGCGTTTGGATTCAGGTGGGGGCGCGGGCCCGCGGTGCACGCTGCTGGTGGGCACCGGGCACTGATCGGCGGTGGCGCCGTCGCAGCACTCGGCCTGGTTCTGGCCGTAGAGCGGGCATCCGTTGAAAATGCAGGCTGCATGCCCGTGGATGTAGGCCATGGGGCGGCGGCAGAGGGCGCAGGAGAGGGCGCTCATCGAGGGAAAATCGAAGCAAACGGTGGGGGCGAGGGCAAGCAGATCCGGGCGTTCTTCGCTTGAGCGGAGGGGGCGGTGCTGGTACCCAGCGGCCCATGATCTCGCGTACAAGCTGGGCAATTCTTGGGTTGGGCGTGGCGCTGGCGGCCTGCACCCCCCCCGAGCCCCCCCGGGAACCTCACGGCAAGGGCCCTCATGGCGAAGGGCACCACGACAAGGGACACCACGGCGAGGGCCATCACGACAAGGGGCACCACGGGGAGGAGCAGCATGGCAAGCACAAGCACGAGTTCACCGGGGGCATGAAGGCGTTCCATGACGTCCTGGCGCCGGTCTACCACATGGAAAAATCCCCTGCTCGCGGGGACAAGAGCTGCGAGGCGGTGGGGGCGATGAAGACGGCGGCGGGGCAGATCGCCGGCGAACCCAAGGGCGATCCGGCCCTGTGGAAGTCGCGTGCCGAGGCCCTCGGCGCCAGCGTGGAGGCCCTCGGGGAGGCCTGCAAGGCCAGCGGTCGCCCCGCCGTGGAGGGCAAGCTCGAGGTGGTCCACGACGCCTTCCACGCGCTGATGAAGGCCGAGCAGGGCAAGTGAAGTCGGCCCCGTCAGGAGGTTGACGCCGGGAGAACTTCGACCCCCAATAGGGGGATGCGCTCGCTGGTTGTCGCCTGGTTGGTGGTGGGGTTGCTTGCCTGTGGTTCCTCGTCCACGACCGAGGAGGGGGCGCCGGGGGGCGCAGGGCAAGGCGGGGCCGGGAAGGGGGGCGCGGGGGCCGGGGGCTCCGGGGCCGGGAAGGGCGGGGCCGGGGCCGGAGGGTCATCCGGAAGT
>JALOQB010000510.1 GCA_025453595.1 Polyangiaceae bacterium
CGTGGGGGGAGCCGGGGGATGCAAGGGGGCCGCGCGGGGCGCAGCCCCATCGGCCCCCTTGCCCGGGTGTGGGCGGGCAGCCCACCGTTTCCGCGAAGCGCCCGGGGCGCAGCCCCACCAACCCCCTTGCCGCGGGCGTGGGCTGCAAAGGTCTACGGTTCCCCCAAAGCCCCCGGGCGTGGGCCTACTGTCCCCTTGGACCTGGCCTGTAACTCGGCCTCTTCGACGATGACGACCAGCTTGAGTTCGTCCATCGCGACCTCCGCGTCCTTCTCGAAGAGGCGAAGGATCATGCGATAATTGTTCTCTCCGACAGCGTACTGGCTGGGATCGACTCCGTACTTGATGGCACCGGAGCCCTCCTTGGCCTGTTGCTTGCCGCCGTTGCTGCAGCTCTCCTGCTGACCGGCGATCTTCTGGCAGCGCACCAGCTCGATCTGGAAGTCCTGCTCGGGCTTTCCCTGGAGCTTCACGCTGTAAAAGAACCCCCAGTCGAGCGCGATGTTGCCCTTGATCAAGTAGGGTTCCGTGGGCTTGTCTTGCCACTCGACCGAAGGCTCCGCCTGCGGGCCCCCTGCGGCGCCGGCCTCGCCAGCAGCACCAGCCATCCCTGCGGCCCCCGCCTCACCGGCGGCCCCCGCCTCACCTGCAGCACCTGCCTCGCCAGCGGCACCGGCCTCGCCAGCAGCACCGGCCTCGCCAGCAGCACCGGCCTCACCTGCCGCGCCTGCCGCGCCTGCCTCGCCCGCAGCGCCCGCCTCGCCACCGGCGCCGGCCTCGCCCGCGGCGCCCGCTTCACCTGCAGCACCAGCCTCACCTGCAGCACCAGCCTCACCCGCAGCACCGGCCTCACCGCCAGCACCGGCGCCGGCCAGCCCGGATCCGCCGGAGCCAGCGTCACCGCCGGAGCCAGCTTGACCAGCGCCCCCGTTGCCAGCGGAGGAGCCGGCAGCACCGGCGGTGGGGGTGACCTGGCCCGTGGTGTCGACGGCCTTCTCGCTGCAGCCAAGGGAGAACGCGCCAAGGAGGAGGGAGAACGGGAGAGCGAACGATCGAGAGAAGAAAGATTGTTTCATTCAGCTCCAACCTTACCAGATTCCCCTCTCGATAACACCTCCGCTCCCAGCCGCAGCCGCCCCTCTCCTGCAACCGCCCCTCTCCTGCAACCGCCCCTCTCCTGCAGCCGCAGCCGCCCCTCTCCTGCAGCCGCAGCCGCCCCTCTCCGGCAGCCGCAGCCGTCCCTCTCCGGCAGCCGCAGCCGTCCCTCTCCGGCAGCCGCAGCCGCAGCCGCAGCCGCAGCCGCAGCCGCAGCCCCAGCCGCAGCCGCAGCCGCAGCCGCGAAGGAGAGGGCTGGCCGGGATGGGGGGTGCTTGTGGCAGGATGGCGAGGTGGAAGAAGCGCAGAGGGCTTTTCGGGAGGCCCATGAACAGACCAGCCTGGCGGATCCGCTGGCGGGCTCGTTGCTGGTGGTCGGGGGAGATCTGGGGTTGGACCTGGACGCGAGGCCGCTGCTGCAGCACTGGAGGACGCGCTCGGTGGGGAGTCCCTCCAGCGAGATGCGTTACCGCTGGGAGCTCTCGCACCGTCGGGGGGCTCCGTTGCCGCCCTACGCGGGGGTTCCGGATAGCTGGAACGCGTGGCGCCCCCGGGAGCAGGCGCTGATCGAGCGAGATCCGTTCACGTTTGAGGAGCAGTTCTTGCTGCCGCTCCTGCTGGTGGACAACCTGGAGCTTCTCTCGCGGGAGGCGGCGCGGGGGGACGAGGACGCGCGGCTCTTGCTGGCCGAGGTATCCCCGACGTTGCGCCGGGATTTTGCCCAGTTTATCCAGGTCTTGCAGCCCTTCCGGGACACGCTGGCGCTGGGCTACGTGAGCCGCCGTCCCCGGGCGCTGGCGGCCTTGCATCCGCTGGTGGTGGCGCTGGCCACCTGCTACGCCGCGGTGGCGCGGGACAAGGGGTACGTGGAGGGGTACCGCTACCCCTTTGCCGAGCGGCCGCTGCTCACGCCGACGGCCCAGCTGGCGATGGGGCTGCTGTACCTGGGGCTGGAGCTGGATCTTGTCCCCTCGCTGGTCTCCTTTACCCGGGCCCGCCAGCGAGCGAACGGGGGGTTCACGGACGACGGGGACGGCGACGATCCGCTGGCGACCTTGCTGTGCGCCGAGCTGCTCGCGTCCATCGATCCGACCTTTGATCCTGGCAGCGCGGCGCTTCACCTGCGGGGGCTGGCCTCCGCGGACGGGCTCTTCCGGGTGCTGGGCCCGGAGGCCCCCTGGTTGACGGCCCGCATTGCCCTCTGGTGCGAGCAGGCGCGGCGACCATTTGCCGAGCGCTTTCGCTTCCCGTTCCTGCCAGAGCACAACCAGGATCAGAAGACCGGGCTGCCGTTCTTCGCCTACTTTGCCGAGCTGTTCTCCCTGTTCTCGGCGCTCCCGGGGCTCTCGTCGGCGCGCATCGAGCTGGCCTTCATCGATCTGGCCGGCTTCCGTGCCTTCAACAACGCGTACGGCCAGGAGCGAGGCGACGACGTGCTCCGGGTGTTTGGCAAGGCCCTCACCACGCTGCCCCTGGTGCGAGCCATCCGGGATGGGGGCGACGAGTTTCTTCTGGTCAGTGCCCCGGGAACCCAGGGTCTGGAGCATCGGGTTCACCAGTTCCGGGGCACATGGCCAGAGATCTTTCGCGAGGCCTTTGGCCCCGAGGTGCCGCCGGTCGCGCCCCGTGTGCTGGTGGGTCACACTACCGGGGCGGGGCTGATGAGCGCCCGAGAGACCCTGGGGCGCGCCATCACGGGCCTCAAGCACGATTTGATCCCGGGGCCGGAGGGGATCCAGCGAGACCTCGGCCGCCTCTGAGCCCAAGCCCTCCCCGTTCGAGCGCCTGTCCCACCAATCCCTCTCTCGCGTCCTCATCCCCGGTCCCCATCCCCGTGGCCGTGTGCGCGTGGCCGTCCCCGTGGTCCCTCCTTTTCCCATCCTGTGTTTCATCGCGCAATGCCCTTGGTACTGATGCTTGCGAGCAACTGGCGCGTTCGACGTGGCGATCAACCTGAGGGGCAGTGGGCGCCTCACGGTGCGGGCAGCTCCACTCGCATGGGCTCTCCGATCACCTCGTCCCCCACAGGCTGACCGATTTCTCCCCATCGGTTCACCCCCCAGCACCACAACGAACCGTCCTTCTTCACCGCGCACGCATGGCCGAAATCGCCCAGCGACAGGTCCACCACGTCGGTCAGACCAGGCACCTCACGCACCCCCCAGGCCTGCTTGGCTCCCAGGCCGTGGGGCAGGCTTGGGTCGCCCAGCGTGCCGGTCTCGTTG
>JALOQB010000221.1 GCA_025453595.1 Polyangiaceae bacterium
CCCTGGAGTGCGGAGAGCGTGGCCTGCAGCGCCGCGATGACTCGGTCGCGGGCAGCGAGAGCTTGATCGCGCTCGACGATCTGCTGTTCGAGCACCGAGCGGTGAGTGTCAAGGTAGTTGTCGTGTTAAGGCGTTTACGGTCGCTGCCCCCTTCCGGCCCTTGCTTGGCCCTCGCCTGCTCGGTGCCGTCAACGCAACTTCTCCCGCTGGGGTCCAGTCGCGCTCTCGCCGGCTCCATCGCTTTGGGCTCCTAGCTTTCGCCTCCGCGTACACTCGCGCTCGCGCTTCCAACACCTCAGCTTCCTTGCCGGTGTGGCGCTGCACTGGCGTCACGAATTGGATCCCGCTGTGCCGGTGTTCTTCGTTGTACCAGCGGACAAACTTCGACACCCACTCACGAGCCAGCTCCAGTGAGGCAAACGGTTTGGTAGGCCAGGAGGGGGCATACTTCAGGTGGCGAAAAAAGGCTTCGGCGAACGCGTTGTCGTCGCTCACACGCGGACGGCTGAACGACGGCAGGATGCCCAACTGCCTCATCTTCGCCAGCATGGTCGACCCCTTCATGGGGCCTCCGTTGTCGGCGTGAAGGATGAGCTGTTTTGGGTCGACCTCTTCGGCGTCTACGCTGGCCTGGAGCAGCGACGAAGACAGCTCCATCGACTCGGCGGGATGTACTTGCCAGCCCACGATCTTGCGGCTGAACAGGTCCATCATCAGGTAGAGATAGAAGAACTCCCCGCGCACGCTCGTCGGCAAGTAGGTGATGTCCCAGACCCAGATCCGGTTCGGTGCAGCGGCCACATGTTGAGGAGCCGGTCGGGGCTGGGGAGGCTTGGCACGACCGCGAGGAGTCATCTGGTCAGCCTCGTGAAGCACCCGGTAGAAGGTGGATTCACTGGCGATGTAGCGCCCCTCATCGGCCAGCTTCGGCACGATTTGCTTGGGGCTCAAATCACGATGTTCGGGCAGGTTGGCCACGGCCAGAACTTCGGAGCGCTCCTGGTCGGAGAGCGCGTTGACAGGCTTGCTCAAGGGGCCAGCGCGCCGGTCGTCGCCCCCCCCGAGCTTGCGCCAGCGCTGCACGGTTCGCGCCTCCAACCCGAGCACATCGCAGGCGCGTTCCTCGCGAGCCCCAGCTTGAACGGCTTCATCGAGCCAGGAGAGAATCATGGCTCGTTCTTCTCCAGAGTGTCGTCGTCCTCGGCCTCCCAAAGAGCACGGACTTTTTTTTGGAGAACGAGCAAGGCGGCCGCTTCAGCGAGAGCCTTTTCTTTGCGCTGAAGTTCGCGTTCGAGCTGACGGATGCGCTTGCTCTGAACAGCGGTCTTGGACGCCGCCTCACTCCTGGGTGCATCGAGTGCGTCGACCATGGTCTGACGCCACTGGACCAGCTCGGCTTCATGGAGCCCCTGCTGCCGCAACCAGGAGCCGCGCTCGGCCTCTGGGAGAGCCTCGAAGGCGAGGAGCAAGCGGAGCTTCTCAGGTGCGGTGCGAGCAGAGGGGCCAGGAGGAGAAGCGGGCTGCGAGGAAGGCACGAGGCCCAGGGTAGAGGCTTGTCGAAGCCAGCGCGAGAGGGTGCTCTGAGGGATGCGAACCTCTTTGCAGAGGGCAGTGGCGCTGGGAGCGCCGGGGGCCAACATGCGTTGGACGAGCTGGCGTTTGAAGGAGTCGGAGTAGACCACGAGAAAGAATCCGTTCTGGCCCCCCAAGGAAACTCAGGACCCCGACCACGGGCGCTTCAGGCACTCGGTCGAGGCGACAACTTCCCTGACACAGGGGGTGTTCACCAGCGATGATCTAGGATTGAACCCATGGACCTTTATTCATCTCTGCGACCCTCGCTGAAGCGGTGGGCAGCGACCGGGCAGATGAAGCGGGTGAAGTCTTCGCCTCCTTCGTTCACGCGTCTCGCGGGGGATCGTCACCTGTCGTTGTGGGTGCAGCAGTCCAGCGGTGGGTATGACCGCATGCTTGGTGGTCTGTTCACGGTGAACCTGCAGCTGGGGACATCGCAGGGCATCGGGACGCATGCCGTGGTCGGTAGCAACGAGCTGATCACGGTCCGGGTTCCCTCCACCTGGGAGGAATCTACCTCGCAGCGAGCCATGGAGCTGCACAATCGCGTGGTCCGCAAGCGCCAGCGCCCCCCGCCTGGAGCGCCGCATTTCCTGGCAAGGATCATGAGCCCCGAGCGTATCGAGCAGAGGTATTACCTCCCCATCGACACCCTGCCTCAGGATTACTGGATGCCCTTCATGGACGCCGAGGACGGAGCTGCCTGGGGGGATTTCCTGGCCGACACGCTCACCCGGAGCTTCGAGACCTTCCTCGCAAAGCTCGACTGGCCGAGCCCCTGGCGCGAAAGATAGCCCTCTGCCCGGCAAGAGATGAGCAAGTCGGGAGCTGGATGTACTCTTCTTGGGCCTCGCCCACGGGACCGTCCACGGCCACGGCCACGTCGACGGGTTCCGTGGACGTGGACGGGTTTCGTGGACGTGGACGGGTTCCGTGGACGTGGACGGGTTCCGTGGACGTGGATGGGTTTCGTGGACGTGAACGTCTGCGGGGCTGGTGGGCGGTCCTATGGGCAGGGCCTCTTCTTTCAACCCTGGATCGGAAGATGTTTTTTGATTTTTCTTTGCCATCGGTATCAAGATCCTCTCGGAATATCGGGGCCTGATCCGCCCGTTGTTGCGCTTTCCCATGGGACCATTCATCAACCACCACGGACATTCCTGTGAACGTCCCCGGTGCTCGACCATGAGGTCTGTCCACGCCCCCGGTTCTCGTCGACATGGCCGTAGCTGCACCAAGGGCCCGTACCTTCCGTCGGAGCGAGACAGGAGGCCTCGCGGCTCGACGGACCCGAACGGCACACTCAGTGTACCTCGACGCCCCGCGCGCGCAGCCGCTCGACCACGGCCCCCTCGGCCCCCGATGGAAGCCGGACCTTGCGCAGCGACCTCAGCGCCTCGAGCGGGCCAAGATCGGCGATCGAGGCGGCGCTGAGCAGCGTCAGCTCTTCGAGCCCGGTCAGCGCCTCGATACCCCGCAAGTCGACGAGATCAAAGGACTCATCCTCGCCGTCCCAGTCGGGCCAGATGGCATGTTGAACCTCCATACCTCCGCCCCACACGAGCGCCCGGATCGAGGCGAGCTGCTCGGCCGAGACAGGAACCCCGAGGTAATGCTGGCGCACCGCCTCGTCAGCCGGCTCTGGCTGCGATGCGGTGCGGTCGAGGGAGAGCTGGCCGGCGCGCAGCAGGGCCTCGACGACGGCGAGCTTGAGGTTCGGATCGACGAGGGCGAGGGATGCGTCCTCTGCGCTGGCCGCGGGGACCTTCCTGGCCGGCGTCCCGCCGCCTGTACCGGCGCCGAGCTTCACCACCCGCGCCTCGTAGCTGCCCTCGGGCTCGTTGCCGGAGAGCCCCATCTTGACCCGGTAAGCCCCCTCGGGTTTCGGCTCGATGACGAAGATCTCGTCGGTACCGAGCGTCGCCCGGCCCTTCGCGTATTTCTCCCAGACATCACGGCCCAGACAGGAGTTCAGCACCGTCTCGTCGCCGACGAGGAACCGGAAGAAGAGCGCGAGGTCATCGCCGTCAGTCACCTTGTTTGACCAGGGAGAGAGGCACCAGATCCGATCACGCTTCCAGAAGATCAGCCCGCCGAAGGCCGTGCGCAGGAAGGGGAAACACTGCGCGGGCTTGAGCTTCGCCTCGGTGAACCGTGCGTCATGCAGGTAAGGCAGCGTGGTGGCAAAAAAATCGTCACCAAAGAACCCGTGGCCAAGCTCGTCGAGGAAATCGATGACCATGGCCGGCGTCTTGCGGGCCAGCATGGCCTCTCGCTCGTCGGCGCGGAGGGGGCCGAGATCGCGGGAGCGGGGGTGGTGGGCGAGAAAGTCTTCTGCTTCGCTCATGGCGCGACAATCCGACAGCAACACAGTCCTCGAAAAGAAAAACAGGTCGACGGATCGCACGGCAAGGTCAAACAATGACCTTCCCCGGAGCCACGGCGCCCACGCAAGAGAGCACCAGGCGCGACACGCGGGTCGTTGGTCGTGTAAGCCAGCAGGTGCGCTGTCGAGGATGGAGAAAAAGCCAAGGGAGCGGTACTTTTCCAGCATCACCTGGGCGTACTCGGTCGAGTAAAACTGGCCTGCCACGTAGGCAGATCCGCCCCGGAAAGGCACGCGGGTGGCGCCGCGGAGCAGCCCCTGGATGGCCTCGTCCTGCTCGGGGCTCTGGGGCACCACCACGACCCGGTGCACCCCCGGAGCGCCGTCCCGCGAGAGGTACGCGTCGAGCATGGCGGTCAGCTCGCGCTGCGCCAGGGACTCCTGCTCGGAGAGGTGATCGTCGGTCTTGAGCAGGGCCACGATGATCTCGCGCAGCTGCAAGGCTTGCTCGTGGGGAGGTCGCCGCGCCAGGTACTCCTCGACGCTGGCGTGCAGGGCCGCGTGGCCCTCGCGGGGGGTGGCCCCGGTCGAGGCGAAGGGAGAAGGTAGCCCGCAGGACCGGGCGAATTGCTCGATGAACTGGCGCTCGCGCGGATCAAGCTGGTGATCAAGGAGCGAGAGCTGCTGCAAGATCTCGAGGATCAAGGTGGCATCGGAAGGACGAAAGGCGCTCTTGAACAGCTCTCCCACCTCCTCGCGTTCGAGGCGCAGCGCGTTGCGGAGCCGGGTCCAGAGCCCCTGCCGCTGCGCCCCCGGGACCCACACGCCCAGGCCGACCAGCGTGAAGAAGAGCGTCAACCCGAGCCAGAGCGCGCTCACCAGCGCCATCTTGATCTCACGGTCGAGGGTGTACTTGATCACCCACGGCAGCCCCGTGAGGAGCCCCAGCAGGTTGGACGCCGTCGACTGCGACTCGGCCACGACGCGGTCATGCTTGCGGCCCCAGACCTTGCTGACGATCAGGTAGACCTGCACCAGCGAGATCAGCAACGAGGCGGCCGCGAGGTACTCGATGAGGGTGGAGAGCATGGCTCTCAGCGCCCCCCTTGCGCGGGCGTATCGCGATCGGCGAGCACCAGGGTCAGGAGCCCCAGAGAGCGGTACTTATCGCACATTTTTTCCGCATAGGACTCCGCGTAGTGGGTGGTCACCACGAAGACGTCGCCGCCCGAGTGGGTGGTCCTCTGGGCCCGGGGGAACAGGTCGATCAAGGACGCCGCCTGCTCGGGGCTCTGGGGAACGACGGCGACGTGGTAACGCGCACCGGCCTCGCCGGAGAGGTGGTGATCGAGCAAGCCAAAGAGCTCCGCGCGGGCCAGCTCCTCGTCGCTGGAGACCTGCTGATCGATCTTCACCAGCGCGTCGATCACGCCCCGGAGCTGCTTGACCTGGACAGGCGGAGGCGCCGTCGCCAGGTAATCGGCCACGCTCTGGCGCAGCGCCGGCAGGCCCCGCTCCACCTCACCGGGAGCCCCACCGAGCTCGAGCCCCCAGGCCGAGGCGAAGCGATCGATGTAGACGCGCTCGCGCTCCTCCAGGTGATCGTCCAGCGAGGCCACCTGGCGCAGGATCTTGACGATCAGCTCGGCCCCATGCGGCCGCTGCGCGCCCCGGAGCAGGCCGCTCGCCTCGCGCCCTTCCAGGCGGAGCGCCGCGGCAAAGCGCTCCCGGAGCCGCTGGCGCTTGCCTGGCACCCACAGGCCGATGCCCAGCAGGATCATGAACACGTTGTTGAAAACCCAGATCAGCTCGTTGGCGGTGCCCTTGGTATCCCCGCGCAGCACGTTCTTGGCCAGAAAAGGCGCGCTGGTCGCCATCGCCAGCAGCAGGGCCACGATGGAGATGCTCTCGGCCACCGCGCGCTCGCGTCGCCTCACCCATAGCTTGTTGAGCGCCAGGTAACGGCGCACCACGCCTATCCCCAGGGAGCTGACGATCAAGAGGGAGAGCAGTTGCTGAAACATGGGGTTTGGTGGGTATAAAACCAAGCACAGTGCCGCCGGGGACCGCGACTCTTCACGCGACGGCGGCCTCGATCAAGCTCATGGGCGAAGGGGTGGGGGTGACGGAGACGAGCCTGAGGCCAGCCGCCGAGAACAGTGCCTCGAACTCGGCGACGGTGCGCTCCTTTCCGCCGGGCGAGACCACGAGCATCTCCATGTCCAGAAACTTGGCGGGGGCGGGCTCGGGCCCGTCTGGTACCACCATCTCGAAGAGAAAAACCCGACCGTCGCGGGGGGCATGGGCCTGGAGCTGCTCGCGCATCAGCGAGAGAATCCGCCGGCAACTCCCGTCGTCCCAGTCGTGAACGATGTGCTTCATGATGTACGCGTCGCACCCGCCGGGGATGTGCTCGAAGAAGCTCCCCTCCACCAGCGTGACGCGCCCCTCGACGCCCGCAAGATGCCCCGCGCCAGGCGCCCCGGCCAGCACCTCGGGGAGATCAAAGAGGATGCCTTCGAGGGCGCCGTGCTTCCGCAGGATGCTCCCCAGCAAGACCCCGTGGCCGCCCCCCACGTCCGCCAGGCGCCGGAAGCGCGAGAAGTCATGGACCTCCAGCAGCGCCCGCGCCGCGATCGCGCTGAGGTCGGTCATCGCCCGGTGGAAGGTCTCGGCCTCCTCGGGGATGTCGCGGAAGAGGTCGAAGATCCCCTTGCCGTGGGCCGCGTGGACCCCGTCTGCGCCGGTCTGGATGCAGTGGGTGAACTTGAGGTAACTATGGACATTCCATACATCGTTCATCATGAGCACCATGTTGCGCATCGAGCCAGGCGTGTCGCTGCGCAGCATCTGCCCGACGGGTGTAAGCTCGAAGCGCTTGCCGGGGAGCTCGGAGAAGACGCCGACGCTCGCCAGCGTGCGGAGCACCCGGTACAGGGCATCGGCGTTGGCGCCGCAGGCCACCGCCGCGTCGGAGGCCGACATGGGCCCGGCGGCGAGCTGGTCGGCCACCCGGAGGCGGGCGACCGCGCCGAGGGCGAAGCCGACCATTTTTCCGAACAGGATCTGCATGATCGCGGCGTCGGGGGGCAGAGACGGGGAGGCTGAATTCATGGGTCAGATCTCCGACAATTGGGTGTGGTTGGCATGATGAAAGCCGGCCATGGTGGCCGAGATGTGGCCAGGTCACAAGGGCTCCTGGCCCCCCGGGGCGCGAGAACTTCTGCACGCGGCTGAGCCACGCCCGCCTTGCACCGCTCCACCTCACAGGAGCAGGCAGCGTCACCGCGAGGTCGCCAGAGGAACGACCGTACCGCGGTGGAGCGCGGCGTAGATGCGGTTCCTCAGCGCGTTGCATTCCTCGTCGGTGAGCGTCCGATCCAGCGCCCGCAAGGTCACCCGGAGCAGCACGTTCTTCTGCCCTTCTCTCATCCCGATGCGAGCCCTCCCCGCGGGGGGAATCCGCTCGCCCTCCGTCTCGGAAATCACCTCGACCGCCTCGATCAGCGCCGCGTCCTCGCCCAGGCTGGCGCGCACCTGATCACCGAGCTCCTCGACGCCTGTCGCTGGCTCGCAGGCCAGGGAGAGATCCCGCCGGACCGGCGGCATGAGGGAGACCGGGCGCCAGGGGGTCAGGTCCTGTAGCTGCGCCTGCACCCGGGGCTCCGCTGCACGCAGCAGCCGGATATCGTCGAGCCCCTTGCGTAGCATCAGCATCCGATCGAGCCCGAGCCCCATCGCCAGCCCGGAGACCGGAGGGACCGGGAGCCCGCAGCGCTCCAGCAGAGCGGGCGAGGCCAGGCCACACTCCCCCACCTCGACCCATGAATCCCCCTTGCGCACGTCAATCTGGAGACCCTGCTCGGTGTAAGGATGCGTTGCGCCGGTGACCCGCCACGGTCGCCCGGGCAGCATGGAACTCACCAGCGTCTCGATCATCTCGATCAGATCCTCGTGCCCCAGGGGGGCGCCGCGGCGGATCCTCCAGAGATCGACCTGGTGAGGCTCGCCGGTGTGCAGCCGATCGATGCTGTCGCGGCGGTAAACAAGCCCCGGGCAGGCAAGCAGATGATCCGACACCGGGCAACGCGCCAGGCGCCGCAGCAAGGGCGGAATCATGGCAGAGGTCTGGGTACGCAACAGGATGCCGTCGTTCACGTACCGCGTGTAGCGCGCGTCGCGGGCGACCCCGCAGGGGGGGTACCCCAGGTGATCGTAGTTGTCGGCCACGGTGACCAGGGGCAACGCGCGCTCGACGGTGGGCTCGATGCCCCAGCGCTCGCTCAGGGCCGTGAGCCCCTCGCCCAGCAGCAGCTGGAGCGCGTGAGGCCCGCTGGCGGGGTCGGTCAGGTCGGGCAGGGTGAGCGAGGAGACAAGGGCAGCAAGAGAAAGCACATCGGTCGACATGGAAACCTCGTGAGGAAAGGAGCTATCGGGGGACAGCGCTCGCGCTGCCGGGTCCGCGACCCCTCCGGACCACCCTCACCGGGGGGCTCCTCACGACCTCGCGGATCGCTACCGGGCGCCCCTGGCCGGCCTGGCAGGACCGGAGGGGCCTCGAAATCGACGCGAAGTTCGGGGCGTTCCCATGCAATTCAGGACGGAGAACCGCCCCCTTCTCTGACCGCCGCTCCCGCAAGATCCCCTTGTCTCCCGTCGGGGCGACGGTGACCACGCCTCGCCGTGCCGTCTCGATCCAGGTTTGTATCGATCTTCCATACAGATTGATCCTGATCGCCGGAGGTCAGCCTGTTCGATCGGCGCTGCACGGGGAAAGGGTGGCCCGTGGTGTTGCCTGCGACCGTCACCGGGTCCGAGCCTTGCGTTCGAGGGCCTCGAAGCGAGCCAGCAGCTCGCGCTCGTCGTCGAGCAGCGGGTCCGGGACCTCCTCGGGGGTCGCCTCTTCGCGCCCGAGCGCGGCCTGCGTGACCTTGCGAAGCGCTCCCTGGCCGCGCTCCAGGAGACCGGCGAAGGGGGCCGGGGAGCGCGGCTCCGGCAGGGGCGCCCGGGGAGCGGGTGGCTCCCGGGGGGCGACGACAGGGGCAGACACCAGGGCAGGAGCGGGACCCGGGCGAGGGGCGGAGGGGGCCGGGCGGTGGGGAGCGAGGGGCCGGGAAGGCGGCGGCGCGGGGGCGACCGGGGGCGGCGCGGGGGCAGGCAGCGAGATCGGCTGCGAGAGCCAGGGAGGGAGGCCGAGGAGGGTGGTGAGGTCCCGATCGACGACCTCCAGGCGCAGGCGCCCGGACCCGGCGCCGGTCAGCTCGCGGTAGAGATCGGACTCGCTGAAGAGCCAGAGCGCGTACGAACGCAGGCTGTGCTCCGGGTGGGAGACGCCGCCGGTCGGCTCGCGACGGTGCCGCAGCGCCTCGACATATGCGCGACACCCGTCGAGGTAGACGCGAGGCTCCCAGCGCACCGCGGCGGGCATGCCGGTGGCGAGGGTCACCTGAGCGCGGAGCACCGCGTCCAGATCGCGGCAGACGAGGAGGCCAAAGCGATCCGCGGTCAGCTCCTGGGCGCGGCGCAGCAGGGCGCGGAGCTCGGTCGGAGAAAACAGGGGTTGCTGGATCTTCTCGACGTGCTCAAGCCATGACGGCGGGGAGCCGTGGGCGAGGTGATGCCCCAGCTCGTGGCCGAGGAAGAACAGGAGCCCCGGTGGATCAAAGCGCCCCAGCAGGGCGCCATCGAGGGAGAGCACCACCGCCTCCCCCTGACCCCAGAAGCTGGCGTTGGCGGCCTCGGGGGAGGCGCTGGCGAACTGGTAGACCTCGACCGGCAGCTCGACCCCCAGCAGGCGCCGGCTCTCCTCGATCCGGGCGTGGATCTCCGGGGCCAGCGCCGCGGTGATCTGGACGCCGCTGGCGAGCAATTCGCGCCGCCGTCGCCAGAGAAATTCAGGGGGGAGGCGGTGATCGAAGGGAGGCTGGACGAGGCCTGGATCCCGGGCCTTCATCAGGCCCACGACCCCCCGCTCCCCTCGGAAACGGATCTCCTCCAGGTTGCTCCGGATCGTATCCCCAGCCCGTGGCGCCATCGCGCAAATCTGTCACGAGCCACGCAGACCGTGCAACCAGGGGCGCATCGTCGGGCGCGTGGCGGCGATCTTTCGAGGGGCGAGGGGCAGCGCGCGGCTCCCTGCCCGGGGGGAACTGCGCTACGAGGCGCCATGCTCGACTGCCTGCTGCGCCCACGATCGGTGGCCGTGATCGGAGCCTCGCGCAAGCGCGGTACCATCGCGGCAGAGGTGTTTCACAACCTGCTCCGGAGCGAGTTCACCGGGGCGGTGTACCCGGTGAACCCGCATGCGTCGGTGGTGCAGGCGGTGAAGGCGTATCCGACCATCGAGGCGATCCCGGACGAGGTGGACCTGGCGGTGCTGGTGGTGCCGGCGGCGCAGGTGCCCGACGCGGTGGAGGCCTGCGGGCGCAAGGGGGTCAAGGGGGTCGTGGTGATCAGCGCCGGCTTCGCCGAGACGGGGGTGGAGGGGAAGGCGCTCCAGGATCGGGTGGTCGCGTCGCTGCAACGCCACGGGATGCGGATGGTCGGGCCCAACTGCCTCGGGCTCCTCAACGCCGCCCCGGACGTGCGCCTCAACGCGACCTTTGCCCCGACCTTCCCGCCCTTCGGCGGCGTCGCCTTCGCCTCGCAGTCGGGGGCGCTGGGCCTGGCCATCCTGGACCACGCGCGCGATCTGGGCGTGGGCATCTCGAGCTTTGTCAGCATCGGCAACAAGGCCGACGTCGACGGCAACGCGCTGCTCTCGTACTGGGAAGAAGACCCGTCCACCGCGGTCATCCTGCTCTACCTCGAGAACCTGGGGGACCCGGCCCGCTTCATGGAGGTGGCCCGGCGCGTCGCTCGCAAGAAGCCCATCGCCGTCGTCAAGAGCGGGCGCACCGAGGCCGGAGCCCGCGCCGCCAGCTCCCACACCGGCTCGCTGGCCGGCATGGATGTCGCGGTCGACGCCCTGCTGGGCCAGGCCGGCGTGATCCGCGCCGACACCGTCGACGAGCTCTTCGACGTGGCCATGCTGCTGGCCAACCAGCCGGTCCCCCGCGGCAACCGGGTCGCCATCCTCACCAACGCCGGCGGCCCCGGCATCATGGCCTCCGACGCCTGCGAGAGCCGCGGCCTCGTCGTCGCCCCGCTCGCCGGGGAGACCCAGGGCCAGCTTCGCGCCTTCTTGCCCCCCGAGGCCTCGGTCAGGAACCCCGTCGACATGATCGCCAGCGCCTCCGCGGCCTCCTACGAGCGCGCGCTCCGCCTGCTGCTCGACGACCCGCAGGTCGACGCCGTGCTGGTCCTCTTCGTCACCCCCATCGTCACCGGGGCCTCCGAGGTCGCCCAGGCCATCGTCCGCGGCGCCACGTCCACCTCCAAGACCGTGGCCACATGCTTCATGGGGCGCCACGGCGTCCCCGAGGCCATCTCCTCCCTCCGCGCCGGCAGCTTCCCCTCCTACGCCTTCCCCGAGTCCGCCGCCGCCGCCCTCGCCCGCGCCGCGCGCCACGGCGCCTGGCTCGCCTCCCCCCCGAGCTCCCCCCCTGCCTTCCACGCCGATCGCCCCCGCGCCGCCGCGGCCCTCCGCGCTGGCCCCTCCCCTCGCTGGCTCCGTCAGGACGAGGTGATCGAGGTCCTCTCCTCGTATGGAATCTCCACACTCGGACTGGTCGAGGCGCAGGGCCCGGAGGAGGCCGCCGGGGCCGCGGAGCGGCTGGGCTTCCCGGTGGCGATGAAGCTGGCCTCGGACACGATCACCCACAAGACGGACGTGGGCGGCGTGGTGCTGGGGCTCTCGTCGCGGGCAGAGGTGACGGGGGCCTTCGGGCAGATCGAGGCGAACCTGGCGGCGCTTGGGCGGCGCCATGAGATGCGCGGGGTGTCGCTGCAACGGATGGCGCCCCGGGGGGTCGAGCTGTTCGTGGGCGCCACGAGGGACGCGACCTACGGGCACCTGGTGGGCTTTGGCATCGGGGGGGTCCAGGTCGAGCTCTGGAAGGACATCGTCTTCCGCGTGGCCCCGCTCCACGACACCGACGCCCGGGCGATGCTCGACCAGATCCGGGGCCGCGCCCTGCTGGACGGCTTCCGCGGGGGGCCCGTGGTGGATCGAGGCCAGCTCGCCGAGGTGCTCCTTCGCGTGAGCCAGCTGGTGACCGAGCACCCGGAGATCAGCGAGCTGGACATCAACCCCCTCATCGCCTCCCCCGGGGAGCTCATCGCCGTGTATGCACGGATCCGGGTGGCCAGCCCCCTG
>JALOQB010000511.1 GCA_025453595.1 Polyangiaceae bacterium
CCAGCCAGGGCGCCACGATCAAGGACACCACCCTCGACGTCGCCATCAAGGAGTGGCGCGTCGCCTCCTACCCGAGCTGGGGCTCCAACTCCACCCGCCAGGCGACCGCCCTCTCCGCCATCAACCGCGAGCTCAAGGAAGGCACCCTCAAGACCAAGCCCTCCCGCACCGACCGCCTCGCGGTTCGCAAGGCCCTCGACAAGGCCTTCGGTCTCCCCTCCAGCGTCAAGGGCCAGCTCACCAAGGCCTTCGGTCAGGACGGCTCCAAGACCCTCCGCAACGGCGGCACCACCAAGGGCACCTCCATCCTCGCCCCCAGCGAGTTCAAGGTCCGCTACCCCGTCGGCTCCAGCCAGGGCGCCACGATCAAGGACACCACCCTCGACGTCGCCATCAAGGAGTGGCGCGTCGCCTCCTACCCGAGCTGGGGCTCCAACTCCACCCGCCCTTCAACCTCACCACCCTCGCCAAAGCCGGTAAACCCGGTCGCCAGGGTGGCCACATGACCGTCTTCGAAGATTACGAGGCCAACACCAAGGAATTTGGCCTCCTCAAGGCCGGTGTCACCCTCGACCCGAACCGGGAAGAGGATCGCAAGAAGCTCCTCGCGGCCCTCGACCCCAGCTCCGAGATTCGCTTCTTCCGCGTGAAGAACTCCTGGGGCGCCGTCCGCGACGACCGGGCCAGCGCTCCTGGCTTCCCCGGCTACCACGACCTCTACATGGACTACCTCAACGGCCCCATCGCCTGGTGCCCCGACGCCACCTCCCCCACCAAGGAAAGCTGCAAGGGGCAGACGGTGCCCTTCGACAGCGTGGTGCTCCCCCCCGGCTACTGAGCTCGTCGCTCCAGCGACCTGCCGCTCGGCGCTGCCGGCCTGCCCCCCAGAGCCGCGAGCACCGAGCCCAGCCAGCCAGCAAAGAACACCCGGGCGTCCTCTGCCCAGGGGGCATCGGGCCTCGTGCCTGCGGCGTCAAACCCCGCCGGAGCCCCCACGTCCAGGCGCCCAGCGGCCTGGTCCCGCGACCACTCGAAGGAAATTCGCTCCGGCTCGTACTCCGGGTGCCCCAGGTGCATCCACACGCGCCGATCTGCGCTGGTGAGCAGCGTGGCCCCGGGCTCCTCTCCCCGTGCCAGCACCCGCACCCTCCCCTCCCGCTCTGCCTCCTCGACCGAAGCCCCCACCAGGCCCGCGTGGCGGCTCTGTGCGCAGCGATAAACCCCTCCCAGCGAGGGCATCAGGGCGCGCCCCTCCGCCGAGAGCTCGTGGTCAAATGCCCCGAACACCTTGCGCCCCAGCGTCTCTTTCCGGATCCCCTCCAGCGCCGCGAGCGCCATCCCTCCCCAGCAGATCCCCAGCGTCCTCGGCACGTGACGCCGCGCGTGGCGCAGCACCTCCGTCAGCTCTCTCCAGTAATGCACCGCCTCGAACTCCAGCGTCTCCACCGGTGCGCCCGTCAACACCAGACCATCCAGCGGCCCACCCTGTAGCGTCGCGTCGTAGCTCTTGTAGTGATCCTCCATATGACACCGATCGCTGCTCCGGTAGCCATGGCTCTCCAGGCGGATCCACCGCAGCTCCACCAGGACCCCGGGGAGCACCAGCGAGCGGATCAGCAGGGGCTCGTAGGTCTCTGCCCTCGGCATCAGGTTGATCACACCGATGCGCAGCTTGCCAGCAGCCATCACGCCACCCCCGCGGCGGCGAGCCCCCGGTCCAGGTCCTCGCGCAGATCTTCCACGTCCTCCAGGCCCACCGATAGCCTCAAGGTCCCGTCCTCGATGCCCAGGCGCCGCCGCTCCTCCGGGCCCACCCGGAAGTGCGTCGTCGTCGCCGGATGCGTGATCAGCGACCGCGCATCCCCCAGGTTGTTCGAGATATCGACCAGGCGCAGCGCGTCGCAGAAGCGAAACGCAGCCTCCTTGCCCCCACGGAGCGTGAACGTCACCAGCGTCCCACCCCCTCGCATCTGGGCCCGCGCCAGGTTCACCTGCGGGTGAGACGCGAGGAACGGATACCGCACCGCCCCCACCGCCGGGTGCGCCTCCAGGTGCATCGCCAGCTCCTCCGCGCTCTTGCTCATCGCGTCCACCCGCAGCTTCAGCGTCTCCAGCCCCTTCAGGATCACCCACGCGTTGAAGGGCGACAGCGCAGGCCCCGTGTTCCTCAGAAACGGCTGCAGTTCCTCCTCTACCCAGCGCTGCCGCCCCAGCACCGCCCCGCCAAGGACCCTCCCCTGGCCATCCATGTGCTTGGTGCACGAGTACACCACCACGTCCGCCCCGAGCTCCAGCGGGCGCTGCAGCAGCGGCGTCGCAAACACGTTGTCCACAACCACCAGCGCCCCGGCCTCGTGGGCCAGCGCCGCCACCGCCGGCAGATCCACCAGATCCAGCATCGGGTTCGAGGGCGTCTCCAGCAGCACCAGCGCGGCCGGCGACGAGAGCGCCCCTCGCCACTGCTCCAGATCCCCACCGTCCACGAAACATATGGAAATTCCGTACCTCGGTAGCAAGGTCGAGACGATCCAGTGACAGGAGCCAAAGAGCGCCCGCGAGGCGACCACGCGGTCGCCGGCCCTGAGGTGGCACAGCAAAGCCGCATGGACCGCGGCCATGCCGGTGGCGGTCATCCTGCAAGCCTCGGCCCCCTCCAGCGCCGCAAGACGCCGCTCGAGAGAGGCAACGGTGGGGTTCCCGAAGCGCGAGTAGACCCAGTGCGTGGTGGCCCCCTGGAAGGTCGCCTCGGCTTGCTCGGCGCTGTCGTAGACGAACCCCGAGGTGAGGAAGAGAGGCTCGGAGGTCTCATCCTGCTCGGTGCGCATCATCCCGCCCCGTACCAGAAGGGTGGCAGGACGGAGATGTTCAGGGAGAGAGGGTCGCGTCACGGTGGGCTCCTGGGGGGGGAGTCCGACCTTCTATCCGGGGTACGTGAGCTCGCGAATCAATGAGATCTTTGTGCTCGACGGACGGCCGTTTAGCGCATTTCTTTTACCTCGCTGCAAGCTGGCCGGACAAATCGCGAGGCTCTCTGGTGAGAGTGCCTTGAGGTTACTCGCCCACCAGGGGCAGCGCAAGGGCCTCCCTCCGGAGGAACGGTGGGGCTTCCTGGGGATGGTGGGCCTTCGCGGCCCACGCCCGGGTAAGGGAGGGGGCTGCGCCCCGAGTGCTTCGCGGAAACGGTGAGCTTGCGCAGCCCACGTCCGCGGCAAGGAAGGGACTTGAGGGGCTGCGCCCCGGAGCTTTGTGGAAACGGTGGGCTTGCGCAGCCCACGCCCGCGGCAAGGGGGCCGATGGGGCTAGCGCCCCGGGGCTTCGCGGGAACGGTGGGCTGCCCGCCCACCCCCGGGCAAGGGGGCCGATGGGGCTGCGCCCCGCGCGGCCCCCTTGCATCCCCCGGCTCCCCCTTTATCAGCAGGCATCCAGGCGAGACGAGGAGCAGCGATTCGATCTCCAAAGCGCCCCTTGCCCATCCCTTTGGGACGGGACCCGCGGGGCTCGTACCTCCCCGTCTCTCCCGTTCGTTTGTGCACAAATCGT
>JALOQB010000512.1 GCA_025453595.1 Polyangiaceae bacterium
GGCCTGCGCCCGACCCCGTGCAGCCAGCGCGCGCGCCCGAGCCGCCCCCCGTCTGGGCTCGGGTCCGGGCCATCCGGCGGCACCTGGAGGAGCGCACCTGGCAGGCCGACGTGGCCCAGGCGCTGGCCGAGGAGTGGGCGATCTCCCTCGACCTGGTGCAGCGCCACGCGGCCGAGGCGAGCCGCCAGTTGGAGGCCGTGCTCGACGACCGCCGGGGGGCCGCGACCATCGCCGCCGACCTCGAGGCCGCTCTGCAGCTCGCCTTCGAGCAGGGCGACCCCTACGCGGTCCGGGGCCTGCTGGCGGAGAAGCTCAAGCTCCATGGGATCGGGGCGCACCGTGACAGCCGGAACGACCCGAAGCCGCAGCAGCCGGCGACCGCCGGGCTGTCGAAGTTTTTGCGCCCGGAGAAGCCCTCATGAGGCCGGGGCTGATCGACGGGGCGCCGTCGTTCCTCGACTTTTGCGGCACGCTCAGCCCCCCGCTGGTCTTGGAGCGTGGGCAGGTCGTCGCGTGCAAGGTGGCCTTCGACGGCGTGCAGCCCCGCGACCTGCCGCCCGACGAGCGCGAGGTCGCTCGCGAGATGTTCGGGGACATCGACGAGATAGCTCCCGAGCTCCTCGACGTGCTCGTGTTCGTCTTTGGGGGTCGCGGCGGGAAAACCCGCATGGGCGCCACGAGGATGCTCTACCTCGCCCTCTTCGCGGACCTGAGCAGCCTCGCCCCCGGCCAGGAGGGCAAGTGCTGGGCAATCGCTCCTGAACTGGACCTTGCTCACGAGGCGCTGAACTACATCAAGGGCGCTCTCGAAGCAGACCCTGACCTCGCCCCCTTGCTGGTCAATCCTCCCAAGGCAGGGGTAAAGTTTGAACGCCTGGTGATCCAGCGCCCCGACGGCAAGCTTGTGGCTTTTGAGGCGAAGGCCGCCAAGAAGATGGGCCTCAGCGAGCGCGGACGCACCCTGATCGCGGTGCTCCTCGATGAGGCCGCCTTCTTCATGGACGAGAGCTACAAGGTAAACGACGTTGAAGTTTTCAACGCCGTGCAACCGCGCATGTTCTTGCCGGTCGGGCAGTTGATGATCTTCTCGACGCCATGGGCGGAGAGCGGGCTTTTTTACGATCTCTACAAGGCCAACCACCCTACGGTTGGGGGACGCCCATCGAGCGCCCTGGCGGCTTTGGCCAGCACCCCCGCCATGCGCTCGAACCCCGGCATCCTGCGCCAGGTGGCCAAGGCGTTGGAGATCGACAAGCAGCGCGGCACGACCAACGCGCAGCGGGAGTTCTTCTGCAAGTTCCTCAGCACCTCAGCGGTCGCGTTCTTCGCCCCTGCCGACCTCACGGCTGCCATCGCCGCCCCCGGCGAGCTGCCCACGGAGCCACCGATGGGGGCCCACGTCGGCGCTGGCGGCGACGTCGGGCTGGTCAAGAACTCCAGCACCGTCGCCATCGCCCTGCGGGTCGACAACCGCCTGCTGGTGCCCGTCCTCCAGGAGCTGCACCCCGACCAGGGCCAGTCCCTGAAGCCCTCGGAGGTGTGGGAGTTGTTTGCCTCGACTCTGCGGGCCTGGGGGGCGTGGGCCATCGCCCTCGACCAGGCCGAGCGCGAGAGCGCCCGCGAAGACCTGGGCAAGGCAGGGCTGACGGTCACCAACGCGGCCGCCACGCTTGAATGTTTGACGGAGCTGCGAACGGCGCTGCGGGAGCGCCGCGTCAAGATGGTCGACGACCCGTTGCTGAGGGAGCAGCTTCGCTCGATCCGGGTGCGCCCTCGGCCCGGGGGCGGGGAGTCGCTGGTGGTGCCGACCACCCCCGACGGGCGGCACTGCGACCGGGCGGTGGCGCTGGCCACGGCCGTTTTCGAGGCCTGGCACCGGGGGGCGGAGGTGCGCCCTCACAAGCCAGTGTTCGACCCGAGGGAGGACCCCAAAGAGGCGATGCGCCAGGCCCTGATGGAGGGCCCCAAGGACCAGCGGAAGTGGCTGGATCGGTGGAAGCGCTAGCCCCCTAGCCAATGGCAGGTGTCGGCCGCATCGAAGAGCCGCGCCGCTTCCTCGTGCACCCGCTCGAACAGCGGCCCGAGGCCGATAAAATCACTCGGGTCACCGAAAAGGTAGCCCTCTTCGTCGCCGAAATAGACGTGCATTCCTCCGTCAAAGCGGACGCTTCCGCGCACGTGCGGCTGAGCTTCCGTGAGATCGCTCACGTTGTCGAAGTGCTCCGGGAGCGTGCTGCGTCGCGCGAACGCCGGGGTGTCGTTCTCCCAGGCAACGGCCTGCGCAGCCTCGAAGGAGACGGTCGTTGTGGCGTGCTCGGGCATCCACACCCGCACGTACCAGGGGCCGACCTCGATCATGCCGCCAGCGCCTTCCGCACGGCCTCGACTCGCCGTGCCAGATCGGGGTCGCTGGCTAGCAGGGCCTCTAGCCCCCGGCGCATGATCTCGCTGTAGCTGTCCCCGGTCAGGACGTGGACGCACCGGGCCAGCGCATGGGTCTCGTGAGACAGGCTCACCTGCTGACGTAGCGACATGCCCTCACTGTAGCATGATCGTCGAGTCAACGTGTCAACATGCATACACGTTGACAACGTGCATCTAGCCCGCTCCTGCGGGCGCTCGCACCCTGTTCGGCGTGACCCCCGCCGAGGCCCTCGACCTGCTGCGAAGCCAGCTCGCCCTGCTGCGCGAGAGCGGGGCCGTGGAAGCCACCTTCGACGGGGAGGGGAGGCTGCAGCGCGTGGCCCTGGCGCCGGCGCCGGCCGCTGCTTCGGGCGGGCGCGATCGTGACCTTTCTTCGCCGAGCCCCGTGCCCCGACCCCCGGGGGCGCATGTCGCTGTCACTCCGAGGCCCGCATGAGCCACCTTCCCTGGTGGCTGGTCGAGGACGAGCGCCAGCGCGCCTCCGACGTGGTCGCGCTGGCGAGGGGGCTGCGCGATCGCCAGTCAGAGCGCCGCGCCTGGCTGACGCTGGCCTACGCGCTGTATGGCGATTTCGATGCCTACGACCTGACCCCCACCGGGTACACGGTCGAGAGGATCCAGGACGGGCCCAGCACCGTCCTCAACGTGGTCCGCGCCTGTGCCGATACGGTGCGGGCGGAGCTGATCCAGAGCCGCCCCAGGCCCATGTTCATGCCCGCTGGCGCCGACTGGACGATCCGTCGGAAGTGCCAGCAAATGGGCCGATTTCTCGAAGGCCTCTTCACCGAGCAGGCTTTCGATCGCACGGCCAGCAGCGTCGCGATGGATGCCATCCTCTTCGGCACCGGCATCGTGCGCGTGTGCCACGAAGAGGGCC
>JALOQB010000222.1 GCA_025453595.1 Polyangiaceae bacterium
AGACTTCGGGCGCGTGTGGCAGGCGATCAAGGCCGAGTTCAAGAGCGGCTACGTCAACAACCCGGAGCCGGGGACCATCACCGTCGATGGCGATATGGAGTCTGGTTACATCTACGTTCAGGTCGATCTTTACCTGCAGATCGACCACTACATCGCGGCCGATTATTCGATCAATTTCCCGCGGTTGAACCGCGACATCGGGGCGACGCTGAACGCCCTGCGCAAGTACCTCAAGGGGCGCTTCGGGCGCTGATCGGGTGAACCCATGCTAGGCCTCCTCAACAAGTTCAACCACAAGTCCGAGATCCGCGAGTCGAAGGACGAGATCCTGGTCGGCGAGCTGGTGCGCGCCATGGGGCGCCAGGGCTGCCCCGCCGTGGGCTTCCTGTCCAACGATGACTTCCAGCGGGTCCGCTTCACGTGCCCCCGGGACCCGGTGCTCTCCAGCCTCTTCGTCACCCTCGACCGGAAGACCGGCTCCGGCGCCGTCACCGGGGCGCTCTTCGGCTCGAAGGCCACGCTCACGGTGAGCGGCGAGGTGAAGATCTACCTCACCGATCCGGACGACATCGTGAACATGTACCGCACCGACCTGGCCAACCTCTTCAAGCTGCCGATCCTGGGCGGGATCCGCCTCAACCACGAGCTGAACAGCGTCTACGCCACCACCACCGTGGTCATCGACATCGACCAGTTTGTGCTCAAGGGCGAGCCCGGCGTCCAGGCCTTCATGGGGCTGCTGTCGCAGACCATCGCCGCCCTCCGCGAGAAGCTGGCCCCCTACAAGCGCTGAGCAGGGCGCTGGAGGTCCGCGGGCAGGCGGGTACGATGCGCCGATGCACGACCCCTCGCTGGCGGAAGAGGCGCTCCGGGAGCTCCCCCCGGACATCGCCGAGAGCCCCCTGTTCAACGGAGATCTGGCGCCGGTCCCGGCGGCGCGGCGCACCTGGACCACCTACAACTTCGCCGCCCTGTGGATCTCCATGGCCCACTGCATCCCGACCTACATGATGGCCGGGGGGCTCGTCGCGGTGGGGATGAACTGGTGGCAGGCGCTGCTCACCATCGGCCTGGGGAACCTGATCGTGCTCGTGCCCATCCTGCTCAACGCCCACCCCGGCACCCGCTACGGCATCCCGTTCCCGGTGCTGGCGCGCTCGTCCTTCGGCACCGCGGGGGCCAACGTGCCGGCGGTGCTCCGGGCCATCGTCGCCTGCGGCTGGTTCGGCATCCAGGCGTACCTGGGCGGCGAGGCGGTGCGCACCTTCCTGGAGGCAGTCTGGCCCGGCTTCGGCCTCCTCGGCGGCGACCTGCGCTTCCTCGGGCTGAGCCTCCCCAGCGCCATCACCTTCCTGCTCTTCTGGGGCCTCAACATCCTCATCATCTTCCGCGGCATGGAGGCGGTGCGCTCCTTCGAGAACTGGGCCGCCCCCCTGGTGCTGGTGATGGCGGCGGTGCTGCTCGCCTGGGCCGTGGGGCGCGCCGGCGGCGTCGGCCCGATGCTGGAGCAGCCCTCCAAGTTCCAGACCTTCGGCGCCTTCTGGAAGGTCTTCGTCCCCTCGCTCACCGGCATGATCGGCTTCTGGGCCACGCTCTCGCTCAACATCCCGGATTTCACCCGCTTTGGCCGCGGCCAGCGGGAGCAGATGCTGGGGCAAACCCTGGGCCTGCCCACGACCATGATCGCGTTCTCGGCCATGGGGGTCGTGATCACCAGCGCCTCCCAGGCCATCCTCAAGGGCGTCGATGTCTCCAAGCTGTGGGACCCGATCTTCCTGCTCTCCCAGATCACCTCCCCCAGGCCCCCGCCAGGTCTGGACGCCCCCCTGCTGGCCTCCGGCGCCACCCGGGCCGTCGTCGCCGTGATCTCCCTGTTCGGCGTCACCGTGGCCACCCTCTCGGTCAACATCGCCGCCAACGTCGTCAGCCCGGCCAACGACTTCGCCAACCTGGCCCCCCGCCGCATCTCCTTCAAGACCGGCGGCCTCATCACCGGCATCCTCGGCATCGTGATGATGCCCTGGAAGCTCCTGTCCAGCGCCGAGGCCTACATCTTCAACTGGCTGGTCGGTTACTCCGCCCTCCTCGGCCCCATCGCCGGCATCATGGTCGTCGATTACTGGTGGGTGCGGCGCACCGAGCTCGACGTCCCTGACCTCTACCGACCCCAGGGCCGCTACGCCGGCACCAACCCCGTCGCCCTCGCCGCCCTCGCCCTCGGCGTCGCCCCCAACCTGCCCGGCTTCCTCAAGAGCATCAAGCTGCTCGCCGGGCCCGAATCCTTCTGGGATCAGATCTACCCTTACGCCTGGTTCACCGGCTTCCTCCTCGCCGGGTTGATCTACGCCCTCGGCATGCGCGGTCGAAGGAGCTCCTGATCGTGGTAAACCTGCATCATGCGGGTTCCTGTTCCCTTGCTGCTCGCCGCGCTGCTCCTGGCGAGCTGTTCCTCTGGCGATAGCGAAGATCTGTTCGGCGGCCCTGCCCCGGGCGCTGGCGCCGGCGGCGAGGGCGGCTCCGAGCCCGGGGGCAGCGGCGGCTCCGAGGTGGGCGGCGAGGGCGGCGAGGGCGGTTCCGATCCTGGCGGCTCGGGGGGCGGCGATCCGGCTGGTGCGGGCGGCTCCGAGCTCGCAGGGGCGGGCGGGAGCGATCCTGCCGGCGCCGGCGGTTCCGATCCGGCGGGCGCTGGCGGCAGCGATCCGGCAGGCGCGGGCGGCGACGCCGGCCAGGCCGGGACCAGCGCGGGGCCCGTGTGCGGCAACGGTGTGCGTGAACCCGGCGAGGAGTGCGACGACGGCGACAGCGACGACGGCGACGGCTGCACCTCCGGCTGCAAGGTCGTGTGCCCCAAGCAACAGGGGGTCGTTTTGAACCCTGCCAACGGGCACTGTTACTGGCGGATCAAGAAGGGGCTCGGGCTGGGAGGGGGGTGGCTGGAGCAGGCGAACAAGTGCGTGCAGGCGGGGGGGTACCTGGCCTCGCTCCGGTCGGCGGAAGAGAACGAGTTTGTCCGGAAGCTCCATACGGACCGGGAGGTATGGATCGGGGCGACGGACGGCAAGGGGGCGCAGGAGCCCGGGGTGGGGAAGTACGGCTGGATCTCGAAGGAGCCCTTCGACTACGCTGCCTGGGCGCCCGGGGAGCCGAACGCGTTTGCGTTCGGGTGTCCGCCGGTGCTGGCGACCTGCTACGAGCACTGCGCGGTGCAGCGAACCGACGGGCTATGGAACGATCAGAATTGCAACGACGGGCAGGACGCCATCTGCGAGTGGACGCCGCCTGGAGGGGGGTAAATGGCGTCGGTACTGGTGGTGGATGACAGCCTGCTGGTGAGGCGAACGATCGAGAAGCTGCTGGCGGGGCAGGGGTACGAGGTGAGGCTCGCGGCGAGCGCGGAGCAGGCGCTTGAGCAGGCGTTCCGGGACCCGCCGTCGGTGGTGCTGACCGACCTGCGGATGCCGGGGATCTCGGGGGTGCAGCTGTGCCGGCTGCTGCGTGCCGAGGCGAGCACGGCGTCGGTGCCGGTGGTGCTGCTGACGGCGTCGGCGGATCGGCGGTCGCGCTTCTGGGCGCAGAGCGCCGGGGCGCAGGGGTACGTGAGCAAGACCGAGCTGCCGGAGCTGGTGCAGGTGCTGGCGCGGGTGGTGGGGGCGCCGGTGCCGCCGACGTCGCTGGCGCTCATGGAGCCGTTGACCGGCGGGGTGCACCAGCGGCTGGCGCAGCTGCTGGACGGGGCGCTGTTCGCCTCGGTGATCGCGGGGGAGATCCGGTCGCTGGCGCGCCACGACGAGGCGAGCGAGCTGTTCCGGGCCTTCTCGGGGCTGGCCTCGGGGGTGCTCTCGTACCGCTGGCTGGCGCTCTCGCGGGAGGGCGAGGGGGGGCTGTTCCTCCACGGGCCGGCGGACAGCGAGGCGCTGCGAGCCGAGGTGCGTGGGGCGCTGCCCGCCAGCAAGGCGGTGCCCCAGGTGTTCTGCGACGATCTGCCGGGGGAGGGGCTGCGGGGCGAGGTGCTGCTGCGGGAGCTCAAGCTCGGGTCGAGGCTGCTGGGGCGCCTGGCGCTGGCGCCGCGGCACCGGGGGCTCCCGCTCGAAGAAAACACCTTCCTCGACATCGCAGCCCGCGAGCTGCCGCTGGTGCTGCGCACGCTGGGTCTGGTCGAGGACGCCCGGCGCCTCGCCGCCACCGACGCGCTCACGGGCCTGCTCAACCGCCGCGCCTTCACCGAGGCCATGGAGCGCGAGCTGGCCCGCTGCCTTCGCCACCAGCTCCCCCTGTCGCTGCTGCTCCTTGACGTCGATCACTTCAAGCGCACCAACGACACCTTCGGCCACACCGCGGGCGACCGGGTCCTCAAGGAGGTCGCCGCCCAGCTCCTCCGGTCCACCCGCAAGAGCGACCTGGTGGCGCGCTGGGGCGGCGAAGAATTCGTCGTCGCCCTCCCCCAGACCGCCGCCCCCGGCGCCGCCCTCGCCGCCGAGCGCATCCGCGCCAGCATCGAGGCCTGCGTCATCTCCTTCCTGGGCCAGCGGGTCCCGGTCACCGCCTCCCTCGGCGTCGCCTCCCTGGCTGCCTCCTCCCTCGATGAACTGATCGCCCGCGCCGATGCCGCGATGTACGACGCCAAGCGTCAGGGGCGCAACCGCGTGGTCCTGGCCGCAGAGCCCGGCTTACCCTTCTTCTGCACGAAGGCTCCCCCGGGCCTCCCCAGGGATATGGCACACTGAAGGTGTCATGACTAACCCTTCTGCCCCCTCACATGTCGCGATCATTCTGGACGGGAACGGCCGCTGGGCCAAGGCGCGCGGGCTGGCCCGCGTGGTCGGGCACGAGTTCGGGGCAGATCGAGTGCGCGAGGTGGTGCGAGCGGCGGGGCGCGCCGGGGTGAAGTTTCTCACGGTCTACGCGCTGAGCATGGATAACAAGAAGCGCCCGGCGGACGAGGTGGCGGCCCTCTACCGGCTGCTCCAGCGCTTCGCCGAGACCGAGCGCAACGAGCTCGTCGGCCAGGGCGTCAAGGTCGAGGTGGTGGGCGACATCGAGTCGCTCCCGCCCGCCTGCCAGCAGGCCATCAACGGGCTCTGCGAGGCGACCGCCGCAGGGCAGGGGATGCTGTTCCGGCTCGCGGTGGCCTACAGCGCCCGCGAGGACGTGGGGCGCGCGGTGCAGAAGCTGGCGCGCCAGGTCGAGGCGGGGGCGCTCCCGGTGGGCGCCATCACCCCGGAGATGCTGCGCGAGGCCATGTGGACCGCCGGGGCGCCCGACATCGACCTGCTGATCCGCACCGGGGGCGAGCACCGCCTGTCCGACTTCATGCTCCTGGAGGCCTCCTACGCCGAGCTGTACTTCACCGACGTGGCCTGGCCTGACTTCTCCGCCGATCACCTGCTCGCGGCCCTGGCAGACTATGCCCGACGCGAGCGGCGCTTCGGCCTGACCTCGGCCCAGGTCCAGGCGGGCGGCGTGCTCCGGCAGGCCCTGGCGCGCTGAACCCTTGGCCGCCGGCGCCCCCCGGCTATGCTCCGGTCGATGAAGCTCAAGAAGCCCACCGTCATCGACCGCAACGTCATCGAGACCTCCCTCGACCTGGATCGCATCATCTTCGACGGCGACCGGGATCTGCGCGCCTCCCTGATGAAGGATCGGGACTTCGCCGAGGCCGTCCGCGAGACCACCCGCGAGTCCGGCAACCTCGCCGTCCGCCGCGCCCTCCTGCTCACCTCCGTCCGCCTCACCCCCCGCCTCGCCCCCGAGCTGTTCACCTGCGTCCGCCACTGCACCGAGGTCCTGGGCATCCAGAACGAGATCGAGGTCTACTGCTCCCAGGACGCGCAGATGAATGCCTTCATCGTCCCGCCCCAGCAAGGGCGCCTCTGCATCGGCTTCTCCAACGTCGCCCTCGAGCGCTTCGACGAGCCCGAGCTCCGCTTCATCCTCGGCCACGAGCTGGGCCACGCGCTCTTTCGCCACAGCGAGATGCCCCTCGGCGGCCTCACCCCCCAGGAGAACGCCAAGGTCTCTCCCCTCAACGCGATGCGCCTCCACGCCTGGCTGCGCTACGCCGAGCTGAGCTGCGACCGCGTGGGCCTCGTCTGCTGCGGCGATTTCGAGACCTCCGTCCGCACCTTCTTCAAGCTCACCAGCGGCCTCTCCGCCCCCCGGTGGATGCAGAACGTCACCGCCACCGCCATGCACTACGCCGCCCAGGAGGCCGAGGCCGCGGGCCCCGGCGCCGAGGAAGACTGGTTCTCCACGCACCCCTACAGCCCCCTCCGCGTCAAGGCCCTCGAGCTCTTCTCTCGCTCCAAGACCTACCACCGCCTCGTCGGCAGCAACGGCGGCTCCCTCACCGAGGCCCAGCTCGAGCAACAGGTCGCCGGCATCGTCGAGCTGATGAACCCCAGCATCCTGTCCGAGAAGCTCTCCTGCAAGGAAGAACTCAAGGAATTCCTCGCCATCGGCGGCTACTTCGTCGCCCGCGCCGACGGTCGCATCCGTCGCAACGAGCTCCGCTCCCTCTCCGCCCTGCTCGGGGCCCACGCCGAGGACCGCATCGCCGCCGTCAAGGCCATGGACGAGGCGCAGCTCACCGCCCGCGCCGAGGAGCTGGCAGGGGTCCTCCGCACCAAGCTCCCCCCGGTGCGCTGGCTCAAGATCGTCGAGGACCTCTGCAGCGTCGCCCTCGCCGACGGCTCCGTCAGCCCCGAGGAGACCTTCACCCTCGCCGCCCTCGCCAACCTCCTCAACGTCATGCCCTCCTTCATCGACGAGACCCTCCAGCGCGCCAATCGCCCCCTCGACTGAGCCCCCCTCATGCCCCCGGCCCTCATCGCCCTCCTCTCCCGCGAGCAGCTCCCCGAGGGCAAGCCCCACCTCCTCCTTCACCCCCCCGATCACCTCGTCGTCGTGCGCCTCGGCGACGAGGTCTTCGCCCTCGATCAACGCTGCAGCCACGCCGGCGCAAGCCTCATCAACGGCGCCATCCTGGGCCGCTCCCTCGCCTGCCGCGCCCACGGCTGCCGCTTTGACCTCGCCTCGGGCCTCCTCCTCGGCCCCTCCGACGAACCCCTCCGCCAGCGCACCTGGCTCGTCGAACGCCGCGGCGATGCCTGGGCCATCCTCGACCAACCCCTCCCGACGTCCCCATCCCCCGAGCCTCCCCCATGAGCCTCTCCTGCGAACGTATCGTGGTCGGCGCTGGCGCTGCCGGCGCCGTCATTGCGGCCAGGGTCACCGAAGACCCACGGCAGGAGCTCTTGCTCCTGGAAGCCGGGCCGGACCACGGGCCGACCGGGGTGCTCCCCGCTGACCTGGACGACGGCACGCGGAACTCGCTGCGAAAGCATGACTGGGGGTTCCGCCACAAGCCTTCGTCCCGGCAGATCGTGCTGCCGCTGCCCCGGGGCAAGGTGGTCGGCGGGTCGTCGGCGGTGAACACCTGCATCGCGCTGCGAGGGGTGCCGAGCGACTACGACGAGTGGGCGTCGATGGGTTTGTCCGAGTGGGGCTGGGAGCACTGCTTGCCGGCCTTCAAGCGGCTGGAGACGGACCTGGACGTGAAGGACGAGTGGCACGGCCAGGACGGCCCCATCCCGATCCGCCGCCACCCCTTGCGGGAGCTGACGCCGTGGCATGGCGCCTTCCTCGAGGCCTGCGAGCGGGCCGGGTACCCGCGCTGCGACGATCACAACCACCCCCAGGCCCGGGGGTACGGGCCGCTCCCGATGAACAAGATCGGGGGGCGCCGGATGGGCGCGGGGCGGTGCTACCTCGACGCGCGGGTGCGCGCCCGGCCCAACCTGCGGATCCAGGCGGAGACGCTGGTGCGGCGGGTGCTCTTCGAGAACCGCAAGGTGATCGGCGTCGAGGTGGAGCGCGCGGGGCAGATCGAGCGGATCCTGAGCTCGCAGGTGGTGCTGGCCGGCGGCGCCATCGGGACCCTGGGGATCCTGCTCCGCTCCGGCGTGGGCCCCCGGGACGAGCTGGCCCGCCTGGGCGTCACGCCGGTGGCCGAGGTGCCGGCGGTGGGGGCTCGCCTGCTGGACCACCCGGGGGCAGCTTTTTTCCTCCTCCCGCGCCCTGGCGTGGTCGACCTCGCGGGGCCCCTTATCCAGACCGCGATGCGCCTCCGCTCGGCCCGGAGCGCCCACGACAACGACATGCAGATCCAGGCAGGCATGGGGGTGCACCTGCCGGGCTCCTCGCTGCCGCTGGTCACGCTGATGTGCCAGGTCGGAAAGCCTCGTGGCCACGGCCTCATCCGGTTCCCCAGCGCGGATCCTCGCGCGCTCCCGCAGGTCGAGTCCCGCCTCCTCGACGACCCGGAGGATCGCGCCCTCGCCGTCGAGGAGCTCTCCCTGGCCTTCGAGCTGGCCCAGCAGCCCCCGCTCCGCCGCCTCGCCAGGGCCATCTTCCCGCTGCCCTCGATCCTGCGGCGGCGCTCCTGGCTCGATGGCTTCATCCGTCGCATCTGCGACTCCGGATACCACCCCTCCGGCACCGCCCCCATGGGCCCCGACGGCGCCTCCTGGGCCGCCACCGACAGCCGCGGACGGGTGCGCGGCGTCTCGGGCCTTGTCATCGCCGACGCCAGCCTGATGCCCACGATCCCCACGGCCAACATCCACCTGCCCACGCTGATGCTCGGCGAACGCTTCGGCGCCTGGCTCCGTGAGGGACAGATCTAAGCTCGGAAAGGCAAGCGCGTTGCATCTCGGATGGGGAGGCTTCAGCCTGCTTTACAAGGAGAACCCGATGAAATCTTCGATCAAACCCTTGCGGTCCCTTCTGGTCTCTCTGAGCTTGGCAGCACTCGCTTGCTCTTCCAGCGCTCCGGTCTCTTCTGGTGCAGGGGGCTCTTCCCCTGGGGGGGCTGCGGGTCAGGCAGGGGCCGGGCAAGCCGGAACAGGTGGGCAAGCGGGAGAAAGCGGTCAAGGCGGGGCTGGGCAGGCGGGAACCGCTGGGCAGGCGGGAGCGTCCGGGCAAGCAGGAGCGTCCGGGCAAGGGGGGGCTTCCGAAGACGCCTTGCTCTGCCAGCAGGCTTGCGACCGGGTGAAAAATTGCGGCCAGGTGGATCTGGGTGCCTGCGAGACCCAATGTGGAAAAGAACTCCTTGGAGAGGGGTACCTGATCCAGGAAATTGCTCGCGATTACTTCCTCACGTTGAAAGACTTCAAGGAAAACGAGTGCACGTACAAGATGGGGGCTTACTGGGAGAAGTGGGGGCCAAACAAGGGGAACTCGAGCAAGTTTGACGTCTTGCTGGAGCAGGATGAATTTCAAGCCTGCATGACCCATGAAAACAAGTGCGACGGAGAAACGCCGTTGATGGCAAGGCAAGCCGATTGCATGAGTGGCTATTACCAGTGGAACAAGGAGATCCGGGCAAAGCTCAAGCCCTGTTATTCGATCCCCAAGTGTCTGGATCGGATTGGTTGCTTGTTTGAAGGGTTCCCGTCGTTGCCGGAGCAAGAACCGTGGTTGGCCGGGGTGCCAGATCCCCTCGCTGAGTGACGCTCTCGATGACCACCTCGGCGGCGCCAGCCTGATGCCCACGATCCCCACGGCCAGCATCCACCTGCCCACGCTGATGCTCGGCGAACGCTTCGGCGCCCGGCTCCGCGAGGGGCAGATCTGAAGCTTCAGGGCTTGATGATCACCTCGGTGGTCTTGAGCGCGTTCCCTCCGGCGGGGTACCCGTAGGACGAGTAGGTATCGAGGCCCCAGACGGTCAGCCCGAAGGACCCCTTGCTGGTGGCCCGCTGGCGCCCGTTCTCGCACGTCCCGCTGGCCTTGCCGGCGCGCAGCAGGTCGACGCTGGTGTGCTCGTACTGCCCGTCCGAGCCCACGGGCTTCCAGCCGCCGATGACGCCCAGGCAGTCGACCTCCACGTCCTCGAAGCCCGCGGCCCCGCGAGCGCGGATCACCGTGAGGTTGGTGGTCGCGTAGGTCGGGTCCGTGAGAAACACGTAGCTGGAGCGGAACTGCGCCGGCGGGAGCTGGGGCACAAACTCCTCGTCCCCCAGCGGGTAAGGCGGGCTCAGGTACGGCACCAGCGCGCCTTCGCGGCTCCCCCCGGGGACGTTCGCGGTCATCATCATCTGCGCCAGCCCAAAAGGATGACCGCTCCCCTGGCTCTTGACCCGGAACGCCTGGGTCGTCTTGAAATCCGTCACCTCGCCCCGCCCCAGCTGGGATGGAGCCCCGGGGATCGCTGGATCAAAGGTCAGCGTCGTCCCGTCCACCGCCCCCACCAGCCGGTACTGGATCTCCTCCGGTTGCAGGTCCTTGCGCCTCGTCTCGTAGGGCGCTACCACGTAATCGTTCCCCAGCGACGAGGCCGGCTGCTGGGCGTTGTGGGTCGCGTCGCCGCCCGGCGCGTCCGACGGCTGGAGCCGCAGGAAACGGTTGCCCACCGACACGCTCACTCGCTGATCGCTCTCCAGGATGGTGCCCGCCAGATCGTGGGAGCCGCCCACCTCCCACTGCACGTACGTCCCAGCCTTCACCTCCAGGGTCGCCTTCGTCCCCTTCGGGATCGCCGGAACACCGGGCAAGGCCGGCAGATCCTCCGACGGCGAGATCGTCACCTGCGTGTCCCCACCCACCGCGAGCACCTGCAAGAAGCCTGGCCCGGGCGCCGCCGCCGTGCCTCGCGGCGGCCCCACCAGCACGTAGTTGGTCCCCAGCGCTGCCCGCGGGAAGAGCAGCTGCGCCCCGGGAAAATGGGACCGCGCACCCCCGAACGGGAAGATATCGTAGGCGCTCACCGGCGCGTCCGTCGCCAGCCGGAACCCCGGCGCCTCCCCGTTGCCCTCCACCCCCGAGGCCCCCGTCGCCGTCGCCACCGGGCAGGTCAGCGGCAGCCCCGTCTCCTGGAAGGTCGCCGCAGGATCGTGGGACAGAAAGAGCACCGCGACCTGGTCCGGCGGGATCCCGTCGCTCGTGAGCAAGGGCCAGTCCTTCGGCTCCTTCCCCGCCTCCGGGATGCGCCCGAACACCGTCGCATCGAACGAGATCCCGCCCCGCTCCACCTGCACCTTCGCCGCCTTCTTCGTCGTGTTCGCCAGCAGCACCGCAAAGCAAGGCTGCAGCGACGGCGTCGCGTACTTCGTCCCGATCGTTCGCGGCGTCGATACCCAGAACTCGCACCCCAGGTTGCTCCCCGACGCCTCCGTCGCCTCGCACAGATCCACGCAGGCCCCGGCCTTGCACCCCTGATCCGCCCCGCAGGTCTCCACCACCTGCCCGCTCTCGTTCACCACCGCCCCCAGATCCTCGCTGCACTTCAGCACCGGCGCCCCGCCTCCGGCCCCTGCCTGTCCGGAACTTCCGGATATGCCCGCGGCGCCTCCCTGTCCGGAGCTTCCAGAACCACCGCCGGCCCCCGCCCCGGCCTCGCCGCCCCCGCCGCCCGTCCCCGCGCCACCCTCTCCCGCGCTGCCCCCCGCTCCGGCGCCCCCCGCGCCCGCCCCGGCCCCCCCGCTGGCTCCACCGGCGCCTCCGGTCCCGGCGCCGCCCTGGGCCCCCTGACCCCCGGCCCCCGCGCCGCCCACACCCCCCGCACCGCTCGTGCCTCCACCGGAGGACCCACCGGCCCCCGCCTGTCCGGAACCTCCGGACCCACCGGCCCCCGGGGGCGGCGAGGAGCCATCGTCAGAGCCACAGGCCAGGAGCATCAGCGGGAGGAGACAGATCCAGGAACGCATGCCTCCATGAGACCACAACTCGGGTCCTGGTGGAGCGAGGCCGTGCGACCCCTGTGCTAGGGTCAGGGCCATGCAACCGTTCTTCAACACGGCGGGTCCTTGCATCGAGGGGAAACATCACATGTTGCCCCCCGAGCGCAGGCTCCAGCAGGCGCTGAAGCTGATCGAGCAAGAAAAGTACTTCGTGCTGCGAGCCGGGCGCCAGACGGGGAAGACGACGAGCGCACGATGGATGGTTGACCACCTGCAAAAGACCGGTCGTTACGAGGCCCTCTGGGTTGACCTCCAGACCGCCCGCGAACGAGCCAACCTCCAGGAGGCATTCCCCCTCTTGCTGGATGCCTTTGTCGATGCACTCTCGGGGCATCCCACGCTGCCCTGTCCTCGACCCGACAAG
>JALOQB010000223.1 GCA_025453595.1 Polyangiaceae bacterium
ATCCCCTTCACGCTCGACGTGGATGCGCCGCGGGTCCAGGTCCGGCGCGATGGTGCCAGGGTCTCGATCAAGGCCGTCGACGACGTCGCAGACGACGCGGAGCTGCGCGTCCGCTACGCCTTTGATCAGGGCGCTTTCTCCCCGTGGGAGCCTTACCATGATGCCATCCTCGTCCCGATCAAGGGCTCGAAGATCACCGTCGAGGTGAGCGACGGCGAGGAGAACATCGCCACCGTGTCGCAGCCGCTCCGCGGCAAGATCGACACCACCGGCCAGGCGGCCTCCGAGGGCTGCGGCTGCGCGGTGCCCGGGCAGAACAACAGCCCCAGCCTGCCCCTCGGCGCCTTCGGCGTCGCCGGCGTGCTGGCGCTGCTCCGATCGAGACGGAGGCGTCTTCAAGAAGTCGCAGCAGGCATGACCGTGCTGGCGATCTCCGGCTCCTGGGCCGGCTGCAGCTGCAGCGAAGAGACCAAGGTCGAGGAGCAACCGACGGGCGGCTCCGGGGGGGCGGCTGGTCAGCCCACGACCAACCCGTGCAACCCCGACGACGGCTGCACCCAGCTCAAGCCGGGCCTGGTGGGCTCGTACACCTCCGCCGCCGCCGCCCCCGACGGGACGCTCTGGGTGGCCGGTTACAACGAGGCCGACGTCGACGAAGGGTACCCTTACGGGGACCTGGTCGTAGGGAAGTTCAATACAGAAACCGGCGCGGTCGACTGGAAGACGGTGGACGGGACGGATCCGGACGAGGAGGTCGATCCGACGCTGTTCGACGCGGAGGGCTGGCGCGGCGGCAAGAGCGAGGCGGGCCCGGATGTGGGGCTGTGGACGAGCCTCGTGGTGGGGGAGGACGGGAACCCGAGCGTGGCGTATTACGACGTCACCAACGGGGCGCTCAAGTACGCCTCCTGGAACGGGGAGAGCTGGAGCAGCCACACGGTGCAGCAGAAGGCGAAGGGGGCCCAGGTGGGCCGCTACGCCAAGATGAACCTGGTCAAGGGGAAGCCTGTCATCGCGTTCATGTTCCACGAGGCCGGGCAGGGGGGCGCGGCCATCTCGGGCGTCCGTGTGGCGCGGGCGACGTCCGCGACCCCCGGGACCACGAGCGACTGGGCCGTCGAGGATGTCTTTGTCAACGCCCAGACCCCGTGCCGGGCGACCTTCTGCGAGGGCAGCAACAAGTGCAACCTGACCACGGGGAAGTGCGAGGCGGTGGTGGATGGGTGCTCGAGCTGCGGCTCCGGCGAGGCCTGCTTTGCCGGCGCCAACGGGGCGGGCTGCCAGCCGATCGCCTCGAACTCGACCCCCGAGGCTTACCCGAACGCCACGGGCCTGTACGTGGCGGCGTCGCTGAACGCGGCCAAGTCGGACATCGGGGTGGCCTTCTACGACCGGCTACGGGGCAACCTGTACGTGGCGCGGAAGAGCGGGAACACCTGGGACGTGAAGATCGCGGACGGCCAGACCGGCACCGACCCCGGGGTCGACAACGGGGACGTGGGCATCGGCGCGGCGCTGACCATCGACGACAAGGACGACTGGCACCTCGCCTACATCAACGGCCTCGACGAGACCCTCCGCTACCTGCTGCTGAAGGGCGGCATCGTCGCCGATGGACAGCAGAGCGAGGTGGTCGATTACGGCGGGCCGCCGGGCTCGAACGAGCCCTCGGCCGACAAGAACCTGGTCGGGGATGATTCGAGCATCCAGATCGCGGACAACAAGATCTTCATCGCGTACCAGAACGCCACGGCCGGGAAGCTACGGGTCGCCGTGAAGCCGCTGGGCGGCGGCAGCTGGGCGCGGACCGAGGTCAAGCAGGACGGGAAGTTTGCTGGCTTCTTCTCCCAGCAGGTGGCCACCGGGGAGGGGCGCAAGCTGATCAACTTCTGGCGCACCGGCGGGGCCAAGGTCGAGGGCAACGTCACGGTCCTCGACGCCCCCTGAGGGCGGCGCCCGGGCGCACCGGGCGCGACGCAGGATTCAGGCGAGGGCGAAGGCGGATGGCCTGGCCGCCTCGCGCTCCTGCGAGACCACCGCCAGCAGCTCGTCCCGGGGGATGGCGCCGCTCTCCAGCAGGGCGCGCATGTAGCCGTCCACGTAGCCATGCGCGCGGGCCAGGTTCGCGTACGCGGCCCCCTCGGAGCGGGCCCGGAAGACATCCTGGAGCATCGTCCTCAGCTCTTGCAGCATCTCGTTCTTGGAGCGCATGGTCTCGCCGTTACAGGGTGGCGGCGGGTGGGGCCAAGTTCCTGGGTCGCTGAGGGGGGAGGGGCAGACCCGTCCAGGAAAGCGAAGGGCGACGGCCCCGTTGCTGGGGGCGAGATCCTCCGCTAGACGGCGAGGGCCCGCGCAGCACCGCGCGGCGCTCTGCCCCGTTGTCACCCATGGAAAAAGACTGGTCCCCCCAGGCATTTCAGGACGAACTGGCCCGGCTCCCGCAGGTGGACGCGATGGTGTCGCTCGTGCGCCAGGTGTGCGACAAGCTGCTGGCTTCCCGCCGGCGGGATGTGGCCGCCGTTGCTGCGCCGCTCGTCCAGCAGGCCACGATCCACCGCCTCGAGCACCAGACAACGCTGGGGGACGCGCTCGCTGCGCTGGAGCGAGGGCCGCAGGGTCGACGCGAGCAGGTGCTGCTGGGAGCGCTGCTGGCGCGGGCGGTGGCCGGGGCCCCTCCGGCAGGGGTCGAGGCCGAGGACAAGATGGCCTCGGAGCTGCTCTGGCTCGCCGCGCACGGCGGGATCGATGCGTTCCCTTCCCTGGACGTGGCGCTGGGCGCCAGGGCCGCCGGGCTCTGGGGTGCGCTCTGCGATCTGCTGCGCCGCATCGATCGGGGTCGCGAGGCCTCCCTCGATCGGGCGGACGCGGCGGTGGGGGCCCTCGCCCTCCGCAGCGCCGGCTCCCCGGAGGCCCAGGCAGCGGCCCGCAAGCTCGCGGACGAGGTCGAGGACCCGGCCCTGGCCGAGCTGCTCCGCGGGGGGGCTGGCGGCAAGGCCGAGCAGGAGGCCATGACCCTGGCCGGTGAACTCCAGCCCGCCCCCCGGAGCCCCTGGCTGGTGGCCCTCACCGCGCTCACCGGCTGGATGCTCCTCGAAGGGGTCGCACGCCTGGTCGCACGCGCCGCGCTCCAGCGCCGTCAGCCTGCGGTCCTCGAGCTGAACAGCGAGGGGCTCCGCCTCCGCGCCCGCACCGAGATGCTCGGCAAGGTGCTCCGCGAGGTCGAGCACGTCGTCCCGATCGATGGCCTCTCCGTTGCGTCCCGCGAGGTCCGCTTCCCCAGGCTGGTGCTGTACGCAGGCCTCCTCGCCCTCGCCCTGGGCAGTTACCTAGGCGCGAGCCTCCTTGGCGACGGGATCAAGGCGGCCTCCCCTTCCCTCCTCGGTCAAGGGGCCCTGCTGCTGGCCCTCGGGATCGCCATCGAGCTGGGCACCGCCGCCCTCTTCCCCGGCGCTCGCGGCCGCTGCCGCGTCATCCTCATCCCCAAGAAGGGCCGCTCCCTCTGCCTCGGGGACGTCGACGCCGCCGCCGCGCAGCGCGCCCTCGCTTCCCTCCCCCGGCACCCCTGAACGTTGCAGACCTCCCCCACGGATGCCATGCCCACCCTCATGAAGCCGCTCTCCCTCGCGCGCCGTCCCCTCGTCGCCTTGCTGGTGGCCGCCGCGGCTTGCTCCAGGGAAGAACCCCCCGCCCCGCCCCCCTCCGTCGTCACCGTCGGCGTCGCCACGGGCGTCGCCTCCTCGGTGTTGCCTGTACCCTCCGGAAGTTCTCTACAACCACGCGCCGCGGGCTCCCAGCCCCGCCCCCAGGAGGCCCAGACCCCTCCCCGCGAGATGATCGTGGTGAGCGGCCATGCCCAGGTTTTTCTGGGCCCGGAGGCGAAGAAAGGCACGCAGATCGGCTACCTGAAGCGGGGCAGCAAGGTCAACTCCGACCCTTCTCCGGTGGAAGGGCCTCAGTGCTCGGAGGGGTGGCTGCGGCTGGAAACGGTGGGGTACGTGTGCGCGCGGCATCTTTCGGCCAACCTGGATTCCCCGCAGGGGAAGGCGAAGCCACCGGCGCTCGACGAGATCCTGCCGTATCGCTACGGGCACAACGTGGCCCACGGGACGCCGCTGTACCGCACGGTCCCGTCGCGTGGAGACATGGCGAGGTACGAGCCGTACCTGAAGCTCGGGGGCAAGAGCGAGGAGGGCGCCAGGGAGAGCAAGGAGAGCGACGAGCCGCGGAAGACCGCGAGCACGGAGCCCCGCAAGCGAAAGAAGCGAAGGAAGGGCAAGGCCACGGAGGCGCCGGTCACGCAGGAGAAAGAGGGCGAGGAGCGCAAGGACGTGGAGCCCTCCGGGAGCGCGACCGCGGCGACGAGCGCGGCTCCTGCGGCGACCACCGCGGAGGCGCCGACGACGCCAGCGCCCCCGGCACCGACAGCAACAGCAACCGCGGTGGTCGAGGCTCCGGACGCGGGGGTGATGGATGCGGCGGTGGCGGCGGCCACGAGCCCGACCGGTGAGCCTGCCGACGCGGGGGCGGATGCGGGGGAGGATGACAGCCAGAAGCCCTGGTGGCTGCGCACCTACGACAAGGACAAGAAGCTGGATGTGAAGCTATCGGACCTGAACGAGGGGGCCGACAAGGTGCTGGTCAAGCGGATGGTGAAGGGGTTTTACGTGGCGATCGACCACACCTTCTTCAGCAACGGGCGGGGCTGGCACAAGACCACGACCAGCCTGCTCGCGCCGGCGGATCGGCTCGCGCTGGTGAAGCCCAACGAGTTTCACGGTGAAGAGATCGACGAGGCCCACGCGAGCCACGCGGTCGCGTTCGTGCTGAGCAAGCAGATCACGACCTACACCTTCGAGGCCGAGGGGAAGCCCCCTGCGCCCAAGGGTGGGCTGAAGCGCTACGATCGGGTGTTCCTGTCCGGCAAGCAACAGACCCACGGGACGCGGGTGTTCCGCGAGACGGTGGATGGGGTCTGGCTCCGGGAAAGCGACATCACCTTCACCGAACCAGGCAAGCGCCCGCAGGAGGTCGGGCCGAAGGAGCGCTGGATCGACGTCAACCTCGCGCGCCAGACCCTGGTGGCGTTCGAGGGGGATAGGCCGGTGTTTGCGACGCTGGTGTCGACGGGGCGCAAGGGGCGGGACAAGGCCCACGATCACCAGACCCCCAAGGGGATGTGGCGGGTCCGCGAGAAGCACGTCGCGGCCACCATGGATGGCGACGGCGCGGCTGGCGGCGACCTCCCGTATTCGATCGAGGATGTGCCTTACGTCCAGTATTTTCACGAGTCGTACGCCCTGCATGGGGCCTTCTGGCACGACAACTTCGGGCGCCAGCAGAGCCACGGGTGCGTCAACCTCGCGCCTCTCGACGCGCGGCGGCTCTTTTTCTGGGCCGATCCCCAGCCTCCGAAGGGGTGGTTCGGTCTCTTCACGTCCGGAGAGCTGCCGGGGTCGATGGTGGTGGTGCACGATTGAAGCAACTCGCGCGGGCGGGGCGCGACGAGGCTCCTCATGCGCGCCTGGCCCCTGCTCCTGTTGCCTCTGTTCGCCTGCCGCCTCCAGCCCGACCCGCCGACGCTCCCTGAACCGACGCCCGCCTCCGCCGCCACCGCGGCCAGCGTCCCCGCGCTGCGCGCCGTCCCCGCCGCCGAGGATGGCCTTCTTCCCCCGGTCGTTCACCTGCACCTCACCCTCCCGGAGCCCCGCCCCCTCGCCCCGGCGATGGTGGCGCTGGTCCGCGGCGAGCTGAGCGATACCGCGCTCCGGGGCCTGCGGGAGGGCTCGCTGCCGGCCTCGGCCCGCGCCCGCGCGGTCCCCATCATGCTGCGGAGCGAGGGGGACCAGCTGCTTGTCTTCCCGCAACAACCCCTGGATGCGGGGCACGAATACACCCTCGCGGTGGGGCCGCTGAGCCTGCGCTTTCCGCTGATCATCGGGGAGCAGGCCCCTCCCTTGCTGGAGCGGCGGTGGCCCCCGGTGGGCGCGCCGAGCGAGGAGGATTCGGCCATCTTCTGCGGTCAGGATCCGCTCCCCGGGGGGCTGGAAGCGGAGGGGCTGGGGCCGCCGCTGGAGCTCTCCTACGGTGCCCCCATGCAGCCGGGGAACAGGCGGTGCATCACCCTGGGCGCGGGCCTGGATGGCGCGCTGGGCCCCTTCCCTGTGGCGCTGCGTTCGGGCGAGCAGCGGGTGGCGCTGGCCCCCGCGTCGGTGGACCGGGCCCCCTGGGAACCCGCGGCTCCCCTCTCCTGCATCGAGGGAGAGATCGCCCTGGGCCCCGGTTGCCTGCTCCCCCAGGATGATCGGCTCCTGCTCCGGTGGCCCCGGGAGCCCTGGTTGCGGCTGGATGGAGACGATCCGCGTCCTTTCCAGGGGGGCCTGGTGCTCCGGGGATTCAGCCCGGAGCAGGACCAGCAAGTGCACCTGCGGGTGCGCGATCTCCGGGGGCAAACGCACGAGTTCCACGCCGCGGTGCGCACCCTGGCGCCTCGCCCTCACCTGCTGCTGACCGAGGCCCTGGCGGATCCCCTGGGGCCCGAGCCCGCCAGCGAGTGGGTCGAGCTCTACAACGATGGGTCGACCCCGGTATCGCTGGAAGGGTGGGCCCTGGAAGATGGCCAGGGGGTGACCATGCTGCCCGCTCACGAGCTGGCGCCAGGAGCCTTTGCGCTGCTCACCAACGAGCTGCTCGACACCTCCTCGGATGCACCGCTCCCGCCGGGGTGCCCGGTGCTACCGCTCCCCAAGCTGGGCAAGAGCGGTCTGTCCAACCAGGGGGAACCGCTGATCCTCCGGGACCCGCAGGGCAACGTGCACTCCCGTTTGCCCACCGCGCCACGCCCCAAGCCAGGGCTCTCGCTCCAGCGCCCCAGCGTCGATACGGCGGACGATGGGGGTGGCTTTCTGCTCCACCCCCCGACCCCCTGCGCATTCGTCGCGCCGTCTTGACCCTGACCCACTCATCCGCCCAGAAACAAGCGTCGTATCCGGCGCGCGTGGCGCCCCAAAGACCCCCGGCGCGCCATCACCGCCGCGAAGATCAGCACAACCAGGGCCGGGGCCACGAACCAGCCCAGCGCCGAGGAGGTTTTGTCTGCATCCTCGGCGGAGGGAGGAGCCCCGGTGAGCGCGTGGGTCAGGCTCAGCCGGGCGTCCTTGTTGAACTCGTTGAGGTTGCAGTTGGCAAAGAGGGCGGCGGCAGAGAACAGGATGGAGAAGACCGCGAGGGAGTTGAGGGCCTGCTGCTCCTCGCGAGACTCGGCCTCGAGCCACGCCATCAGCTCGCTGTGGATGCCGCCGATGGTGCGCTCGACGCCGAGGGCCACGCGGGCGCAGCGGTAGAGCCGCTGGATGTTGTACTGGTGGGAGATGACGCTGAAGTTGTAGTCGGTGTTGAACTCGTGAAACTGCTTGATCAGAGCCTCGGTGTTGCGGGCGTTGCGGGGCCCTTCCTTCTCCCGGCTCTGGTTGGCGTCGGTGTACGATTTCCACGAGATATCCTGGCAGATCAGGGCCTGGTGGAGCACGAGCAGGAAGGTGAGCAGGTACTCGCTGCCGACGCGCTGGGGCCAGAAGCGCTCGTCGAAGAGGGTGGCGTTGCTCCCGAAGGCGCAGAGGCCCTCGCAGGAGATGTAAAAGGTCTGCGAACCAGAGACGCGAAACACCTGGAATTCTTCGGCCTCGATGTCGCGCAGGGGGAGAGGCACGATGGGGGAGCTGGCCGGGTGCCGCAGGCTCCGGGCGGCCAGCCCTTCCAGCACGCGGAGCGCCTCGACGTCGGTGCCGGCGGTGGAGGGGTCGATCACGTACATGGAGGCGACAGGCACCTTGCCCTTGGTCGCCACGTAGGTCTTGTAAGGGCCCAGCTGGCGCGTGATGCGCTCGCAGAGGCGCTCCGGGAGCGAGCCGCCCAGGTCGCCGATCTTGAGCCGCACCGGCCCGTAGCCTTGCTTGTCGTCGGCCTCGGCCAGCGACGGATCGGGGTGGAGATGAAGGCAGCGGGCGAGGGCGTCCCCCGGGATCACGTGCTCCCGCAGGGCGCGGTGGGAGCCGGGCGAGGGCGGGGCCAGGTCGCCGGGGATGAGCGCGAGGAAGGTGTTGGTGCTGTAGATCTGGCAGAGCGAGGCGTAGTACGTCAGGTTCATCGCGTCGCGCAGCGACAGCTCGGGGGCCCCTGGCCTCCCGGCGGCCTCGCCAGGCAGCTCGGTCAGGCGCGCATGCACCAGCAGCATCACCGCGCCGGCCTGGGTCAGCACCCCCAGGATCTCGAGCTCGGCATGCTCGAACACCTCGGCCACCAGGTCGCCGCTGGCGTCACCCCGCCGGGGCGCCTTGAGCACCGCGAGCTTGTACCCCTGCTCCAGCGGCTTGCCCCCCTGATCAAAGCCAAGAAACAGGAACTTGTTGCGCCCCTGCTCGTCGGGGCGCTCGACCGAGCTGCGGAGCAGCGCGCTCACCTCCCGGATGAACCAGCGATCGAGCTCGCCGCGAGCCTGCAGGGCCCCCGGGAGCCGCACCCGCAGCTGCACATCCCCCTCGATCACCTGCCCCTTGCCCAGCCGGGCCCCCAGCTCCACGCAGCGGCCCTGGAAGGCCGCGAAGCTGTCAGGCCCCAGATCGAACAGGTACGGGAAGACGAGCCAGACGCCGAACTTCAGCACGCTGGGGTCAGGGAACGAAGGAGCGCTCATGGCGTGTGCAGGATGCGGCGAACCTGCACGAGTTGCCTCGCAAAATCCATCGCGCTGGCCTGCCTTCGCTCCCGGTTCTTCTCCAGCGCGCGCTCGATCGCCTGCGCCAGCTCTGGCGGGACGCCCCCCCGCAGCTCATGAATCGCAGGCAGCGGTCGGTGCAGGATCGCCTGGGCGGTCTCTGCCCAGTTGACCCCCCGGAAGGGCAGCCTCCCCGTCAGGCCCAGGAAGAGCACCACCCCGACCGCCCACAGATCGGCCCTCCGATCCAGCACCGACTGGCCCGTCACCGCCTCTGGCGCCATGTAAAAGGGTGTCCCCACCACCACGCCGGCCCGCGTGATCTGCGTCGGCTCGTCCCCCTCCGGCGCCGGCGGGACAAGCAGCTTGGCCAGGCCAAAATCCAGCAGCTTCACCACCGGACGCTGCACCCCCGGCACCCGCGCCAGGAACACGTTCTCCGGCTTCACGTCCCGGTGCACGATCCCCTTGCTGTGGGCCTCGTGCAGGCCCGCCAGCATCTGCACCCCGAACTCGACCACATCCACCAGCGACAGCGCCCCCTCGCGCTCGATGCAGGCCGACAGGGGCTCGCCCTGCAGGTACTCCATCGCGCAGAACAGCGCCCCGTCCGGCAGCGTGCCCAGGTCGTACACCTGGCAGATGTTCCCGTGGGACAGCGACGCGACCGCCTGCGCCTCCTGCAGGAACCGCCGCCTCGCCTCCTGGTTCCCCACCCGCTCCGCAGTCATCACCTTGAGCGCCACGCGGCGCCCCAGCGGCAGGTGCTCCCCCTCGTAGACCACCGCCGTCGCCCCGCGCCCCAGCGGCTCTTTCACCAGGTACACGCCCCCCAGAACCTCCCCCTCCCGCGAGCGCTCTGCCGGGCGCAATCCATCCCCCGGCAGCTTCACCCCCGGCGCCGGCTCGCTCCGCCCGGGAGGCTCCGAGCGCCCCACCTCCCGCGGTCGCTCGTCCGGCGGTGGGATCGACGACGCCGAGCGCCGAGCTTCGATCTTTTGCCCTGTCAGCGGGCACACCGGCTCCCCCTCTTCGTGGGGCAAGCGGCAGTGGGGACAACGGAAAAACCGCTGGCTCATGCCCCCTCTTGCTCCTCCATCCAGCCAGGCACCGGCACCCCCCGGCGACCGTACAGAAAGCGCGCGGCGCGGGTGGGTAGACCTGGACCCGGTCGAAAAACATCCTCGATTTCTGGCGGGGGTTCCAGGTGGGCTCCGGCGGCGACCTGCTCGAGCTCGACGCGGAGGTGCCTGGCCGACTCGTGGCGGAGGGCTGGATCCTTGCGGGTTGCGCGGGCGTGGATGGAGGATCCGGTGACGTGGGCGAAGCCAAAATCGACGAGCTTGACGCCGAGGAGGCGCCCCTCCTGGCTGAAGACCATGAGGTTGGCGGGCTTGAGGTCGCGGTGAATGACGCCGCTCTTGTGGATGGCTTCGAGGGCGGCGGCGCACTGGATGAGCAGACGCAGGGCTTGCTTGGGGTGGAGCCAGCGCTCGCGGGCGAGGAGGGTATCGAGAGGTTCGCCCTGGAGGTGTTCGAGCACGTGGAACGGGAGGCCATCGGCGCCGGTCCCGGCGGCGAAGGAGCGGACCACGTGGGGGTGGCGGACGCGCTGCAAGGCCTCGGCCTCGCGGGTGAAGCGCTCGACGATCTCGGGGCGCCCGAGGAAGGAGACGTCGAGGACCTTGATGGCCACGGGCTCGTGGGAGCGCACGTCTTCGCCGAGGAGGACGTGGGTCATGGCGCCCTGGCCGAGGAGGCCCCGCACGGCGTAGCGCCCGGCGAAGAGGCCGCTCTCCTGGCTGCTGGGGCGCCCCTCGGTCAGCTCTTCGACGGGGAGCTGGCTGAGGGGGTCACCATCGAAGGGGCAGAAGGCCGAGGCGAGGGAGAACGAGCGGAGGCAGCGGGGACAGCGGCGCTCCCCGGAGCCTCCGAGATTCTCACGAGCAGCCCATCGAGTTGCCACAGTTGAGGCACTTGTAGCATGCCCCGTTGCGCACCGTGATGTGACCGCACACGTCGCAGACAGGCGCGTCGCCCATCATGTCCTCGAGCTGCTGGTCGAGCGCGGACCCGACCACCCCTTCGGCGAGGCTGCCGGCGTTCTTCTCGCTTGGCCTCGCCTGGAGCGCGGGCGCCGGCTGGCTCCAGGCCTCGTTCGGGTCCTTGATCTCGGGTTCGGGCTTCACGTGCGCCAGGTCGTAGCGCTCGAGGTACTCGACGCCGAGGACCCGGAAGATGTAATCGACGATCGAGGTGGCCAGCTTGATGTTCGGGTGGCCCTCGACCTGACCCTGAGGCTCGAAGCGGGTGAAGGTGAACTGCTCGACGTAGGTCTCGAGGGGCACGCCGTACTGCAGGCCCACCGACACCGCCATGGCCATGCAGTTCATCACGCTGCGGAAGGCGGCGCCTTCCTTGTGCATGTCGATGAAGATCTCGCCCAGGCTCCCGTCGGCGTACTCGCCGGTACGCAGGAAGATCTTGTGGCCTCCGACCCGCGCCTCCTGGGTGAACCCGGAGCGCTTCTTGGGCAGCCGAACCCGCGTCCCCACCGGGCGGATCGGGGTGGCGTTCGAGGTCGAGGTGATGGCGGCGGTCGGGGCGGCGGCGACGGGTGCCGCGGCGACCGGCGCGGGGGCCTTCTCTTCGGCCTTCTCTTCCTTCTTCTCGGACGAGGTGGACAGGGGCTGGGAGGCCTTGCAACCGTCGCGGTAGAGGGCGACCGCCTTGAGGCCCAGCTTCCAGCCGGCCTCGTAGATCTCCCGCACCTCGTCCACCGTGGCCTCGTTGGGGAGGTTCACGGTCTTGCTGATCGCGCCGCTGAGGAAGGGCTGGACCGCCGCCATCATCTTGATGTGGCTCATCGGCGACAGGAACCGCTTCCCGTGCTTGCCGCAGCGGTTGGCGCAGTCGAACACCGCGTAGTGCTCGTGCTTGAGGTGGGGGGCCCCCTCGGTGGTCATGCGCCCCACGACCACGTCGCTGGCCTCCTCGATCTGGGCGCTGGTGAAGCCGAAGGCGCGGAGCAGGCTGCGCTGGGTGGAAGAGCCCAGGAGCCGGCGGTAGCTCTCCTCGCCGAGGACCCAGGGAGAGAAGGCCATCTCCAGCTCGAACATACCGGGGAGCGCCTGCTCGATGCGGCTCAGCTCGTCGTCGGTGAGGCCCTTCTCCTTGAGGGTGGCGCGGTTGATGTGGGGCGCGCCCAGCAGGGTGTTGGTGCCGGTGACGTGGGCGACGATCTCCTGCACCTGCTCGGGCCGGTACCCCAGGCGCTGGAGCGCCGCGGGCACCGACTGGTTGACGATCTTGAAGTAGCCGCCGCCGGCGAGCTTCTTGAACTTGACCAGCGCGAAGTCAGGCTCGACGCCGGTGGTGTCGCAGTCCATGAGCAGCCCGATGGTGCCGGTGGGCGCCAGGACCGTGGCCTGGGCGTTGCGGTAGCCGTGCTTCTCGCCCAGGGTGACCGCGTCGTCCCAGTCGGAGCAGGCGGCGCGCCAGAGCTCTTCGGGGCAGAGATCGCGGTGGATGTTGTAGGCCGCCTGGCGGTGCATCTTCATGACCTTGAGCATGGGCTCGCGGTTCTTGAGGTAGCCAGGGAAGGGCCCCTTGGTCTCGGCCATCTCGGCGCTGACGCGGTACGCGTGGCCGCAGAGGATGGCGGTGAGCGACGCCGCCCAGGCGCGCCCCTCGTCGCTGTCGTAGGGGATGCCGAGAAGCATCAGCAGCGAGCCGAGGTTGGCGTAGCCCAGGCCGAGGGGCCGGTAGTCGTGGCTGTTGCGGGCGATCTGCCGGGTCGGGTACGAGGCGAAGTCGACCAGGATCTCCTGGGCGATGAAGAAGACCTCGACCGCGTGGCGGTACGACTCGATGTCGAAGCTGCCGTCGGAGCGGAGGAACTTGGTCAGGTTCAGGCTCGACAGGTTGCAGCTCGTGTCGTCCAGGAACATGAACTCGGAGCAGGGGTTGCTGGCGTAGATGCGATCGGTGTTGGGGCAGGTGTGCCAGGCGTTGATGGTCGTGTCGTACTGGACGCCCGGATCGGCGCAGCTCCAGGCGGCCTCGGCCACCATGCCCCAGAGCTCGCGGGCGTCGAAGGTGTCGATGACGTCGCCGGTGGTGCGGGCCACGGTCTGCCACCGGGAGCCGCGCTCGACCGCATGCATGAAATCGTCGGTGACCCGGATCGAGTTGTTCGAGTTCTGCCCCGAGATGGTGTGGTACGCCTCCCCGTTGAAGTCGGAGGAGTAACCCGCGGCGATGAGGGCGTGGGCCTTCTTCTCCTCGCGGCTCTTCCAGGTGATGAAGTCCTTGATCTCCGGGTGGTCCATGTCGAGGCAGACCATCTTGGCCGCGCGGCGGGTCGTGCCTCCGGATTTGGTGGCGCCGGCGGCCCGGTCAAAGACCTCGAGGAAGCTCATCAGCCCGGAGCTGGTCCCGCCCCCGGAGAGCTTCTCCTGGCGCCCCCGGATCGCGCTGAAGTTCGAGCCCACGCCGCTGCCGTGCTTGAACAGCCGCGCCTCGTTCTTGATGGCCTCGTAGATGCCCATCAGATCGTCCTCGACCCGCTGGATGAAGCAGGCCGACCCCTGGGGACGCTCGTAGGCGTTGCGGGTCTCGAGCACCTCGTCGGTGGCCGGATCCCAGGCGAAATTGCCGCCCGAACCCTCGATCCCGTAGCGCTGGAACAGCCCCACGTTGAACCAGACCGGGCTGTTGAAGGCGCCGATCTGGTGCACCAGCATGTGGCTGAGCTCGGCCTCGAAGGTGTCCGCGTCGGCCCTGGTCGCGAAGTAGCCGCCCAGCTTCTCCCCCGCCTCGCGCAAGGTGTGGGACAGCCGGTAGACAAGCTGCCGTACGCTGGTCTCGCCCAGCTCTTTCTTGCCGTGGAGCCCCGCCTTACGGAAGTACTTCGATACGGCGATGTCCGTCGCCAGCTGGGACCACTCGGCCGGGATCTCGGCCCCGGTCATCTTGAAGACCACGGACCCGTCCGGGTTGGTGATCACGCTGGTCCGCTTCTCCCAGTTCACCTCGTCGAGCGGGTCCACCCCGGGGCGCGTGTAGTGGCGCTTGAGCTCCAGCCCCTGCCCATCCTTGCCCTTCTCTGCGCTGACGTCCTGGCCGTTCTTCTTGCCGGTCTCGGGCGCCCCGGGCCGCTTCGACGTGGGCTTCCCCTTGCCGCGCGCCGAGGCAGGCTCTTGCCCCCTGAGGCCAGCCTTGCCGTCCTCGTTCTGACCGTGGTTGCTCTTCGTGACCGGCGTGGACGTCTGCGCCATGAATGTCTCCCTGAAAGACCCTGGGTTTTGTGATGCTGCAGAAGAAGTCGGTAAGGACAAAAAGAGGCCAGCCCCGACCGGGGTATGCGTGGATGGGTGAGATGACTTGTAGAACGAGGGGTCAGGAACGACAGACCACCTCACCAGATCAGAGAACGCATCGAAATCTAACCTAACGGAACTCGGCTGGGCTGGGCAACAGGTTGGTTGCTCCCCGGGACCAACGAGGTACCTCCCTTGTTCCTTGCCGTCGCCTCCGTCAAGCCCGTCGAACGCCTCCCCCTCGTTCGCCCAGCGAAACGGATCGGTCTCCCGCGCCCCACCCGTCCCCCCCTCTCTTGTAGAGATCTTCTCTACATGCGCGGGGGTGAGAAAAATCGGGAGGACCCTCCCCTCCCCTCCCCTCGCCCTCCCGACCACACCGACGATCCTGGCCCCTCCCCCCCGTATGGCTCCTCCTGCTAGGGAACTTCCCTGTCCTGAAAGGGCACTTTCCTCGGACAAATGCGGTGTCATTCTTGACAATGACATTGATGGTCCGCCCGGTGGTGGCAAGTTCATCGCCAGAAGTGGGGTGGGTGCCTAGGATGGGTGGAGAGGATAGGTTCATGGCCCAGGAAATTTCGCTCTCGCTCTCCCTCCCTGTGGTGCTGCCTCCGGCTGGCTGGCGGGTGGTGCCGGTGGCCAGCAACGAGGTGCAGGTGTTCCGGAGCCCGTCGGGGCTGACGATCTCGGTGGCGGGAGAGCACGAGGGGGAGCCGGGGCGGCGGGTGGTGGTGTCGCGGTCGCTGCGGTGGCCGACGCGGCTCGAGCTCGAGTTTGTGGCGCGGCACTTCCTGGGGGAAGGGGTGGCGTTCGAGGTGGAGCAGGTGCGGGGCCTGGGGCCGCTGACGATCCGGCTGTGGCACCGGGCGGAGGGGGGCCAGGGGTCCGCGGCGCAGGCGCGCGAGAGGCTGGCGCAGGTGGGCCTGCTGAACGAGGCGGCCAACGCGCGCCGCGATCAGAGCACGATGCGCGCGTCGATGGCGCGGGCCCAGTTCACCACGCCGGAGGGCTGGCGCCGGCGCCCCTCGCCGCTGGGGCCGCCGGTGTACGACCGGGATGGGTTCCAGGTGATCGTGTGCGAGAACGAGCGGAACGGGCAGCGCTGGGCCACGCTGAGCGTCGGGCGCCAGGATCGCAAGCCCACCGAGGAGGAGGCGCGGCGGGTGGCCCGGCTTTTCCTGGGGGCCGTCGAGCCGCGGCTGGTGCAGCCGGAAGAAGAGGCGGCGGCGAGGCGGGTGCTGGTGCTGGAGTGCCACCTCGAGGCCTTAGCCGACCGGGGCGCGTATCGCTCCGATCGCCGCGGGGGGCCGCGATCGGGGTGGGCAGGGGGCGGGGGGCTTGTGTAGTCTGGGCGGGTGAATTTCGAGGGAACGATCCTGTCGCTGGGCTCGCTGGAGCTTCCCCGCCTTGAAGCGCTGATCGAGCTGCTTTTCCTGGCGGCCTACGCGGACGGCGCCATCAGCGCGGAGGAGCGGGCGGTGCTGCGCCAGAAGGTGCTGGAGGGCAGCCAGGGGCGCCTCTCGACCGAGACCGTCGAGGCGATGCTGGACAGCATCGAGGCGACGCTGGCCCAGCAGGGGCGCGAGGTGCGGTTCCAGAGCATCCGGCGCCGCCTGGGGGATCGGCGGCTGAAACTGGAGGCGCTGGCGCTGGCGGGGCAGATCCTGCGGGCAGATCACCAGGTCGATCTGCGCGAGGCGGCCTGGATGGCCCGGGCGGCGGAGGCCCTCGAGATCCCGACCGACGAGGCGCTGGCGCTGCTGCGCCCCGTGGCGCTCTGAACCCGGGCGCCGGGGGGCGGGTTCCGCTAGGCTGGCCTCCTCATGGCGGACAATGACTCCCGCGCGGGTTCGACCTACCTGAGCCGCGCCATCCTCGACTACCTCGCGACCACCCATGCCCCCCACGACGCGGGGCTCCTGCAGGCCTTCTCGGCGCCGGAAGCCCACGGCATCCCGGCGATCCAGGTGGGGCCCTCGGAGGGCAAGCTGCTGGGCTTGCTGCTGCGCCTGGCGGGGGCCCGGAAGGTGGTCGAGGTGGGCACGCTGGCGGGCTACTCGGCGATCCACCTGGCGCGGGCGCTCCCTCCGGAGGGGCACCTGTGGAGCGTCGAGTTCAGCGCGGAGCATGCAGCCGTGGCCCGCCGCAACCTGGAGGCCGCCGGGCTGGCGGGGCGGGTGACCGTCGTCGAGGGGGCGGCCCTCGACGTGCTCCCGACGCTGGAGCAGCACGGCCCCTTCGATGCCGTCTTCATCGACGCGGACAAGATCAACTACGACGGGTACGGCCGCTGGGCTATCCGGAACCTCCGGACAGGGGGCCTGATGCTGGGGGACAACGCGGTGTATTTCGGCAAGCTGCTGGGGGAAGAGCCGGCGGCGGCGGCGATGCGGCGGTTCCACGAGGAGGCGGCGCGGCAGATGGACACGGTGTGCATCCCGACGCCGGACGGGCTGCTGGTGGGGATCAAGCGCTGAGCTCGTCGTCGGCGACGGGGGGAACGAGGGCCTCGGGGCCGAAGAGGGAGAGCTGGAGCCAGTGGGCCATGGGCATGCCGGAGAGGCGGGCGATGATCTGGCTGGACATGCGGTGGAGGCGGACGAGCTCGCGGAGGCGGGAGGATCCGTCGACGGGGAGGGCGTCGAGGAAGCGCCAGGCGAGGCGTCCGTCGGGGGACTGGATGGGGTAGATGCGGGTGCGCCACTCGTGGGCGGCGGCCTCGGACATGACGCGGCGGACGAGGTCGAGCTGGGGCTCGGAGGGGCGGTCGGCGAGGGAAGCCTCGGCGAGGGACGAGGTCGAGAGGGCGAGCTGGTTGCGGACCGCCATGCCGACGGCCTCGGCGAGCACCGCGCGGGCGACGTCGTGGAGCGGGGAGCGCTCGGAGAAGGGCGTGATGGGGGCCTCGTTGGGCAGCGAGAGCTGGAGCAGGGGCTCGAGCATCAGCACGTCGGCGTCGAGGTCGGCGTTGACGTGGTACTGGAGGTTGGACACGAAGCGCACCAGGACGCTGGCGGGGGTCTGGGGGCCCAGCTCGATGCTGATGCCCTTGCTGCTGAGGGTGAAGGTGGCGGAGCGCCCCACGTCCAGGTCGACGGCGCGGACCCGGAAGGCATCCGGGGGGAGCAGCTCGGGGAGGCCCCAGAGCCGGAAGGGCTCGGCCCCGCTGAACATGCGGACCACCGCGTAGCCCAGGTCGTCGACCGTCCAGGAGACGGGCACAAAGAGGCGGCGCGACGAGCGGATCTGCTCGAGCTGCTCGGCGCTGGCGCTGTGCGCATCCAGGATCAACCGGAGCATGCGCTCGTGCTCCTGGAAGCTGTTGCCGACCGCGGTGATCTTGCCATTATGGAAGATCTCTGCGAGGCAGTAGCGCTCGTCGTCGCCCCCCCGGAGCCGGACGCTGAACACGCTGGTCGCCGCCGGGAGCACCTCGCTGTGGCGCAGCTTGTCGAGGGTCTGGCGGGCGCGAGGCCCCCAGAGCCGCAGGGTCACCGAGTCGATGCCGTCCCGATCGGGGGAGCGCCGCAGGGGGCGCCGGTCGTGGCGCAGCGAGAAGAGCACCATGGTCGTCTCGGTGAGGCGCGCCAGGGATTCGAGGGTGCGAGGGGGCAGCCAGATCGGCTCGACCATGCCGGAGGCGGCCACGAGCGAGGCGGTGACCCGGTCCGTGTCCTTGGCCGGGCTGACGGTGTAGAGCCTCGGGAAGCGAGGCTGGGTGGAGTCAAGCCACAGCACGGTGTCGCCCAGGCTCAGCTCCAGCAGCTCGGGCTCGGCCGAGTGCCGCACCTGGAGCCCCAGCGCCCCCGTCACCTCCCCCAGCGCCCCCCGCGGATCGGAGCGCAGGCGGCCGTGGGCCTCCAGGAGGTACGTCTTCAGCGCCGTGCGCCCCTCGATCTCTTCGTCTTGCTGTGCCTGGCCGCTCTTGACACTGCTCTGCGCCATGTGACGCTCCAGCAGCAGCGCGAGGTCGGCCCGGGTCCGGATCACCTGCATGGGCGCAGGATGGCACAGGGGCGCCGGGCGGAGCAAAGAGCCTCCGGCCCGGGCGCCACAATGCTGCCACAATCCATCCTCGACAAAGCCCTCAGCGGGACCGGGCCCTGCCACGAGGCTCGGTTAGTTCTCCTGGCATGACCACCGCAACGATCGTGGATGAGCCGGGGACACCGGCCCGGGACCTGGCCCTGGGGCTCCTGGGGAGCGCGGCCTTCGGGGGGGCAGCGGCGCTGGGTCACGGCCCGTGGGCCGTGGCCCGGGGCGCCTGGATGGCCCCGGCCCTCTTTGTCGGCGGCGCCCTGCTCGCGGCCCCGCCTCTTTACATGTTCGGGGCCCTCGCCGGGAGTCACCAGAGCGCCCTCGCCGTCCTGTCCCGCAGCACCCGGGCCCTGGCGGACGTGGCCACCGCCCTCCTGGGCCTCGCCGCCCCGGCCGCCTTCCTCTCGGTGACGCTCACCACCGGCACCGCCCCCCTGCTGCTCACCCTGTGCTGCATCGTCGCAGGCGCCGCCGGGGTCGTCGTGGTCACCCGCGAGACCCTGCGCGTCGAGCGTCGCGAGAAGGTGCGCGCCGCGGCCCACCTCTGGGCGCTCTTTGCCCTCGCGCTGGGCCTCCGCCTGCTCCTCGAAATCGCGCGGAAAGGATCCCTCCGATGAGCCAGGCCGCCCTCGCCCCTGCCCTCTCCCCTGCCCTCCCCGGAGCCGCCGAACCCGAGCAGGCCCCGATCCCTCCGCAGAACGACCTGAAGCGCGAGGAGACCCGCGCCGGAGCGCCCCCTGCAAGGCCCCCGGTGGACGCCGAACAGGAGTCCGCCCCCGAGGGCATCATCGAGCTGCTCCTGCGGGCCCCCGAGCGCTTCCTGGAGCACCTGGAGCGGCACCACGAGCCCCTCGCGCTCACCCGCGCCCTCCTCGGGACCGTCGCCCTGGGCGCCGGGGTCTTCGGGGCCGTGGTCGGGGCCCACCGGGGCGGCCTCCAGATCGCCTACGCGGCCGTGAAGGTCCCCCTGCTGCTCCTCGGCACCATGGCCATCTCCATGCCCGCCTTCATCTCCCTGGCCCGCGCCTTCCGGGTACGCATGGAGGCCCGGGAGGTCGTCGTCCTCTCCCTCGGAGCCTGCGCCCGCTTCGCCCTCGTCCTCGCGGGCCTCGCCCCGATCCTCTGGCTCCTCGAAGGGTGGCTCGGTTACCACGCCACCGCCCTCGTCGTCGCCCTCACCTGCGCCGCCGCCGGCGTCTCCGCCTCCAGCATGCTCTTTCGCGGGCTCACCCGGCGCCAGGGCAGCCTCGCCGCTGGCCTCGCCTTCCTCGCCGTCTTCGGTATCGTTGGAGCACAAACGAGCTGGCTCCTCCGACCGTTTCTCGTGCGACCGAGGGCCACCTCGGTTCCTTTTGTGCGGGGTCTGGAGGGGGATTTGCTGGACTCGGTCTGGCGGTCCAGCCGCTCTGCCGCCGGGGTCTACGACGAGCGCTCGGACGATCTGCCGTGAGGAGAGGAGCAGGGCGATGAGGTTGCTGGAGCTTGCGCTGCTGTACGCTCTGATCGGGGTGGGGGCCTGCGCGCTCTCGGCGAGGCGAGGGCGCGGTGGGGCCGGGGATCTGGCGCTGATGCTGCTGCTGTGGCCGATGCTCGCGCCGGTGCTGCTCACGGCGCCTGGGGGGCCGCCGCAGGCCGGCGAGGCGCCGGAGCTGGCGGGGCTGCTGGAGGCGCTGCGCTCGGTGCAAGGCACCCGGGTCGCGCCGCTGCTGCCGGCGCCGGATCGGCTGGCGCCGCTGGGGTCGAGGCTGCGGGCGCTGGAGCTGCGGGCCGGCGAGCTGGAGGCGGTGCTGCGGCAGCGGCAGGTCTCGGGGGAAGATCCGGAGGAGGCGGCCAGCCACGGTAGGCTGGCGGCGATGCTGGAGGAGACGCGGAGGGAGCGGGAGGGGCTGGTGGCGCTGTGCCGGAGGCTGCGGGCGCAGATCCTGGTGGTGCGGTTCTCGGGGGCGGACGAGGGGGACGTGAGGGAGCTGGCGGCGGAGCTGCTGGGCCGGGTGGAGGGGGCGCGCGCGGCGGTGGATCCCGGTGCCTGATGGCGCTGGACCGGACCCGCACGGCTTGCCATCCTGCCGGGAGATGAGCCGGAAGATCCTGCTGGTCGACGATGATCCGCACCTGCGCGACGTGGTGCTCTACGCGCTCCAGCGGGAGGGGTTCGCGGTGGAGGCGGCGGTGAACGGGCTGCAGGCGCTCGAGTTCTTCGGCCAGCGTGGCCCCTTTGACCTGGTGGTGCTGGACGTGATGATGCCCGAGCTGGACGGGCTCGAGGTGTGCCGGAGGCTGCGCCAGGGCTCCCGCGTGCCGATCGTTTTCCTGTCCTCGCGGGACGAGGAGATCGACAAGATCCTGGGGCTGGAGCTGGGGGGCGACGACTACGTGACCAAGCCGTTCAGCGTGCGCGAGCTGCTGGCCCGGGTCAAGGCGGTGCTGCGGCGCCTGAGCGAGCCTGCCCCCGCCGCCGGCGAGGCCCCGGCGCTGCTGACCTGGGGCCCGATCCGGCTGGACCCGGCGCGCCACGAGGTGAGCTGCGGCGAGGCGGCGCTGCGGCTGACGGTGACCGAGTTTGGCCTCCTGCTGGCGCTGATGGAGCGCCCCGGGCGCGTGCTGTCGCGGGGGCAGCTCATGGAGGTCGCCTACTCCTACGACAACCTCATCACCGAGCGGACCATCGACACCCATGTGAAGCGGATCCGCAAGAAATTCCGCGACGCGGGCCACGACCCCATCGAGACCGTCTACGGCCTCGGCTACAAGCTGCGCGCGTGAGCCCTCGCTGGTACCACTCGTTCTTCCAGCTGCGCGTCCGGCTCCTCGTGGCCAGCGTGGTGCTGGTCATACTGCCCGTTGCCGGGGTCTCCTTTGCGCGGACCTTCGAGCGCGAGCTGCTCCGCTCCGAGGAAGAGGGGCTGGTCGTCGTGGCCACCACCCTGGCCGCTGGCGCGGCTCTCGAAGGGCTGGAGGGCCCCCGGGTCCAGGCCCAGGCCAGCGCCGCCGCGCGCCAGCTCCGGGCCCAGGTGCGGCTCCTGGACACCGAGGGCAGGGCCCGCGTCGACACGGGGCCCGAGGCCGTCGACAAGGTGACCGAGGGGCGACGGCTGCTGCCAGATCCTACCAGCCGCCGCCTGGAGCCCATCGTGGTGGGCGACCCCGCCCCATCCTCCGGTACCTTCGTCGAGCGCGCCGAGGTGCGAAAGGCGCTGGGGGGCGCCGGGGGGCGCTACACCCGGGTCTCGGACCGGCTCCGCAGCGTGCGTCTCTTCGTGGCCGAGCCGATCCGGACGGCGGACGGCGCCCAGATCGGGGTCGTCTACCTCTCTCGCACGACGTACCCGGTGCTGGTCTCGATGTACCGCATCCGGAACGGCCTGCTCCGGGTCGTGGTGGTCTCGCTGCTGGCGGCGCTGGTCATCGCCCTCTACCAGGCCCTGACCATCTCGCGCCCGCTGGCTCGCCTCACCCAGGCCGCCCGCCGCATCGCCGCGGGGGAGCGCGGCGTCGAGCTGCGCCTCGGCGGCTGGCACGAGGTGGGCGAGCTGGCGCGGGCCTTCGACACCATGGCCCCGGAGCTGGACACCCGGCTCAATTATATCTCCGAGCTTGCCGCCAACGTCTCTCACGAGTTCAAGACCCCCATCGCCTCGATCCAGGCCGCCGCCGAGGTGCTCCGGGACGGCGCCGCGGACGACCCGGCGGCCCGGGATCGCTTCTTGAACAACATCCTGGACGACGCCGGGCGCCTCACCCGCCTGGTCTCGCGCCTCCTCGAGCTCTCGCGCATCGAGGCCCACCTGCACGACCAGCGGGAGAC
>JALOQB010000513.1 GCA_025453595.1 Polyangiaceae bacterium
CTTGCGCCGCTCCGGGGTGACGGGGCCGATGGTGTCGGGGCCGATGGGGCGTGTCGCCTGATCCGCGGCGAGCAAGATGGCCCTATCCCCGGCGCCGAGCCCCTCCAGGATGGCCTCGGCGAGGGCCCGCTCGGCGTCGAGCAGGGCCGGGTCGACGCTCTGGGAGGTATCGAGGACCAGGGCCAGGGAGACGCCGGAGGAGGCCGCCGGCTGGGGCAGCTCGGTGCGGACCATCAGGTACGACCCTCCGCTGTCCTTCTTCGGGGCCCGGGCCACGTACCCGCGGGCCTCGCCCAGCGCGTTGGGGGGCAGCTCCAGCTCGACCACCAGGTCCGAGGAGGGGCGATAATCGGCCTTCACGATCTCGACCGTGGCCCCCTGCACCGTGGCCCCCTGGCTGGCGTGGATCGCCACCGGGTTGGCGTAGCTGCTGTCGATCTTCGCCCGGAATTCTCCGATGAGCTGCTGCTTGCCTTCCCCCACCATCGGGTACCGGTAGCGGAGGCGCCCCTCGGCCGGCGAGAGCCACTCGGTGTACTCGACGATCACCGAGGCGGTGGCCCCGGGCGTGATCCGCGGGAGCGTCCCCCGGAGCCAGCCATCCCCCGCCCACTCCAGCCGCGCCTCCCCGGAGCCTTCGTTGGGCTCCAGGGGCTTGGCCGCGACCAGGCCCAGGGACCCTTCCTGGCGGTTGCCCCCTTGCTCGACGGCGAAGCGTGACACCACCGCTCCGGACGGGATCGCCATGCGGAAATCGCCCGAGACCGTGTCGTTGCCGGCGTTGAAATAGGTCGTCTTCACCCGGGTGCTCGCGGTCTCCCCGTCGATGCGGGCCTCGACCAGGTGTTGCCGTGTCGCCAGCGGCAGCCCCCCTGGATCCTCGGCGTTCGACAGCTGCCCCCACAGCTCGCCGATGGCTGCCCTCGGCCGCCCCGTCGCGCTCCACGGGGACGCCATCCCTCCGGTCCAGTCGTTGAACGCCTTCTCGGGCTCGATCTTCAGGCCCGCCCCCTCCACCACGGCGCTCTCTCCCCGCAGCAACCGCTTCTCTTCCCCCTTGCGCACCGAGGCCTCCCCGGAGGCACAGTAAAACCGCGCCCCGGACCCCTCGATGCTCGCGGCGATCATCGCGTCCGAAAGGGTCAGTGTTGACCCCGATGCGAGGATCTCGGTGCGCACGCCGGGGGCGCCCTGGATCATCACGCGCCCCTGCTCCAGGGAGAGGCCTTCCGGTCGAAGGAGGACGCGGGTGGAGCGGTCGAGGATGACGACGGTGCCGTTGTCGAGGCGGAGGCGGCCGCGGCCATCGGCGCTGGTCTCGATGGGTTCCTGGCTGGCGACGCGGGCGACGCCGCGGACGAGGCGGCCCTTGACGCGCACGTCGGAGTGGACCGCCTGGACCTCGGCGACCGAGTAGAACACCTGGCGCTGGATGGGGCCCGTGCGGATCCGGATGGCGGCGAAGATCAGCAGGCCGGCGACCAGGGTGGCGAGGAAGACAGGGAGGTTGCGACGGAAGTCCAAGATCAGCGCTCCTCGGAGATGGCGCCCGAGTTCAGGCGGAAGACGCGGCGGGTGGCCTCGGGGCTGGGGAACGAGACGACGCTGCGGAGAATTTTTTCCTGCGGGGTGCCCTCGTCGAGGAGCACCGTGAGCACCGCCTCGGCGCCGAGGCGCGCGGCGTGGCGAGCGTCGTCCGGCTCAAGCCGCAGCTCGATGCGCCCCTGGCCGGTGGGCAGCACGACCTGGGCGAGGCCAAGGAGCGGGTCCGTGTCGGGGGCAGGCATCGGCGAGCCGAGGGCGTCGGACCAGAGGACCGGGTGCAGCTCCGGGTGGGTCCAGGTGAGGATCACGCGGGCGGCGCCGGCCCGGGGGGCGTCGACGGAGGTGAGGCGGCGGGCCCGCTCGCGGAGGCTCTCCAGCTCCGCAGCCCGGTTGTTTTTTGCCGCGTCTTCCCGCGCCCAGGCCAGGAACGCGGAGGCGAAGGCGCGGGCGACCCGGCCTGCGTTGCTGTCCGAGCCCGGAGCGCTGGCGGCGCCGGCCTTCTCGGTCCACCGGATCGCCTCTTCCACCTTGCCCATGCCCTGGGCCGAGGCCGCGAGGAGCAGGGAGAGGGTGGTGTCGTCCGGCGTGAGCTTGGCCAGGGTCTCGTACTGACGGAACGCCTCGTCAAACCAGCCGTGAGCGCGGAGCAAGTCGCCCAGCCGGCGGCGGCCGACCGGATCATCCGGGAAGAATTCCACGATCTCCCCGAAGGTGCGCCGGGCCTCGGCGATGTCCGCGTCGCCCCCCCCGGGGCGCTTCGCCATCCTCAGGTAGAACTCGCCGACGGCGGTGCGTACCCGGGCGTTCGCGTCGTTCCGCAGCCGGAGCTGGCGGGCGTAGCTGCGGGCCGCCGCCGGCTCGTCGCTGTCCTCCAGCTCCTCCAGCAGCCGCAGGGCCAGCTCCAGATCGCCGGGCCACTTGCCGGTGAGATCGCGCAGCAGCTTCAGCCGATCCGCGGGCGTCTTGGCCTCCTTCAGGCTCTTCTCGAGGAGCCCCGGATCCATGCGCTTGAGCCCGAGCGCGTCGTGCAGCTCGCGCATCTGGGCCGTGGTCCGGATGCGCGCAAGCGTCGCCCGGTAGACGGTGTCCGCGGCCCCCTTGTCCTTGAACAGGATGCGCCACAGGCTGACGCGCTGGGACACGGCGGGCATCGCGTCCACCATCGCCGAGAGCAGCAGGCCCCGCTCGCGCCAGGTGGGCGCCTCGCAGTTGCCCAGGAAGTTGTAGTAGAGCGTCGCGGCGCTGTTCGGGTTGCCCGAGACACGCGCCAGGCGCTCGCGCCACAGCACCAGGCGCTCTTCCAGGGGCAACGAGGCCGCGGCGCTGCACTGGATCTTGCTGTGCCCGACGTCCCCGATCACCACCGTCTGCTGCAGCACCAGCTGCATGTCGCCTTCCTTGTCGCTGCCGGTCTTGGCCCGCAGCGGGGAAGGCTCCGGGGCGTCTCCGCCAGGTGAGAAGGTGATCGGGTACACGACGGTCACGATGCCCTCTTCCGGCTGCGGGAAGGACAGGCCCGAGAACGCGCGCGTCACGCAGGACACCACGCTCGCATCCGGCAGGTCGCTGCCGCCGTTGCCCACCTGGGCGACCTGCCCGCCCCGGTCGATGACGAAGCGCACCGCCACGCGACCCATGAGGTTCGGGTTGTTGCGCAGGCCGTTCTCGTAGCAGAGACGGAACCGGCCGAAGCTCTGCCGCACGATGCGCTGGATGACCTCCGGCGGCAGGCGACC
>JALOQB010000514.1 GCA_025453595.1 Polyangiaceae bacterium
CAGGGTCCACCGCCTGCCTGACGAGTCGCCGGGAGGGCGATGGGCCGGTCGCCCCTCGGGGGGCGCCCCCCCCGTCCCTGCGGTTCCCTGCCGGCGGACGCGGAGCCGCACGGCCCCGCCAACCACCCCGTGCATCCGCGTCCGTCCCGGGCGCCCCCGCATGTCGCGGGCGTGGGGATCACCCTCGTCCTCCTCTTCGCGCAGGACCACGAAGGCGGCCTGGCTCTCGCGGGCCAGGCGGGTGAGGCGGATGGCCACTCCCGGGGCCAGCGCCCCGGCCCCGTCGAGCACGACCAGGCCAAACGCGCCGCTGCGCAACAGGACGTCGGCGCACCACGCCCCGGGGCACCAGGTGCCCGCGTCCCCCGGCGCCCCGGGCTGCCTTCCACCGGTCGGTGTCGCGGTGGCCGGTGGCGGGCGCACGATCCAGAGGCGACCGCTCGCAGCCAGCGCGGCCCAGTCGGCCGGGGCGAGCGTGCGCCCGGCATCGACGTAGGCAACCCAACGTTTGTCCGCGAGCGCCTGCGCCACGATCTCGCGCACCAGCGTCGTCTTGCCGCTCCCGCGCCCTCCCACGATCTCCGTCAGCCGCCCGCGTGGGAGCCCCCCGCCCGACAGGACGGCATCGAGCGCCGCGATCCCCGTGGGGAGCCCGCTCCCGGGGACTGCGGGGAGCTCCGGGGCGACGATGGTGGCCAGCTGCTGGCGAAGCGAGGCGAGCGACATGGACGGACCGGGACAGGGGGCAGGGCCGCAGGGGATGAATGAATGAATGCAGGAACCCGAAGAAATACCGAAGATCAGGGGGTGGCGATCACCCACCCCTCTCCCCGTCATCCCTTCAGCGCGAGGGGACGACGGGGGGCGGGGCCGGGGGGAGCACGAGCGGCTTGTGGTAGTGCAGGAGGGGGGCGGTGGTGCGGAACCCCAGGGCGTGGTGCAACGCCTGGGCCGCCACGTCGGCCAGGGGGACGTCGGAGACAAACGATCGACAGCGCTGCTCGCGTCCCCACGCCTCCCCGGCCCCGAGCAGCGCCCGGCCGATGCCGCGGTGTCGCCAGGCCGGGTCCACGTACCACCCCTCGAGCGCGGCGATGCGCTCGGGGCCCCCCCCGGCGGCGGGCGCCCCGTCTGGGGCCCACCGCACGGAGAGTTCCACGAAGCCCACGATCCCCTCGGCGGTGCGGGCCACGAAGCACGCCGCGTCGCCCCCCGCGCACCAGAAGTAGCGCTCGACCGCCAGGGCGTGCGCGTGGGTGGGGAGCCCGGGCCAGCAGCGCTGGCGGAGCGCCGTCCACGCCGCGGCGTCGGCGCGGGTCACGGGATGGATGGTCATGGGGCCGTCGGTCCTCACATCCCCGGCTCGTCGGCCGAGGGGCCGTAGATGCCGGGGAGCGGGACGTCCTGCAGGCGCAGGTAGACCGACAGCTGCCCACGGTGGTGCACCAGGTGGTTCAGCACCCAGGTGCGGACCACCGCGAGGCGCGGCATCGTGAAAAGCGGCTGTCCGCCAGCCAGCAGGCTCCAGGGGAGCGCGTACTCCTCGTCCGACATCGCGGCCAGCGTGGCCTGCGCCTCGGCCACGTTGCGGTCGAAGAGGGCGAGCAGCGCCTCGGTCGACTCGAAGGTGGGGGAGGCGTAGGGGGGGGCATCGACCGGGGCGACGTCGAAGCCTGCATCGCGCAGGGTCGCCCCACCCCACGACGGGATCTCGGCCAGGTGGCAGGCGAGTTGGCCGAGGGCCATCGACTTCTCGTGCGGCTTCCAGCTGGCGGCACTGGCCGGCGTGCGCTCGAGCAGGCGCCGGGTGAGGGTGGCTTCGTGGGCGAGTTCGGCGGTCAGCATCGTGGCGAGGGACATGGGGCTCCTGGGGTGATGGGGGGACAAACGATCGGGAGGGACTGCGGCGCGCCGCAGCTGCTGTCGGCGCGTAGGAAACGGGGCTCAGAGCCCCAGGGCGATCTGGGGGTCGCGGGCGATGGGCGGGACGGGGGGCGCAGGGATCGTGTAGGTGCCTCCACCCTCGGCGACGATCGGAAGCACCCGCGGGGAGCTGGGGAGGGGAGGGGGGCTGTCCCACGCCTGTCCGGCCCGGCGGTCGGCCGGTTCCTCGCCGGCGTGCCCTGCGCTGCCGTGCCCTGCGCCGCCGCGCCCTTCGAAGGCGCGCTCCTCGGGGGAACCGTAGCGGATCCCCGCCTTGCGGCAGGCGGCCTTGAGGAACTGGCGCAGCCCCTCGCGATACCGGTCGGTGATCTGGTGCCCCTGGCCGTAGGCGCGCTGGTAGCGGGCCGTGAGTTCGGGGAACTCGAGGTCGAGCCAGGGGAGGTAGCGGCGCCGTGAGGTGGTGCGCAGGCGCAGGGCGCAGGCATTGACGTGCGAGGCGCCGGCGTCGGCCACCGCGCGCACGAGGGCAGCGAGGGCGTCGGGGCGGTCGGTGATGCCGGGAAGGACCGGCATGATGTTGACGCCCACGTCGAGGCCTGCCGCGGCGAGGCGGCGCAGGGCGCGCAGCCGGGCCTCGGGGGTGGGGGCGCGCGGTTCCACGCGGCGCGCCAGCTCGCGATCGAGGGTGATGAGCGACAGGTGGATCGTGAGGCGCGAGCGCTGGGCGATGCGCGCCAGCACCGGGAGGTCGCGGGTGATGAGCGGGCTCTTGGTGATGATCACGAGGCGCAGGCGCCGCGCCTCGGCCAGCACCTCGAGCAGCTCGCGGGTGACGCGGAAGTGCCGCTCGGCCGGCTGGTAGGGGTCGGTGGCGGTCCCCAGGACGATCGGCTCGGCGCGCTGGACCGCGCCTGACGACTTGTGCTTCCCCTGGAGCGTGCGGCGCAGGACCTGGGCGGCGTTGCGCTTGACGAAGATGCGCCGCTCGAACGCGAGCCACGGGGGGAGCTCCTCCAGGTCCCCGGCAGCTGCCGCATCGCCGTCGGCGCTGCGTACCACGGCGAAGCGGTGCGCATAGCGCGCGTAGCAGTAGGTGCAGCCGAAGGCACACCCGATGTAGGGATTGATCGACCAGAAGGGCATCCCGGTGCTGTCCGGGCTGTTGAGGACCCCGGTGGCGGTGGTGCCGTAGTACCGGATGTCCTTCTGGGCGCCGACCACCGGATGCCGGGGGGGCGGGGGGAGGAGTGCGGGGATCGCGAGGGCCTGCTGCATGCTGCCACCTGTGCCATGGGGGATGAGCCCGGGGCGATGACAGATACCGAAGAAAGCCCGAAAATGCAAGCAGCCCCACGGGAGCCTACGAGCGGGGAGCAGGGGGGCG
>JALOQB010000515.1 GCA_025453595.1 Polyangiaceae bacterium
CGCCCCTGCCCTCCGCGAGGTCCGCGATAGCTAGCCTCGCCACCGTACCCCCTCCACCACCACCGTCCCCAGAAACGTCAGCACCGCCAGCAGCGTCAGCAGCCAGTCCGCTCCCACCCCGCGCCGCGTTACCCTCCGCTCTGGCCTCTCCCACCCGCTCCACTCACCGTACCCCCTCGTCTCCATCACCTTGGTCATTGCGTTTACTTTTTAATTACTTCGACGCGATGCGCAATGCCCTCCCTCCCCCCTCCGCGGCACCTCCGCCATTTCCACGCCTTTTTGCGCTCGCCGGGGCGTTGCTGGGGGTTCTGACGCTCTGGTCCCCCTGGCTCCAGGCCCAGCCGCTCCCGCTCGATCTGCGCTGGTCCGTGCCGCCGGGCTGGGCGCCCTCGTGCCCTGACAGGGGGGTGGTGCTGGCGCGTGTGCAGACGCTGGCGGGTTCCGTGGTACCCCCCAGCGCGATCCGGGCGGAGGCATCGATCCGTACGGTGGGGGATCGGTTCCGGGTGCGGCTCCAGACCGAGGTGGACGGGCACCGCGGCGAGCGGAGCTTGCAGGCGTCCAGCTGCGAGGAGCTGGCCGAGGGGATCGCCCTGGTGCTGGCCCTGATGATCAACCCGGAGGCAGCGCCCCCTGCGCCTCCGGCGAGCTCCTCCGCGCCGGTGCCTGCGTCCTCGGCGAGCGAGGCGCCCCCGCCCCTTGCCTCCTCCGCGGCTCCTGCACCGCCGGCTTCGTCCGGCCCCCCTGCCGCGAGCGCGGCGCCCGCGGGGTCATCGGCTCCCCCTGCGCCTCCCACGGCCCCCGAGGCGCCTGCGGAGGCGACGGCGGCACCGTGGGGTCGGGAGCTCCGGGTGCTGGCGGTGCTGGACGGGGCCTGGCCTCCCGGGTGGGGGGCCGGGGTGTCGGCGGGCGGAGGGCTGCGACGAGGCCCCTGGATGGCAGGGCTCGAGGTGCACGGTACCCTGCCGCGGAGCGCGACCGTGGCGCCCGGCAAGGGCGGTTCCTTCGCCTCGATCGGGGTCTCCTTGCGGCTCTGCCGCGGCGCCGGGGGCGCGGGCTGGCAGGCGGATCTCTGCGCGCTCCTGGAGGAGAGCGGGCTGCGAGGGGTCGGGGATGGGATCTCCGAGCCCAGCACCAGCTGGCGGTGGTGGCTGGCCCCGGGGCTCGGGCTCCAGGGGGGCCTCCGGGTGGCGGGTCCGCTCTGGTGGGAGGGCGGGCTGGAGATGCTGCTGGCCCCGCGCCAGTATTCGTTCTCCATCGAGGGCCAGGGGGAGGTCTACCGCACCCCACGCCTGGGAGGGAGAGCGCGGGTCGGGCTCGGGTTGCATTTTTGATGACGGATCGGTGGAGGGCTGGCCACCTACCCCGGGATGGCTGAGATCGGGATGGCCCCTGCACCGCGGGATGCCCGCGGGGTCGGCGAGGCGCTCCGGCCCAGCTTTGACGCGCTCTACGACGAGCATTTCTCCTTTGTCTGGCGGACGCTGCGGCGCCTCGGGGTGCGGGAGCCCTCGGTGGACGACGCGCTGCAGGAGGTCTTCCTGGTGGTCCACCGGAAGCTCCACGAGTTCGAGGGGCGCTCCTCGGTGCGCACCTGGCTCTTCGGGATCACGCTCAAGGTGGCGAAGGATCACCGGCGGACCTTCCACCGCAAGGAGGCCCCGCTGGCCGGGTCAAGTATGGAAGATCTGGACATGCTGCTCGCCCCCGGTCACAACCCGGACGAGGCCGCCCGGACCGCGGAGGCCGCCCGGATCCTCAACGGGCTTCTGGACGAGATGGAGGACGAGAAGCGCGCCGTCTTCATCCTGGCCGAGCTGGAGGAGACGCCGGTGCCCGAGATCGCCGAGGCCCTCGGCATCAACCTGAACACGGCGTACTCCAGGCTGCGGCTCGCCCGGAAAGACTTTGAACAGGCCCTCGCGCGGCACCGCGCTCGCCACGACAGGATGCACCCATGAGCGATCTGAACCCGGAAGCCAGGAAACTCGTCCGGATGGCGCGCGGCGACGCGCCGCCGCCGGGGGACAAGGAGCGGCTGAGGGCCCTGCTGGCGGCTCGTATAGAAGCTCCACATGAACCGGAGGCGCCACCGGATTCTCCTCCGGCGGCACCTCCGGCGGCACCTCCGGCGGCACCTCCGGCGGCACCTCTGGCGGCACCTGCGGGGGCGGTGGGGGCCGGGCTGTCGCTGCTGGGGAAGGCTGGGCTGGGGTCCGGGCTGCTGGGGGCCGTGGCGCTGGCGGTGGCCACGGCGCGAGGGCCCGCGCCTGCCCCGGCGCCGAGGCCCGTGGTCGCGGTGGCGGTGGGGCAGGCCACTGCGGTGCCTGCAGCGGAGGCACCGCAGACGGCGTCGTCGGCACCGGAGCCCGGTGCTGCGCCGGCAACGCCGCCCGCGCCGGGGCCAGGCGACACGCTGGCGGCGCCGTCTTCACCGGAGCCAGCGGCGACGGGTGGCGCGGCCAGGGCAGCGCCTCGCGTTGCCCCGGAGGCGGACTCGTTGCAGGCCGAGCTGGCGCTGCTGACCTCGGCGCGAGAAGCGCTGGCGCGGGGTGATCTGGGCGGGACCCGGGAGGCGCTGGCGCAGCACCAGGCGAGGTTCCCGAAGGGGGCGCTGGCGCACGAGCGGAGCATGCTGTCGATGCAGGTGGCCTGCCGCTCCGGGCAAGGGGCCTCGGTGCGGGAGCAGGTGCGGTCGTTCCTGGAGCAACACCCGCGGTCGCCCTACGCGGTGGCGCTGCGGTCGGCCTGCGGCGAGCCCTGAAGAGAAACGAAGGGGTGCTCTTCTTTTCGTGACGGACCACGAGCGGCGCGGCCACCCACCAGGAGAACGAGGACATCATGCACATCCAGACATCCTTCCGCTTCGCCCTCTCCCTGGTCGCCTTCACACTCGCCGCCTGCTCCATCGAGGAAGACTCGTCGCTGGGCAAGGACCAGAACAACGTCAACGGGGCCGGGACCAGCGGCGCTGCGGGCTCCGGCGTCGCAGGGGCGAGCGGCGAGGGCGGGTCGAGCGGGAAGAACACCGGAGGGAGCGATCCGGCAGGGAACGGCGGCTCCGGCGGCGGCACGACGGCGGGGTGCTCCTCGAACGCGGACTGTCCGTCGGGGCAGGTCTGCCAGAACAGCCTGTGCGTGGCGGATGGTCCCCAGGCCGAGGTGTGCAACGGGCTGGATGACGACAAGGACGGGCAGATCGACGAGGGCGCGTCGTGCCCGGCGGGGCAGAGCTGCGTCGAGGGCGCCTGCTCCGCCAGCAGCCAGTTCTGCCAGGGCGGCCTCTGCCAGGGCACCGCGCCCGCGGAGTGCAAGAGCGACGCGGACTGCACCGGGGTGAACCAGACGTGCATGGCCGGTCAGTGCATCGTCGAGCCG
>JALOQB010000224.1 GCA_025453595.1 Polyangiaceae bacterium
GCTTCGCGCGTGCTGACGCTGCCGCCTTCCGTCCGCGTCTTTGTCGCCGTCGAGCCCCTCGACATGCGCGGCTCTTTCGACGCTTTGGCCGGTGCTGTGGGTCTACCCGCTGTCGTGGATGGCTCACAACAGGAGGCATCCTGGCTCCACCGTCCTGTTGAACGTGCTGCTCCCGACCCGCCCCCAGCGGTTCCTCGCATCACAAACCGTTCACGGGTCGTGAGCCTCGGGCTACCATGACCCCTCATGAACGCAGATCGAGCTACCTTTCTTCGAGCGCTGCTGATCGCAGCGGTGACCGTCCCCGCCATCGCCTGCGGGGATTCCTCCTCCGAGAGCCAGACCGGCACCACCAACCCGGGGGCCGGGGGCTCCGGTGGGGCTGGAGCGGGCGGCACGGCGGGCGCTGGTGGCTCCGGGGCTGGCGCCGGCGGGACGGCCGGCACCGCGGGCTCCGGCGGCACCGCAGGGACAGCGGGGGCTGCTGGTACCGCAGGGACGGCAGGGGCCGGGGGCAGCGGCGGGGCGACCGGAGGCAGCGGCGGGCAGGCGGGCTTCAACGCTCATCCCTGCCTGGATCCGAAGCCCGTGGAGGTCGGGGGCAAGCCGACGGGGGTCGAGGTCTGCGCCAACGGGGCGGTGCACCGTCGCGAGGCCATCGAGTGCCCCAGCCTGCTGCCGCGCGCCGACGTCTGTCCGAACACCGACCAGGGCGGCAACTGCAAGACGGATGCGGACTGCACGGATGCACCGAACGGCTACTGCAAGGCCAGCTCGGGCTTCGAGGGTCCTGGCTGTGGCTGCAACTACGGATGCACCAAGGACGCGGACTGCGGGGACGGGCAGATCTGCCTGTGTGGTGATCCGGTGGGGCGCTGCGTGAAGTCCGGGTGCCGCGACGACAAGGACTGCGGGGGCGGCCTGTGCAACAGCTACGGCAACGACGAGATCTGCTTTGATTTCGGCTTTGCGTGCCAGAAGCCCGACGACAAGTGCGGCGGCAACGCGGATTGCACGGCCCCCGAGTTCTGCTTGCTGGAGGGGGAGTCGCGGGTCTGCAAGCAGGATACCCCCTGCGCCGTGGGCCGCCCGCTGATGGTGGAAGAGGGCTGGCGCCGCGCGGCGCTGGCTCGCCGCGACGACTGGTGAGCGCGGGGCGAGGGGGCCAGGGCGGCGGTCGCTAACGGGAAGATGTCGCGCTCGCGGTAGACGCTCTGGATGCGGTTGAGGGCGACGGCGTAGGCGGCGATGCGCATGGGGAGGCGCTTGGCGCGGGCCATGTTGGCGACGTCGTGGTAGGCGCGGCGCATGGCGGTCTCGAGCTTCTCGTCGACCTCTTCCAGGGTCCAGCTCTCGCTGCGCTTGTTCTGGACCCACTCGAAGTAGCTGACGGTGACGCCGCCGGCGTTGGCGAGGACGTCGGGCAGGATGTCGATGCCGCGCTCGAGGAGGATCTTCTCGCCGGCCGGGTGCGTGGGGCCGTTGGCGCCCTCGGCGATGACCTTGACGTCGAGGGCGCGGGCCTCCTTGACGCCGATCTGGTTCTCGAGGGCGGCGGGGACGAAGAGGTCGGCCTTGGTGGCGAAGAATTCTTCGCGGGTGATGGCCTTGCCGCTGGGGTAGCCGGCGATGCTGCCGTGGGTGGCGACGTAATCCTGGAGCTTGTGGGGGTTGAAGCCCTCGGGGTTGTAGAGGTAGCCCGAGTGGTCACCGACGGCGATGGTCGAGACGCCCATGCGGCTGAGGATCGTAGCGGTGTGGGACCCCACGTTGCCGAAGCCCTGGACGATCATCGTGGCGCCTTCGAGGTTGAACCCCTTCTCCTGGGCCCACTCGGTGATGCAGTGGACGACGCCCTGACCGGTCGCCTTCTCGCGGCCCAGCGTGCCGCCGCTGGCGATGGGCTTGCCGGTGACGACGCCCTTGACGCCCTGCTTGTTGATGTGGCCGACGGTGTTGGCGTAGGTGTCCATGGCCCACGCCATGGTCTGGGCGTTGGTGCCGACGTCCGGCGCGGGGATGTCAAAGTCGGGGCCGATGTTGCTGCCAAGGGAGAAGAAGAAGCGCCGGGTCACGCGCTGCAGCTCGGCCTTGGAGAGCGTGCGAGGGTCGAACTTCACGCCGCCCTTGCCGCCGCCGTAGGGCAGGCGCATCAGCGCGCACTTCCAGGTCATCATCGCCGCGAGGGCCTTGCAGTCGTCGAGGGTGACGTCCTGGTGGTAGCGCACGCCGCCCTTGAAGGGGCCGATGATGTTCGAGTGCTGGACCCGGTACCCCTTGAAGAGGCGCACCGAACCGTCATCCATGCGCACCGGGAAGTTGACGATGATCTCGTTCTTCGGCTGCGACAGGATCGTGCGGATGTACGGTTCGAGATGGATCGCGTCGGAGGCCTCGTCGAGGTACCCCTGGATGGTCTTGAAGAAGTCGTACTTCGCCGGCTGCTCTACCCGAGCTGCCTCCGCTTGCTTGGACTCGCTCATCTCGGCTCTCCTGTTTCGGCGATGTTTCTGGCCCATATCGTCAGGGCTCACGGGAGAGCGTTCTAGTGGAGTCTCGAAGGCTTGCAAACGGGGCTTTTCACGAGCAGCGCGTCAACCACGGCGCGTCATGGCGCCGATCATTGTCAGCTTTGACCCAGGCCTATCAGGAATTCAGCGATGGCGGGGAGAGGGAGGACATGGTGAGCGAGGCCAGCGCGCTCGACGGAGCCCGGCATGCCGTTGACGACGGCGGTCTCGGGGCTCTCGACGACGACGAGGCCGCCGGCCTCGTGGACGGCGCGTGCGCCGGCGAGGCCGTCGTCGCCCATGCCGGTGAGGATGACGGCGATGGAGCGGATGGAGTGGCTCTGGGCGACGCTACGCAGGAGGCGATCGGCGCTGGGGATGTAGCGGTCGGTGGGGGCGGGCGGGGCGAGCCTGGCGCGGAGGTCCTGGGAGGAGCGGGAGACTTCCATGCACTGGCGCCCGGGGCAAACGAGGGCGACGCCGGCGGTGAGGAGGTCGTTGTTCTGGGCCTCGGAGACGCGGAACGGGCCGCGTTTATCGAGGCGTTCGGCGAAGGTGCGGGTGAACTTGTCGGGCATGTGCTGGGCGACCACGATGGCGGCGGGGATGCGGTCGTTGAGGCGGCCAAAGATCTCGAGGAGAGCGGTGGGGCCGCCGGTGCTGGAGGCGATGCCGACGAGCCAGCGAGGGGGTTCTTCGACGGGGGCGGGGGTGGCCTCGCGGGGGGAGGTCTTGGAGAGGCGGGCGCCGCTGATGCCGTGGCGGAGGGCGCGGACCATCTGGATCTTCTGGAGCAGCTCTTGCTTCAGCTCTTCGCCGTCGGTGGAGAGCTGGCGGTCGGGCTTGGCGATGAACTCGAGGGCGCCGAGCTCGAGGGCCTTGAAGACGTTGTCGCGCTGCGAGTAGCTGGACACGACGATGACCGGGGTGGGCTGCCTGGACATCAGGATGCGGAGGAAGGTGAAGCCATCCATCCGGGGCATCTCGAGGTCGAGGGTGATGACATCGGGCTTGAGGGCGAGGGCCTGGCGGAGGGCCTCCTCGCCGTCCATGGCCTTGCCGATGACCTCGGCCTCGCCGCTCTGCGAGAGGATCTCGGCGATGTTGCGGCGGTTGTAGGCCGAGTCATCGACCACGAGGACACGGATCTTCCGCTTCTCTTCCTTCATCGGCTTCTCCCGCCCTCTGGAGGGCGTCGATAGACCACATCCCCTTGCAGATGGATGGCCTCGAACGGGCTCTCGGTGTGCAGCAGCGACTCGGAGTGTCCGAGCAGCAAGTACCCGCCAGGCTGGAGGCGGTCATGGAGGAGCTGGATCACCCGCTCCCGGGCCTCTTCGGCGAGGTAAATCAGCACGTTCCTGCAGAAGATGGCCTCGAAGCGCCCCAGGGTGATGTGGCGCTCCTGATCGAGGAGGTTGGCATGCAGGAAGAGGCAGCGCTCGCGGATGGCAGGCAGCACCGAGAGGCGGCCGGCCTCCTCCGCGAAGAAGCGGCTCTCGTAGTCGCGGGGGACCGCGCGGAAGGAGGAGCGACCGTAGACGCCGCGGCGGGCGTGGGCGATGCAGCGGCGCGAGAGGTCGCTGCCCACCACGCGCAGGGTCCAGCCGTCGAAGAGCCCCGCGTCGCTCAGGAGCATGGCCAGGGTGTAGGCCTCTTCGCCGCTGGAGCAGCCGGCGCTCCAGAGGGTGAGGCGCCGGCGGCCCTCGGCCAGGGCCTTGAGCTGGGGGAGCAGCTCTTGCTGGAAGATCCGGAGCTGGTAATCCTCGCGGAAGAAGTAGGTCTCGTGGGTGGTGACCTCTTCGAGGGCCTGGTCGAGCTCGGGGCGCCCCGCGGGGGACCGCAGCAGGCGGATGTACTCGGTGAAATCCTTGAGGTTGAGCTGGAGCAGGCGATCCTGGAGCTTCCGCTCGATGACGTACTCGGTATCCTGGGGGAACTCGAGGCCCGCTTCCTCGCGGAAGATCCAGAGGAGCTGGGCGCGCTCGGCGGGGTTGAGCCTCGGCCCTTCGGGGCGCCAGCGAGGGGTGGTCATGCCTTCCTCCCGCGGGGTTCCTCCCGCGGAGGAGGGGGCTCGGCGGCGGGTTGCTCCACGGCCTCGAGCAGGGGCTGGAGCCTGGGGAGATCCAGGACAAACACCATGCGTTCCTCGTGCTGGAGGACACCGCCGAGGGCCCGGAGCTCCTCGTCGCCGGAGCGGGGCGGCGGGCGGATCTGGCTGAGCGGCGAGCTGAACACGTCGCGGACCTCGTCGACCAGGAGCGCGCCCATGGCGCCGCCGCTGCGGACCACCAGCCATTTTTCCCGGCGTTCGCCGGCGGCCGGGGGGGCCCCCAGCCGCAGCCTCAGGTCGATCACCGGCACGACCGTGCCCCGGAAATCGGAGACACCGGTCACCGCGTGGGGCATGTAGGGCAGCGGATCGACGGGCCCCGGGTTGACGATCTGTACCACGTGCATCACGTCGAGCGCGTAGAGGATCTCGGCCACCGCGAAGGCCACGAAGGTCTTCTGGACCTCGGCCCGGCCCCTCGCGAGGACCCTCACGCGGCACCCCCGAGCAGCGCCCGCGGCGAGAGCAGGATGAGCAGCGCGCCGTCCCGGCGTCCGATGCCGGCGACGTGCTCGGCGACGTTGCCGCCCAGCACCCCCGCGGGTTCAATCTCGCTCTCGGAGAGACGGTACACCTGCAGCACCTCGTCCACGCTCAACCCTAGCAGCTCTCCCTCGGGCCCTGGAACCAGCAGCACGCGCCCCTTGCGCGGGGGCTCCAGGTCCGGCAGACCGAGTCTCCGTTTGAGATCGATGACGGTGACGAGGTGGCCCCGCACGTTGATGATCCCGAGCACGTCGTGGGGGGCCCGCGGCACCTGCGTGAGCGGGGGGGCGACCAGGATCTCGCGCACGTGGGTCAGGGGCACGCCGTAGATCTCGCTGCCCAGCCGGAGCGCGAGAAACTCGGTGACCCCCCCCCGCTCCGCTGCCTGCGCGCGCCGACCGAGCTGACGGGACCCTCTGCTGTTAACCACGCCCCCATCATGCCATGCCTCGGCGCAACCCCAAGGGGGTCTTGCCGACTTCTCCTGCCAAAATCTCCTCGACCAGCGCCGGGCTGTCCAGCACCAGCCCCACCCGCTGGTCGCCCAGCTGCGCCGCCCCGGCGAAGCCCCGCACCTGGCGCAGCGAGGGGCCCAGGGGCTTGATCACGATGTCCTGCTGCCCCTCCAGGTAATCCACCACGAGGCCCAGGCGCCGGGACCCGGCCGCCACCACCACCACGAAGCCCCGGTTCTGCTCCTCCATCTGGAAGAGCCGCGCCAGCCTCGCCACCGGGAGCGTCGCCCCCCGCAGCGTCATCACCTCCCGGTTGTCCACCGTGCGCAGGTTCGCCGGATCGAACACCAGCGCCTCCTGCACGCTGGACAGCGGCACGGCGAAGGGCTGCCCGCCCACGTGCACGATCAGCGCGCTCAGGATCGCCAGCGTGATCGGCAGCGTGATCGTCATCTTGGTGCCCACCCCCACGTCGCTCTGCACGTCGATCACCCCGCCGAGGCGGCTGATGTTCGTCTTCACCACGTCCATCCCGACCCCGCGCCCCGCCAGCATGTCCACCGTCGTCTTCGTCGAGAACCCGGGCAGGAAGATCAGCGCGAAGGCGTCCTGGTGGCTCAGCTCCCGGGAGTCCTGCTCCGACAGAAACCCCCGCTGGATCGCCGTCTCGATCAGCCTCGCCGGGTCCATCCCTCGCCCGTCGTCCTCCACCTCCAGGTACACGTGGCTCCCCTTCTGGAACGCGTTGATCGCGATGGTCCCTTGCTCCGGCTTCCCCACCCGCTGCCGCTCCTCTGGCCCCTCGATCCCGTGGTCGATCGCGTTCCTCACCATGTGCATCAGCGGGTCGCTCAGCTCCTCCACGATCAGCTTGTCCACCTCGGTCTCCGCCCCCGTGATCACCAGGTTGATCTGCTTCCCCGCCTCCCGGCTCGCCTGCCTCGCGATGCGCCCCAGCCGATCGAAGATCTGCCCGATCGGCACCATCCGCACCTCCAGGATCCCGTCCTGCATCTGCCCCAGGTGCCGGTCGAACGCCCGGTGCAGCCGGTGCAGCTCCACCCCCAGCTCCCGCAGCGCCCCTTGCCCCCTCACCCGCTCCATGATCCGCGCCAGCGACGCCCTCACGATCGCCAGCTCGCCCACGATGTTCATCAGGCTGTCCAGCTTGCGAATATCCACCCGCACCGTCTGCGACACGCTCTTCAACGACGCCGTCTGGAGGCCCGGCGTCGGCCGCAGCTCATGGGGGTCACTATCGACCTCCTTTGCCGGCGCCAGCGACTCGTGCCCATGCTCCTCCGACGCCGGCGCGGGGGCCGGGGCCGAGCTGCGTCGTGCCAGCTCCTCGATGCGGATGAGGGGGCCTCCCAGGGTCTTCTGCAGCTGCCCCGGGGGAGCCCCGGAGGCCATCAGCACCTCGAGCTCGATGGTGTCGCTGTCGCCGCCCCCGGTGGGCAGGTACGTGATGATCTCGCCCAGGGGTTTGGCGACGGATTTCAGCTGCTCCAGCTCCTCGTCGATGGTCTGGAGCTTGAAGATGGTCCGCACCCGGAACAGCGACATGCCCTGCTGGATGTTGGTACGCAGGCGGTGCTCCTCGTACTCGGTGAGCACGGACAGGAGCCCGGCGTCCAGCTCGTACTCGGCGAGCGGGGCCAGCGCGGGCCCCTCGGAGACATGCACGAACCGGGAAAGATCCTGGAAAAATTGCTCGAGCGCCGGCGGGACATCGACCTCCTGGCTCTGCTCCATGTGCAGGAGCTGGCCGTAGGCATCGATGCTCTTGAAGAGCAGATCGATGGCCTCCCGGGTGAGGGGGCGGCGGCCCAGCCGCAGGTCATCCAGGATCTCTTCCAGGTTGTGGGAGAGCACCCCGAGGCGGCTCGCCCCGAAGAGGCCCGCCAGCCCCTTGAGCGTGTGCACCGCGCGGAAGATGTCGTTGACCAGATCCGGCTCGACCTTCTTGCGCTTCTCCTGATCATCGAGGGAGAGCAGGTCCCGCGAGAGCCCCTCGATCAGCTCCTGGACCTCGGAGTAGAACTCCTCCTTGCCGCGCTCGCTCTCGTTCATTTTTTCCCCCCCGGGCCTCGCCCCGGCGCCGCGGAGCTCGAAGGCTGCGCCGGGGCCGCGGAGGGCGGGGCCGCAGCCGAGGGGGCCGCCGAGGATGCCGGGGGCGGGCCCCCCTGGGCGACCCCCCCCAGCCAGGTGACCAGCTCGGGCCACAGGGTCGCGTTCTTCACCGCCAGGCTGGTGAAATTGTGCTCGGTCCCCTCGTACTGGCGGGTCGTCAGGTTCAGCCCCACCATGCCGCTCATGGCCTGGAATGGCTCGCGGGAGACCGGGTCCTCCCGGGCCGCCATCAGCAGGATGGAGCGCTGGCGCAGCGCCGAGAAGGGGCGGTACAGGTCAACGCCCCGGAGCCCGGCCACGGGGGCCGCCAGCGCCAGCGCGGACCAGCGCGGGTCCTGGTTCGCCGCCAGCACCAGCACCGTCGCGCCCAGATCGGCGCCCACCCCGAGCAGCCGCGTGGGCCTCGCCCCGAGCCGCCGCTCGACCTCCGTCAACGCCAGCGCCAGGTCCTCGGGCATGCGCTCGATGTCCTTGCCCTGGAGCCCGCCGCCGCTGCGCCCCTCGGAGGCCCCGGACTGCCCGTGTCCTCGCAGATCCAGGGCCAGCATCGACAGCTCGGGCCCCTCCTTACGCAGCGCCTGCACCAGGGGCTGCCAGTCGCCGCGGTTCCCGGCCAGCCGGTGCAGCAGCACCAGCACCGGCGCCTCCTTGCTGGTCGGGTACCAGCTCGCGCCGAGCGTCACCCCCCCCTGGCCCTGGACCGTGATCACCTGCTCTTCCGGGATGATCCGGGGGCGTGGCGGCTGGGTCGCCGCGGGCACCGGCGTCGGCTCGGGGGGGGCGACCGGCGTCGCCGATCGGGGCTCGACCACCCGCGGGCCAGATGATGGCGGTGGGGGCTCGGATTTGCACGCAAGCAAGAGCCCGAGGCCCAGGAAGCTCCAGCGTTTCACCGCGCCACTGTAGAACAGGACGGGCCGCCGGTGCAGACCGGTGGCGGGTGGTGTGCTGGGGGTTGACCCGCGGGAAGAGTGGGTTCTAGTGTGACTGTAACTCACGCCAGGCGAGGCAAAAACATGGCGATCCAGGTGCCCCAGGTGCGGATTCTGGTCATCGACGACGACAAGGCGATCTGCGAATACGTGACGACGATCCTGGAGAAGGACGGCATGACGGTGGCGAGCCTCACCAACCCGCTGGAGGCGGAGGAGGAGGTGAGGAACGGCAGCTACCACATGATCATCCTGGATCTGATGATGCCGAAGATGGATGGCATCGAGGTGCTGAGGCGGATCCGGAAGGTGGACAGCGACGTGGCGGTGGTGATCTTCACCGGGTACCCGAACCTGGAGAGCGCGGTGGCCACGATGAAGCTGGACGCGGTGGACTACATCACCAAGCCGTTCCAGGTGGAGGAGCTGCGGGCGGTGGTGGATCGGGTGATGGTGAAGAAGGGGCTGGCGCGGACGCCCGAGGAGCAGCTCCACCGGCTGATCGGGGACAGGATCCGGACGATGAGGAAGGATCAGAAGCTGACGCTGAAGCAGATGAGCAAGCGTACGGGTCTGTCGGTGTCGCTGCTGTCGCAGATCGAGCGGGCCGAGTCGTCAGCGTCGATCCCGAGCCTCTACAAGATCGCCTGCGCGCTGGACGCGCGGCTCCAGGATCTGTTCGCGGACATCTGAGGGGCGCCGGCGGAGGAGGGCGCCCAGGAAGCGCTCGACCGCCTGCATGGTGAGGGTGGAGCGGATCGAGGGGAAGATCTCGAAGGCATGCTGGGCCCCCGGGAGCTCGGCGTAGACGACGGGCTCGGGGGAGGCCGCGCGGAGGGCCCGGGCGAAGGCGCGTCCCTCGTCGACCGGCGCGAGGCTGTCGTGGTCCCCGTGAAAGAGCAGGAAAGGGGGGGCGTGGGGGCCGACCTGGGCGATGGGGGAGGCGGCCTCGTAGGCCTCCGGCGCGTCGCGCTGGCGCTTCTTCATCACCAGCAACTCGAGGAGGAGGCGAAATTCCCGGTGAGGCCAGTGGTGGTGGCGGTCGGCGAAGTCGTAGACCCCGTAGTAACCGACGCACCCCTGGACCGTGGTGTCCACGTGCTCGAAGCCGGGCTGGTACTCGGCGCGGTTGGGGGTGAGGGCCGCCAGCGAGGCCAGGTGGGCCCCCGCAGAGCCGCCGGCGATCACGAGGAAATCCGGGTCACAACCGTGCGCCCGGCCCTGCTCGCGGACCCACCGGATCGCCTGCTTCACGTCGATCAGGTGATCCGGGAAGGTGGCCCGGGGGCTGAGCCGGTAGGTGATGTTGACGCAGGTCCAGCCGCAGGAGGCCATGTGGTTCACGGTCATCAACCCCTGCGCGTTCTTGCTGCCGACGACCCAGCCGCCGCCGTGCACAAAGAGCAGCGTGGGGGCGACCCCCCGGGCGCCCCGCGCCCGGTAGACATCGAGCTTCAGCGGCTTGCCCCCGGGGGTCGCGAAGACGATGTCGCGCTGCACCTCCACGTCGCGCCGCCGGAAGGGCACCACCCAGGCGATGCGCCACCAGTCCACCCGCCAGCGCTGGGCCTCCGCGGCCCGGGCCTCCGGGTGGCCCTCGAACCCCTGCTGGAGCGCCTGCTCCAGGATATCGGCGGTGCGGCGGCTCCGGCGCAGCGCCAGCAGCAACCCGCCCCAGGCCACCACCGACAGCCCCAGCCCGGCCCAGCCCAGAGGGGTCGCCAGGGCTCCGAGCGCCACCAGACCCAGCACCGCCGCGAGCTGCCACCCCAGGTGATGCAGCAGCAGCTCGTCGGTCAGCCAGCCCGCGAAGAAGCTGGCGGCCGACAGCACGCCGGGCCACCGGAGAGGGCGCAGCGCGTTGGCGGCCTGGAGAGCGAAGGCGCCCCCCAGCAGCAACAGCAGCAGCGAGGGCGAAGGGAGGGGGAAGGGAAGAGGAGGCATGACGGGGGAATTTCGTGGTCCGCGCGAGGCCCTGGGGAAAGCGTCGAAAGCGGTCTACCATCGTCGCATGTCCGCGGGCACCGATCGCGACGCCATCCTCTCGCGCAGGGCGCGGCTGCTCGCGCTCTCTCTGGCCGGGGCGGGGCTGTCGCTCCAGGTCGGCGGGGCCGCCCCGGTGCTGGCCGCCGGGCCCGCCGCTTCCGCCTCCGCCCCCTCCTGGAAGCTCACCCCGGCCGAGGAGCAACAGGCCGCTCGCGAGCTCTTCCGGCGCGCCCTCGACGAGCTGCACAACGGCACCCCGGAGGCAGCCCTCGACCTGCTGAACCAGGCGGCCCGGATCCACCCACACCCGAAGATCCTGGCCCAGATCGCCGCCCTTCACGAGCGCGCCGCCCGGCCTGATCTCGCGCTCCCGCTCTACGACCGGATCCTCCTCGACCCGGACGTCGCCCCCGAGCTGCTCGCCGAGATCCAGCGCCTCGCGGACCGGACCCGCGCTCGCGTCGGCCTGCTGCGCGTCTCCCTCGGCGCCCCTGGCTCCCTGCTGCTGGACGGCCAGCCCGTCGAACCCGGTGAGATCCCCGTGCTCCCCGGCGCTCATCGCGTCGAGGTCCGGTTCCACGACGGTCGCACCCTGCCTGCCAGCGTGGTCGAGGTGCAGCCCCGGGCGCAGCTCTCCCTCGTCCTCGCCCCCGGGCCCCGCGTTTTCCCGGCCATCTGCCTCTCTCCGCCCCCTCCGCCCCCCCCGCTCCAGGGCGGCGGCTGCGGCTGCGGTAGCCCGGGGGCCCCCCGTGAGTGAGCTCCCTCTCTACGCCTCGATCCTCGGCCCCGCCCGCGCCGACCTCGCCCCCCCTGTAGATATTCTCCATACAAAGAGCCCTCGGGCCCGGGGCGTGTTCCGGGTGGCCCGCGGGGGCGGCTGGCTGGCGAGGCTGGTGGGGTGGGTGCTGCGGCTGCCGGCGGCGGGGGCCTCGCGGGCGATCGCCCTGTGCGTCGAGCGGAGCCCCGGGGAAGAGCGGTGGATCCGTGATTTCGGGGGTCAACCGCTGCGATCGGTGCAGTGGCGCGAGGGCGAGCTGCTGATCGAGGAGATGAACCTGGTCCAGTGCTGCTTCCGGCTGGAGGTCGAGGGGGGAGAGCTGCGGTTCCGGCAGGTGGGGGCGAAGGTGGGGCTGCGGGGCTGGACGATCCCGCTGCCGCGGGCGCTGTGGCCGCGGGTCGAGGGGCGGGCGCGAGGGGAGGGGGCCGAGGTGGCGGTGGCGGTGAAGATCGAGGCGCCGGTGGTGGGGCTGCTGGTCTCCTACGAGGGGCGCGTGAGGCCCGAAGAAGCATGAGCACGGCGCTCTGGCTGCTCGCGCTCCAGGGGGTGCTGGGGGCGCACGCGGTGATGGGGATCCTCTACGGCGCGGTGCTCGCGCACCTGCTCCCCGAGCTGCAAGCGTGGGCCGCAGCCCCGACCGGGTTTGCCCCCTGGCAGGCCCCCGCGTTGCTGCGGTGGGTGATGCCCCTGATGGCGATGGGGGTCCTGGCCTCCGGAGTGCGGGATCTGGGCGCGGTGTACGGGCCCCGCTGGTGCCGGTTCCCCTGGGGCTGAGCCCCCGCAGCCCGCAGCGCGCGACGGCGGCTGCGGGCTGCTCACACCGCGGGGAGGCGGGTCACTTCTTGAGCGTGTGGTAGAGGGAGGGAGGCAGCAGGTTTTGCTCGATCGGGTTGCAACGAGCGCACCCCACGTTGGTGCAGGGGCCGTCGGCATGCCGTACGACCCGGACCTGGTGCTCACGCTTCATCCGGAGCTTTGCGCGCTTGCTCTTGGTGTTCTGACCGGAGCGCATCCGGCTCTCGTAGAGGGCCTTTTGCGCGGATTTACGGGCGGCTTTCTGTGCCCGACGACGATTCTTCGACTTGATCTTGGCTTTCGTACCCATGGACTTACCCGGCGCCGCGACGGACAGGTGCGGAGCGGGCAGCCGGGGAGAGCCCGCGGCGTCCAGCGATCGTGACAACGTGCGCTGGTGGACTCACCCACGAGCCTGCCCGCCAGGAGGGCCTGCTCGATCAGCGCGTGGCGCTATCTCCGCGTGACAGCGTCACGCGCGGGGGGCGATGGTGAGCACGAAGGACTCCGGGGGAAGAGGGCGCCCACGACGTGTGGGCCCCCTCCTGACGCGCCATCCTCCTCGATCCTGACGGTTCGACCCGGGAGGGCAAGCATCCGGGACCCAGCTCCCTGTGATCTGGCTTCTCGCGGCCCGTTCAACCGAGGGCGAGGGCTTCCTTGGCGACGACGTAGGCGCTGGAAGGGCGCTCCTCGCGGTTGCGGGACAGCAGGCGGAGGACAAGGCGCTCGAGCGCAGGCGAGATGCCAGGGGTACGGAGGGAGGGGGCCACGGGGGTCTGGGACATCAGGCGCAGCAGCGCCTCCTGCCGGCTGGTGACCAGGCCGTAGGGCAGCTCGAAGGTCAGGTACTCGTAGAGCACGACGCCGAGGGCGAAGAGATCGACGCGCTCATCGAGGGGTTGATCCCGGGAGAATTGCTCGGGCGCGGCGTAGCTGGCGAGGGCCGAGGTGGAGCCGCCGGCGGCGACGGTCTCGTTGTCTGCCCCCTGGGCCAGGACAAACTCCTGGAGCTGGACGTTGCCCTCGTGGATCACCACGCTGTCGGGGCGCACGTGGCAGGGGAAGATCCCCTTGCCGTGGACCTCGCCCAGCAGCAACCCGAGCTTCCGCAGCAGTTGCGGGGCGCCCTCGACGTCCGGGCCGTAGCCCTTGCTGCGGCGCTGATCGATGAGCTCGCGCAGGGTCATGCCGGCAGGCGGATCGATGATCAGGAACGGGAGGCCCGGGTACCCCTGGGCGTCGTAGGTGCCCGAGGCGCGCAGGGCCGGGAACTGGGGGCCCGCGACCTCGTGGAGGATCTCGACCTCGCGGCGGAAATGCTCGAGGTACGCGACGCTGGTGGCCCCGCCGCGGCTGGGCACCTTGGCCAGGAAGAGGCGACCCCGGCTGTCCTCGGCGCGGAGCAGCGCGGTCTTGCCGGTGACCGCCACCGCCTCCTGGATGCGGTAGGGGCCGAGGCGGCCGTTGCCGGGCGCGTGGCAGACGTGCGTCACCGTCGCCCCGCGGCGCGCCTGGAAGAGCTCGTCGATCGCGGCGACCACCTGGTCGGCGCTCTGGTAACGCTCGTCGGCCTTGCGGCGCGTCAGCTTGACGATGATCTCATCCAGATCCCGGGGGATCTCGCTCACGCGGCTCGACGGCGGGGGGATATCGCGGGTCAGGTGCTGCGAGAGCGCGTCCAGCACGCTCTGGCTCTGGCCAAAAGGTCGGTCGTAGGTGAGGTACTCGAAGAGGATGAGGCCCAGGCTGTAGAGGTCGGCCCGCGCATCCACGTTGTGAGGCGATCGGGCCTGCTCCGGCGCGATGTAGTCAGGCGTGCCGAGGAAATCCTTGTCGTGGGTCAGGTCCTGCTCGAAGCCGGCCCCCAGCTCCCGGTCCTCGGCCTCTTCCGCGGAGGCCAGGCCCAGCAGAAAATCAAGGATCTGCACCTGGTTGTGGGCCACGGCGATCTTGTCGGGCCGGAGGTTGCGGTGGACGATGCCGCGCTCGTGGGCCTCGGCCAGCGCCTCGGCGAGGGAGCGGAGCAGGAAGGGCGCCCCGACCACGTCCGGTCGCACCGCCGTCGCGCGCCGCTGCAGGATGATGTCGCGCAGGGTCGGCCCGATGGGCAGGCTGGTCACGATGTACGGGATGTTGCGGTGGTCCCCCGTGCTGTAGCGACCGAAGGCCCGCAGCGCCGGGAAGGCCGGCCCCACCAGCTGCCGCAGCAGCAACACCTCGCGATCAAAGCGACCTCGCCACGAGGGGTCCCGGTAGCTCTCCAGCACCGGGATCTTCATCACGAAGGGCCGCCCCTCCGCGTCCACCACGCTGAGGCTCAGGGTTTGCCCCCCACGCCCAGCACCGAGGAGAACCGGAACGGGCCTATTTCTCGGCTCGCCGGCAGGAACCACAGCGGATCGTTCGCGCTCATGCTCATCCCGAAGGTGGGAGCATATCCCATCCTGCTCTCCCCCAAGGACCTTCGCTACACCGGGTTGCAGGGCACCGGCGAGGGCCCGTCCCCGGGCAGGCCCTTCCGCTCAATCGAGGTGCTGGAGCACCGCGATCTCCAGGTCATTCAACACCAGCGGGTCCAGCGTGCTCTGCAGGACCGTGTAGGCCGTCTCGCTGCCTCGATCGAACCACAGCGCCGACGTCGCCCCTGCCATCCCGCCGTAGTGACCGATCCAGTCGCGCCCGCTCCCGTCGGGAAAGTGGACCAGGCCCAGCGCCTGCTGGGCTGGATCGCTGCGCCCGTCCCCGCAGGCCGCGATACCTGGCGAGAGCTGCCGCGCGATCATCGCCTCGAAGGTCGCGCCGGACAGCAACCGGGTGCCATCAGGAGCCACCCCCCCTCGCGCCAGGGTCCTGGCAAAGAGCAGCATGTCCGCGGCGCTGGACTTGAGCATCCCTGATGCAAGCTCGGGGTGTCCTTCGGGTTGAGGTCCTGCCCCGAGGTTATCGTCCACAAAATCGCCTTTCCCGTCGGGCTTCACGCCCCGTACCAGCACATCCTTGCAAAAAGAATCGGCCCGAAAGCTGGTGTGGGTGAGCCCGAGGGGCCCCGCGATGCGCGACCGCAGCTGCTCTTCCAGGGAGGCTCCGCCGACCTCCTCGATCACCACCCCGAGGACGCCGAACCCCATGTTGCTGTAGCAAGAGAAGGAGCCTGGAGGGGCCTCCCACCAGGCATCCATGCCCCCAAATACGGGGGAATCCGGGTCAAAGTACCCGGTAACAAAGGCGCGCATCGGCAGCGCCGCATCCCCCGCGGTGGCGTGGGTGGCGTCGTAGGTGAACGGGATATCCCAGAGCGAGGAGGTGTGGGTGAGCAGGTGGCGCGTCGTGATCGCAACCTCCGGGTGGAGAGGGTGTGAAACCCGGGCCAGTGCAGGCGAGAGCGTCCGGACATCGGCGTCGAGATCCAGGCGCCCTTCCTCCACCAGGCTCATGGCCAGCACCGCCACAAATACCTTGGTGACCGATGCCAGCAGGTACGGCGTCCCCGTCGAGGCGTCCCTGTCGCCCGCGGGGTCTGCGGCTCCGCGGGCCGTGAGCCAGGTGGTCGTGTCCCCTCGCGCTACCCCCAGCGCAAAGGATGCCACCTGACCCTTCGATGCAATCTGATCGAGCACAGCCTCATCCTCTGGACTCGCCTCGACCCTCGACGTCGCCCCCAGCTCTCTGCAGCCGCCCGCGCCGCTGCCCCCGCTGCTGCCGCGGCCCCCGCTGGTGCCCCCTCCGCCGCTCGCGGGGGCGCCTGCCTGCCCCCCGTCCCCCGCCTGCCCCCCGTCCCCTGCCTGCCCCCCGTCCCCTGCCTGCCCCCCGTCCCCGGCGCTGCCGGCCTCGCCGCCGGACCCCGCCGCAGCCGGGGGCGCATCCGGGGCCGGCTCCGCCCCCGAGCAGGCGCTCGTTGACACGATCAGCCCGGCCACCAGCGCGAGCCACAGGGACGCTCGACCCACGAAAAAGCCCATGGATTCACCTTAGCCATCCCCCGCGATGCGGGTGGGATTTCTTCGCTGCCAGAGGGGTCACACGACCTCTCCTGGTCGCCTCCAGGCGCCTTCGCTATGCCTGCGCCTCGATGTCGGCTCCCTCCTGGCCTTCCCTCCGTTGTTCTCCGGGTCAGCTGCTCACCGCCGCGGGGGACACCCAGGGGGCCTTGCCCCTGCGCTTTGCCTCCCTCCTGCCGCAGGCCCCGGGCGAGGCCCTCTGGCTCCTCGTCACCGAGGCCCTCTCGACCTCGCTGCCGGAGCCCGTGGCCTTTCTTCGCTCCCTCGCCCGGCTCTTCCTCGAGCAACTCTGCGCCAGGCCGGACCTGGACGAGGCCCCGCTCTCCTCGGAGGTCTCGCCCCCCCGGGAGAGCCTCCGGTCTCTCCTCGATCAGCTCCCGCCCTTCGAGGGCGCCGAGTACGTCGATCTCGACCTTCTCCAGCGCCTCTGGGGCGATCTCGCCCGCGCAGCGGTCGCCCTCGACCCTTCGCTCCCTTCCTTCGGCGCCCTCCTCGATGCCCACGCCCCGCTCTGGCGTCGCGTCGGTCGCGTCACGTTTGTCCTCGCCGAGAACCGCCGCAACCCGGCGGCCCCCTTCGCTTTCCTCGCCACCTTTTCCCACCAGCTCTCGGACCGGGGGACCGTGCAGCAGCTCCCCTTGCTCAGGGCCCTGGAGCTGTATGGAGCCTCCGGAGACAAGGGGCGCCTGGTCCGGCTGCTGGCGCCCCTGGAGCGGGCCGCCGAGGCGTCGCCGCTGGTGAGGCAGCTGGTGGACGGTCACACGGTCTTTCACCCGCTGGCGTTCGGCCCGAAGGAGGCCCTGGCGCTGCTGAGGGATACGCCGGAGATCGAGCGAGCAGGGGTGCGGGTGAAGGTGCCAGACTGGTGGCGAGCGAGGCCGAGGCCCGTGGTGCAGGCGCGCCTGGGGAGCAAGGCGCCGGGCTCCATCGGGGCCGAAGGGCTGCTGGATTTTTCGGTCTCGGTGGTGCTCGGGGGCGAGCCGCTCTCGGAGGAGGAGCTGGAGGAGCTGCTGCGCTCGCAGGAGGGGCTGGTGATGCTGCGAGGGCGCTGGGTCGAGGTGGACAGGGAGCGGCTGGAGCAGGCGCTGAAGCACTGGAAAGACGCGGAGAAGATGGCCAGGGCGGGGCTCTCCTTCGGGGAGGCGATGCGGCTGGCGATGGGGCTGGGGTCGGGCGAGCTGACGGAGCAACCGGAGGAGCTGCGGGCCTGGTCGCGGGTGGAGGCAGGCCCCTGGTTGCAGCAGGCGCTGGAGCGGATGAGGGCGCCGGAGCGGCTCGAAGGAGGCCGGCTGGAGGGCTTCCAGGGGGAGCTGCGGGGGTACCAGGAGCAGGGGGCCCGGTGGCTGGATTTTCTGGGGGAGCTGGGCCTGGGCGCGTGCCTCGCGGACGACATGGGGCTGGGCAAGACGGTGCAGATCATCGCCGCGATGCTGCTCCGGCGCGGGCGCCGCCCGGGGGAGGTGCACCTGGTGGTGTCGCCGTCCTCGCTGCTTGGCAACTGGTCCGCGGAGCTGGCGCGCTTCGCGCCGGGGCTCCGGGTGCGGGTGGCCCACGCCTCGGCGAAGGGCGACGCCCCGGGAGAGGCGGACGTGGTGCTGACCTCCTACGGGATGCTGGCGCGGCTCCCCTGGGTGCGGGAGCGCCGCTGGGGGTTGGTGGTTCTGGACGAGGCGCAGCACATCAAGAACCCGGGGTCCAGGCAGTCGAAGCTGGCCAGGGCGCTGCAGGGGGAGGCGCGGGTGGTCGTGACCGGGACCCCGGTGGAGAACCGCCCGGAGGACCTGTGGGCGCTCTTTGATTTCCTGAACCCGGGGCTCCTGGGGACCCAGCGCTCCTTCGCGGCGTACGCCCGCAAGAGCGCCCGGGGAGAGGCCAGCCTGGCCCGGGTGCGCGGCCTGGTGAGGCCCTACCTGCTGCGGCGTCGCAAGGGGGATCCCGCGATCGCCGCGGACCTGCCGGAGAAGATCGAGCTCCCGGTCTGGTGCCTGCTGAGCAAGCGCCAGGCGGCGCTGTACCAGCGCGAGGTGGACGGGCTCCGGGAGGCGATGCAGGAGGCCGACGAGCTGCGGCGTCGAGGGGCCATCCTGGCGTCGATGACACGGCTCAAGCAGCTCTGCGATCACCCCTCGCTGGTGGCAAACGACGGGGGCTTTGACCCGCAAGAGAGCGGCAAATGGCTGCGCCTCGGCGCCCTCTGCGAGGAGATCGCCCAGCGGCAGGAGCGGGCGCTGATCTTCACCCAGTTCCGCGAGCTCATCGGCCCGCTAGGGTCTTTCTTGACCAGGTGCTTCGGGGCTCCTGGTCTGGCCTTGCACGGGGGCACACCGGTCGGTCAACGCAAGGGGCTGGTCGATCGTTTTCAGCGGGAGGACGGGCCGCCCTTCTTCGTGATCTCGCTCCGTGCTGGCGGGGTGGGCCTCACCTTGACCGCGGCCTCCCACGTGATCCACCTCGATCGCTGGTGGAACCCGGCGGTCGAGGACCAGGCCACCGATCGAGCGCACCGTATCGGCCAGCGGCGCTCCGTGCTGGTGCACAAGATGATGTGCCGGGGCACGCTGGACGAGCGCATCGACGCGATGATCCGGTCCAAGAAGCAGATCGCGCAGGAGCTGCTCCAGGGCGACCTGGGGCCCGCCATCACCGAGCTCTCGGACCAGGAAATCCTGGACCTCGTGGCCCTCGACCTCGACGCTGTTTCCGACGATCCTTGAACCATGCCCTCGCGCCACGGCTCCCGCTCCTCCCGCTCCTCCTTCCTGGTCTGGCCCGAGTACGTGCCGGTGGCCGAGCGCAAGGTGCGCGCGGTGAAGCAGGTGCAGAAGATGGCCAAGGGGGGGCACAAGGTGGATCCCGTGGTGATCGAGGGGCGCGCCATCGCCACGACCTTCTGGGGCAAGGCCTGGTGCACGGCCCTCGAAGCGCAGGCTGATCTGGCCAACCGCCTGCCCCGGGGTCGCTCCTACGTGCGCCACGGCTGCGTCATCGACCTCAACCTCGACGGGACCTCGGTCCGTGCGCTGGTCCAGGGGTCCGAGCTGTACCACGTCGCGCTCCATTTCTCGCCGCTCCCGCCGGCGCGCTGGGCCCCCGTCGTCGCCGCATGTTCGGGGCAGATCGGCTCCCTCATCGAGCTGCTCCAGGGGAAGATCTCGAAGCAGGTGCTGCAGATCGTCGCCGACCCGACCCGGGGGATCTTCCCTCGATCCGGCGAGCTGCGACCTTCCTGCTCGTGCCCCGACGGCGCCCGCATCTGCAAGCACGTCGCCGCGGTGCTCTACGGCATCGGGCATCGCCTGGACCGGCAACCTGAGCTCCTCTTCCCGCTTCGAGGCGTCGATGCCAGCGAGCTGCTCCAGATCCCCGTGGTGACCCCGAAATCTTCCTCGATCCAGGTGCTCGACGGCGACCTCGCGGAGATCTTTGGCGTCGACCTCGATGGCCCCCCGGGCTCCGAGATCCCCCCTTCCTCCCTCCTCTCCACCCCCGTAACTCCTGCCCCTCGACCGCCGCAAGAGACCGTCTCCGAGGGCAAGAAGCCCAGGGCCCCTGCGAAGAAAATCCCCGCGAAGAAGACCCCTGCGGGCAAGGCTCCTGCGAAGAAGACCCCTGCGAGCAAGGTTCCTGCGAAGAAGACCCCTGCGAAGAAGGCTCCTGCGAGCAAGGCTCCTGCGAAGAAGGCTCCTGCGAGCAAGGCTCCTGGCAAGGAGAGACCGGCCTCGCCCTCCCGGAAGGGAGCGGTGAAGAAGTGGGACTGGTCTTTCTAGCGTGGCCTGAAGGCTCCCGCGGGAGGCAAGGCTCCTGTCAGGGACGACCTGGGGTACAGTGGCGCCATGAACGCTCCGGCGGTGGGCGAGGTCATCGAGGGAAAATACCGGGTCGATCGGGTGCTCGGTCAGGGCGGGATGGGGATCGTGCTCGCCGCCACGCACCTGCACCTCGATAGCCCGGTGGCCCTCAAGTGCCTGCTGCCCGAGGCCACCCAGAGCGCCGACGCCCTGGCCCGCTTCATCCTGCCCTCCGGTGCGCCCTTTCTTGTCATGGAGCTGCTCGACGGGAAGGACCTGGCCGAGCTGCTCCTGGAGCGCGGCCCCCTGCCCCTGGATGAGCTCGTTGCGCTCGGCATCGAGGCCTGCGAAGGGCTTGCCGAGGCCCACGCGGTGGGGATCGTGCACCGCGACCTCAAGCCCTCCAACCTCTTCCTTGTGCCGAGCAAGAGCGGCGGCCGGGGCACCCTCAAGCTCCTTGATTTCGGGATCTCCAAGCTGCTGCACCCGCCCCCTTCGGGCCCCGACTCCTTCAGCCGCACCGCCACCGATGCTTTGATAGGTTCTCCCTATTACATGCCCCCGGAGCAGATCACGAGCGCGGCGACGGTCGATCACCGGGCGGATCTCTGGTCGCTGGGGGTGGTGCTCTTCGAGCTGGCGACGGGGCAGCGCCCTTTTGTGGCGGACAACGCGGCGTCGTTGCTGGGGAAGATCCTGTCGGAGGATCCGCCCTCGGCGCGGGGGCTGAGGCCCGGGCTGCCGGTGTGGTTTGACGGGGTGCTGAGGCGTTGTTTGCGGCGAGATCCGGCGGAGCGCTTCCAGCAGGCGAGAGAGCTGGCGGAGGCGCTACGGACGGGGACGCTCCAGGACTCGCTGGAGGCCACGATGGCGGATCCATCGGGGAGCGATCAGCGGGTCATCCTGGCCCGTCGGCAGCAGATGATGAGGGGGGGCACCGATGGGGGTAGGGAAATTCCGCCGGGTCTGCCTTCGGTGTGCCTGTCGGTGGCGCCGGGCACGTGGAACCAGGGGCGACCGGAGGTTGCGCCCGTGCGGGGGCGGCGGTGGCTGGCGCTGGCGGGGGTCTCGTTGCTGGCGGGGGCAGGCGGGTGGCTGGCTTACCGCCAGCGTGCTCCGCTGTTGATCCGGGGGTCTTCGACGCTGGGGCAGCAGGTGGTGCCGAGGTGGCGCAAGGGGCTGGAGCGGGAGGGGATCCGGGTCGAGGTGGTGAACTCCGGGACAACGCGGGGGCTGGATACGCTGATCGCATCGCAAGGGGCGGCCGCGATGCTGGCGGCCTCCTCGCGGCTGGCGATGGAGGAAGAGCGCCGGCGGGCCGGCGGGCGGTTGAAGGAGCACCTGGTGGGGTACGACGCCCTCGCCATCGTGGTCCACGTGGACAACGGGGTGCCGAGGCTGTCGCTGGAGCAGCTCCGGGGGGTCTTCCGGGGCACGATCCGGGACTGGACCGAGCTGGAGGGGCCGCCGGGGGGCATCCAGCTGCTGCTGCGCCCGGAGGAGCTGGGCGGCCACGAGGCGCTGCACCAGCTCCTTGGCGAGGATCTGGTCTTCAAGCCGGGGGCCGAGGTGGTGCGCACCAACGACGAGCTGGTGAAGCGCCTGCAGGTGGACCGCCGGGCCATCTCGTTTGCCTCGTTCACCGTGGCGGGTCCCGTGCGCCAGGTGCCCGTCGGCAAGACGGAGGCGGGGCCCTTCGTGGCCCCCTCGACCGGGACGCTACGCCGGGGGGAGTACCCGCTGGTGAGGCCCCTGGTCTTCTACTCGTGGGGCGAGCCTTCCGGGGAGAGCAGGCGGTTCCTCGAGTACGCGGCCAGCCCGGAGGCCCAGGACGCGCTGCTGGCCGCAGGCTTCGTGCCGGTGCGGTGAGCCGCGTCGATCAGCGGGCCAGCAGGCGAGCGAGGCGCTCGTAGAGCAGGGCCGCGATGTTGGTGTCGGTGGCGCAGTAATCGCGGAAGTCGTCGGAGCGCCAGCGCAGCGCGCGGGAGGGGCGCTCGACCACCGCGAGGCCCCCGTCGCGCATGCCGCCAGCAAGGGATTCAGGGTAGAGCAGGGCAGGGGGGCCGAAGGTGCGGCCGTCGGGCATGCGCACCTGACCTTCGAGGAGCACGTAGCAGGCGAGGGCGCTGCAGCACACGCGAGGCAGGGTCTCGCCCTGGGCCAGCTCGATCTCGATCCCGGTGGCGGCGATCCGCTGGGGGAGCGCCTCGGGGAGCCGCGACAGGAGGGCGCTGGAGCGGAGCGCGGTGAGATCGGTCTGGCGCTGGCTCTCTTCGCCGGCGGGGCGGTTGACGAAGCGCTCGGCGATCTCGATGACGATGGCGGTGGCGTTGTCCCGGCCCCCGGCGTCGTTGGCGGCGTCGATCAGCCCCTTGGCGGTCTCCTCCACGGCCCCCTGGCGCAGCAGCCGACCCAGCTCCAGGGTGGACGAGAAGGCACCGTGGACCCCGTCGGTGCAGAGGAGGATCCGATCGCCCCGCAGGACCCCCACAGAGAGCACGTCGATGGTGGCATCGTCGGACAGACCGATGGCGTTGGTGAGCGGGTCCGGGAAGGGGCAGGGGGTGGACGGTGAAATGGTGCCGCGGGCGAGCAGGGACGGGTAGAGGCTGTGATCCTGGGTCACCTGGGAGGTGATGGGCCCCCGCGCCAGGTAGATCCGGCTGTCGCCAGCATGCGCGAGGAAGACCTGATCTCCGAGGAGAAGCGCGGCGTCGAGGGTGCACCCCATGGTGGTGGGAGGCACGTGGGCCTGCGATTCGTCGTGGACGCGGCGGTTGGCGGCCAGACCGGCCTCGCGCAGCGCCTTGCGGACCCGGTCGCGGTGCTCCCGGGTGGGGGACGCCACGAAGGCATCCAGCACGCGGCGCACCGGTCGCTGGCGCAGGTGATCCCGGAAGGCTTCGGCCGCCATCGCCGCGGCGACCTCCCCGTCGTCGTGGCCCCCCATGCCGTCGCAGATCACGAAGAGCGGGAGCGTCGGGTCGATGCACCAGACATCTTCGTTGTTGGAACGGACACGCCCGATGTCCGAGTGCGCCGCGTGTTGCACCCGAAAATCAAAGCGCGGCAGGGCTCGCTGCGTGGTAGAGGGTGGCGGGGTGGGCTGGTTGCTAGGCATCGACACGGCCACGCGGCGAGGCTCCGTGGCCCTCGCCTCGTTGGCTGATTCTGACACGTCACTCCAAAACGTACACCTTCGCTGCTACGAGGGCGGCCTCGACCACGCAGAGCGATTGCTCGGCGAGGTCGACGCGCTGCTGGGGCAGGTGGGGGTCCGGCTTGACGAGATCTCGACCGTCGCGGTGGGGGTAGGGCCCGGCTCCTTCACCGGGGTCCGGGTTGGGGTGGTGACCGCGAAGGCGCTGGCGTTTGCCCGGGGTCTCGGCGTCCTCCCGGTCAGCGCCCTGGCGGCGATGGCCCGGGCCTTCGACGGAGAGGGGCCCCGGGTCAGCATCCTGGATGCGCGCCGGGACGAGGTGTTCGCCGCGGTTCATGGCGCCGACGGGGCCGAGCTGGCGGCGCCGGCGCACCTGCCCCGGGCCCAGCTCGCCTCCTGGCTTGCGCCCTGGGCGGGCGCGGTGGTGCTGGGCGAGGTCGAGCCCCCGCCGGGTTTTGTCTGGCACCGCGACGAGGCCACCGAGCTGCCGGGGCCTCTGGGCCTGCTGAGAGCCGCCGTGGGCCTGCCGGCGAGCTCGGCGGCAACACTGGAGCCCCTCTACCTGCGCCCCCCGGACGCGGCGCTCCCCAAGGCAGGGCTTCCGCCCGCCGCCGGCCCGCGCTTACACTCGGCCCACATGGACGAGATGGGAGCATCCGAGCGCGAGCGGCTCCTTGCGCGCTTTGGGCGAAGCTTCACCGCGGGCGAGGTCATTTTCCAGGAAGGAGAGCCGGCCACGGAGGCCTTTTTGCTCCAGGAGGGGCGGGTGCGCCTCATCAAGCAGGTGCGCGCCGTGGAGCGCAGCCTGATGGTGCTACGCCCCGGCGATCTCTTCGGGGAGTCGGCGCTCCTGCCAGGGTCACCAAGGACCTCGACGGCGATTGCGCTGAGCGACGGGGCGGCGCTGGCGCTGGATCCAAGCACCTTCCAGAGCCTGCTGGAGACCCACCCGGAGGTGGCGGGTCGGATGGTGCAGCAGCTGATCCGGCGCCTGCGGGACGCAGAGGATCAGATCGAGATCATGATGCTGCGGGACGCGCAGTCGAAGATCGTCTCGGCGCTGATCAAGGCGGCGCAGCAGGCGCTGGCGGCGGGGGTGCAGCGGTCGGACGGGGTGATCCGGGTGGCGGTGTCGCCGATGGAGCTATCGAGCCGGGTGGGGCTGGATGTGGACGCGGTGAAGCGCGGGGTGCAGCGGCTGCGGGAGGGGCAGTACATCCGGGTGGTGGACGAGCAGCTCGAGATCCTGGAGCTGGACGGGCTGCGCGAGCTGTACGGGTTGCTGGGGGTGAAGGACGAGATCCGGGGGGTTGATCCCACCCTGCCGGAGGAGCCCCGGGGGGCGGGTGGGGGGGCACAAGGTCGTTGACGGCTGTCCGGGGATCGCTGTACCTGGGAGTGTGCTTGCGCGGCACAGCTTCTTTTGACCCATGACACCGATGCCCTGGTCCCCGGTACTGCGACGAGCCCTTGGCGGGGTGCTGCTGGGGTGCGTGCTGCTGGGGTGCGGGGCGAAGAAGACGACGGCGGGGGTTCGCGATCCCGAGAAGGCGTCGCTGGCCGAGCACGACGTGGCGGCGGACGAGTTCAACAAGGGGAACCTCCGATCCGCGCTGGTGCATGCGCAGCGAGCGCTCGAGCTGGATGAAGAGAACCACCAGGCGCAGCTGCTGACGGCGACGATCTTCCTGGCATTCTGTGCCTCTTCCGACGAGGAATGCCGGCTGAACGAGGCCGAGAAGCATGCGCGAGCGGCCCTGAAGTTGAAGCCTGATTTTGCGAGCGCGACCAACACGCTGGGCGTGATCTTGATCCGCCAGAAGCGCTTTGAAGACGCGATCGGGGTGCTGAAGCCGCTGACGGAGAACATGGTCTACAGCACCCCCGAGCTGGCCTGGGGCAACCTGGGGCAGGCGTATCTTGAAAAAGGGGATGCAGACCAGGCGATCCTGTCGCTCAAGAAGGCGATCGCCTTGCAGCCGGGCTTTTGTGTTGGTACGTACCGGCTCGGCCTTGCTTATGAGCGCAAAGGTGACTGGCGCGCGGCCATCCAGGCCTACACCAGCACCCTCGACACCCCCTTTGAGCCTTGCAAATTCGCGGACGTGTACGAGGCACGGGCCCGCGCTTCGTTCAAGCTTAATGAGCCCGAGGCAGCGCGGGCAGATCTGGAACAGTGCGCCCGTGTGGGTGAGAAATCGCCCACGGGCAAGCGATGTGCGACGACCTTGAAACAGGCCCCCCCTCCGCCATGAAACCGTGGTAGAGGGGCGGAGAGATGTAGAAGAACACCCCCCGAGGGTGAGGGTTCAACCCCGGCCTTCGGTCGGCCTTGCGCCGTGAGGATAGCGGATGGATTCAATCGGAAGGTACCTGAGAAAGCGACGCGAAGTGCGTGCGATGAGCGTGGAAGAGGTATCCCGCGCCACACGCATTCCGATCCCTTCCCTCGAGCGCCTCGAGAACGATCGCTTCGATGATCTCCCCGGAGAAGTGTTCGTGCGGGGGTTTCTCAAATCCTACGCGAGGGCGGTCGGTCTCCCGGTTGATGACGTGATGGCGCGGTACAGCGCCAGCCGGCGGGTCACCCAGGTGACCACGATCCCGGTGATGTCACCGATCCAGAAGGCGACCAAGAAGCGGTTCGGGGTCGCGATTGCCTTCGTGCTGTTGCTGGTGCTGTTCACGCTGGCGCTGAGCATCGTGCTCAAGCCACGCGGGCGTGACCTTCCGCTCGAGATCTCCTCCTGGTCGACGCCCTCGAAGGTATCAGCGTCGCCGGAGGGGGCACCAATTTCTGACGTCGATTTTTCTTGAACCACCCGCGAACCCGGCGCCTCAAGGTCTCGCACCGCACCGAGGCCCTGCTCCTCCGGCAGGTTCCTTACGGCGAGGCCGATGCGATCCTGACCTTGCTCTGCCGCGATCTGGGCAAGGTCAGCGCGGTGGCCCGGGGTGTGCTACGACCTCGCCCCCGGGCCACGGTGCTCCTGGAGCCCATCCACCGGCTGTGGGTGCACCTCGATGAGAGCCCAGGGGTCGAGATGATGGTGCTGCGCGAGTCGCGCCTGGAGGGGGTGCGGCACCGGCTGGTTAGGCGGCTCGACGCGCTGGATGCGGCGGGTCAGGGGCTGCGGTGGGTGCGAGCGCTGGCCCCACCCCGGGCTCCAGAGCCGACGATCTGGCTGGAGATCGAGGCCTTTCTGGAGGGGCTGGACGGCGAAACCCCGGCGGCCTCCCCCCGATCTTCGCTGGCCGCGCTGGGGCTGCGGTTGCTGCGAGCGGTGGGGTACGGGTTCGAGCTGGAGGGCTGTGTCCGCTGTGGCAAGCCCTGCCCGCAGGAGGCATCGGCGCGCTTTGACGCGAAGCAGGGGGGGCTGGTGTGCCAGGCCTGCGGCGGAGGCCCCCTGGTGCTGAGGCCCGAGCTGAGGCATGCGCTGGTGCGAGCCGAGCAGGGGGAGGACGGCGCGCTCCCTGCGGTCGAGGCCGAGGCGGTCCTGGACTGGGTGGACCTGGCGCTGGTGGTGCACCTGAGCGTTGGCGAACAAAGAGCCTAAACTGGAGCGTCATGGCTGATCATGTGCTTGCGACTCGACCTGTCCGTGTCCGCGCCCCGAAGGGCGCCCGGGTCTTCGAGATTCACTGGGCGGACGGCCTGGTCGGGCAGATCCCTCATGATCTGCTGCGGGGTTACTGCCCCTGCGCCACCTGCCAGGGGCACGGCGGCACCATCCGCTTTGTCCCCGGGGGCGACCTGGAGCTGGAAGAGATCGTCCCGGTGGGGAACTACGCGCTCCAGCTCTCCTGGGGGGATCAGCATGACACCGGGCTCTACTCGTTCCGTTACCTCCGGGCGCTGAGCGAGATGGCCGCCGACGCCAGCGCTGCGGGGGCAGAGAAACCCGAGCTCCCCCGGTTGTGACGGCCAGCGACGCGGCGGACGCGCCCTCCGGCGGGGCGGAGCAGAAGAAGATCTCGGCCCGCGCTGGCGTCGTCGCCGCCGGCACCCTCGCCTCCCGGCTCCTGGGGCTCGGGCGCGACGTGAGCATGGCGGCGATGTTCTCCGTCGCCCACACCGACGCCTTCTGGATCGCCTTCACCCTGCCCAATGCCCTGCGCCAGCTCCTGGCGGAAGGTGCCGTGAGCGGGGCGGTGGTGCCGGTCCTCTCCGCGGTCCAGGAGAAGGAAGGAGACGGCGCCGCTCGCGCCTTTTACGCGCGGATCCGGGGCCTCTCGCTGGCGGCCCTGGGCCTGGTCTCGGTCGCCGGTGTCCTCGGTGCGCCCTGGCTCGTCGAGCTCTTCGCCGGTGGCCTGCGGGAGCGCCCCGAGCAGCTCGATCGCACGGTCACCCTCACCCGTATTGTATTTCCCTATATCTTCTTCATGGGGACGGCGGCCCTCGGCATGGCGGCGTTGCACACGAGCGGGCGGTTCGTGGCGGCTTCCTTCGCGCCGGCGCTGCTGAACGTGGCGCTGATCGCCGCCTGCTTCGGGCTGCCGCCGCTGCTGGGGGCCGCGGGGCAGGACGCCTCGATCGCGCTGGGGATCGGCGCGCTGGTGGGGGGGGCCCTGCAGGTGGTGGCGCAGTGGCCTTCGCTGCGGGCGGCGGGCTACCAGGTGCGGCCCAGGTTCGACCTGGAGGACCGCCGGGTACGGGAGGTGCTCCAGCGGATCGCGCCGATGACGCTGGGGCTGGGCATCTATTACATCGACCTGGTGGTGTGCCGCCGGCTGC
>JALOQB010000516.1 GCA_025453595.1 Polyangiaceae bacterium
TGGCAAGGGCATGCGGATGTCCTTCATCTTCGCATCGACATGGCCGTGGCCTCGCACGTTCATCTTGAACCCGTCGTCGTGGATCTCGACCACCTCGCCGGGCGCCCAGTACTCGGCCCCCTTCACCTCGTAGCGCACCCCCAGCACCGAGCCGATCTTGACGCCAGCCACCGGCGCCGCGCTCTCGGCAGAGGACCCGGGCTCCTTGCCCACGCCGAACTTGCAGCCCCTGGTGGGCTCGCACAGGGGCCGGATCAGCAGGGCCACGTTGTTCGATGGCACCTCTGCCTCGGTGCCGTCCAGATCCCACTGGATGCGCACCTTGTCCGCGCCGCTCATCGCCTTGATCGTGCCGATCATCGGGTTCCGCGAGGCGGCGCTCGCCGGGGCGATCACCCGCTGCCCCTGCTTGAGCTGGGACGCAGGCACCACCGGCGCGATCTCCGCCTTCTTTGCCTTGCCCTTGCTGCTTCCCCAGTCCACCTCGACCTCGTCCCCCTGCTCGGCCACGATCTGGCCGATCGCCAGGAAATCACCGTTGCGGCCGATCACCCGGGCCTTTGCCTCGACCTTGCCGGTCGCCTGCCCCTCGTCCTGCCCCTTGGGCATGGGCACCATCGACGAGCAGGCGGCGACCAGCGGCAGACACGCGATCAGCGAAGAGAAATTTCGGTTCATCGCGGGGAAGATGGGCCCAGGCCCAGGCCCAGCTCAACGAAGAAACGCGGCAGGAAATCGGATTTTCCAACCCATGTCAAAAGACACCCCCACGCAGGCTGCGTCGATTTGCCGCAGCCCCCCCGGGAAGCGAGCGCGCTACGCAGGGGAGCGATGATGCGTTCGATGGTGATGGCGCTGCTGGTTGTCGCTGCCCCCCTGTCAGCCCCCTGGGCCTGCGCGCCGCCGCAAGGGGCGAGCAGCCCCCGGGTGTACGAGAGCCGCGGGGAGATCAAGTCGTTCGGTCCGGAGCGCCACTACGCCAACATCCACCACGATGCCATCCCCGGGTACATGGATGCGATGACCATGTCGTTTGAAGCGGGGGAGCCCGGTCAGCTCGCCCCGTTCAAGGAAAAACAGCGGGTGTCGTTCTCGTTCTCGGACAGCGACGGGCGCCGGGTGCTGCTGCAGATCCGCCCCGAGTGAGGCGAGGGCTGTAGAGAACCTCTCTACAGTCTCAGCCGGCGGTGCGGGCGAGGGCGTGGCCGACGAAGAAGGGGCCCATCTGGGCGATGAATTCGGCGGTCTGGCGGGTCTTGCGCATGGCCTGGACGAGGTGCGACAGGGGGTGGAGCTCGCGGCCGACGAGGCCGATGACGAACTCGTTGTCGGAGGCGTCGAGGCCGTGGCAGGCGAGGCGGATGTCGTGGGCGAGCTCTTGCTGGCCGTAGGCCATGCCGAGGGCGGCGTGCTCGCGGAGGATGATGGACTGCTCGTGGGGGTCGAGGCGGTTGAAGGGGCCGTTGCGCCGGAGCGGGTACCAGACGTGCCAGGGGTAGGCGGCGTCGTTGACGTTCTCGACGGGGCGGCGGAGGAGCCAGTGCTCGAGGTCGGGCTCGTGGCCGGAGCTGTAGGTGCGCCCGATCATGGTGAATTCGGGGCGAAGCTCGGCGTCGGCGAGGGCGGAGGAGAAGAGGGGGCGGACGCGCTGGACGAAGTGCTCCGGGGCCTCGGTCCAGGTGAGGAGGCCGAAGCCGCGGGGGTCCATGGCGTCGGCGTAGAAGACCGCGGGGACCTCGGCGGAGCGGAGGCGCGTGATGACGTCGTGAGCGAGGGACGAGCCCTCGCGAGGGGAGCGGAAGACGAGGAGCTGGAAGAAGAGGCGGCGGTTGAGCGACTGGCGCTCCCCGTTGCGCTTGCCGCCGTATTCGTTGACGTCGACGGTGGGCAGACCAGGGCGCTGCTCGGCGCCGTGAGCTTCGGGACGAGAGGGTGCATCGGACATGGGAAAAACCTCACGCTGTTTCTACTACGCAGGCGGGGCGGCGACCACGCGAGATCGAGGATTTGACCGGCGCAACCGCTGCGCGTGGGGCGCGGCCTTTGCTGCCTGGAGCGGGGTCAGGCGGGCCGGTGGGGGGCCGGGAACTCTTCGGCGAAGGGGTCGTCGATGGCCTCGATGTGGAAGCGAGGGACCGCGGCCTGAGGGATGGCGATCTCGGCGCTGTTCTCCTCGGGCCAGAGGGGGGCCGGGGAGGCGGGAGGGCGAGCGCCCGGGATGAGCGAGGGGCGAGCGCCGGGCAGGATGGAGGGGGAACGACCGGAGGGGGCCCGGGCCGGCTCGTCGATGAGGCGGACGCACTGCTTGACGACGTTCTTCATCGTCTCGAAGACGCCCACGCCCTGGCTGGCCACGGCCTCGATCTGGGGCACCTCGGCGGGGACCCCGAGCATGGCCTGGAGGTAATCGACCGGGAGCACGTCGGGCAGGTCGCGCTTGTTGTACTGGACCACGAGGGGCAGCCGGCGCGGGTCCTCGCCGAGGAGCTCGAGGTTGGTCTGCAGGTTGGACATGCTCTCGAGGTTCGAGTCGAGGATGGCCTCCTGGGAGTCAGCCACGAACACCACGCCATCGACGTGGCGCAGCACCAGCCGCCGGGTCTCGTCGTAGGCGATCTGGCCCGGCACCGTGCACAGGTGGAGGCGGATCGAGTACCCGCGGAAATCACCCAGATCGATGGGGAGCAGGTCGAAGAACAGGGTGCGCTCGGTCTCGGTGGAGAGGGACAGGAGGCGGCCCCGTAGATCCTTGCGCGAGTGGGCGTGGATGTACTTGAGGTTGGTCGTCTTTCCGCCGAGCCCGGGACCGTAATAGACGATCTTCAGGTGCACCTGCTTGATGCTGTGGTGAAAAATGGGCATGGCGAAAGGGCTGACGGGGGAAGGTAGCACGGGGGGGCCAGGCTGGGCAGAGAAGCTCACCCCCGGGGCCTCGTTCAGGACGCCCTTGCGGTCGGTTCCGGGCGCGTGATAGCGGTGTTGCCGCACCGATGCCGCGTCCAATTGCCTCCCTCGCCCGTCCCGCGGGCCGCCCTGGCCTCGCGCTGGCGGCCCTCGCCCTCGTCACCCTCGCGGCCGTCGGCCCTGGCTGCGGCGGCGGCAAGGAAAACGAATACAAACCCAAGCCTGCCTACAGCGGGAAAGCGGTCAACCTCCCCGGCGTGCCCAACATCTCCAAGGCCCCCAAGAAGAACGGCGATGCGTACACCGTCTCGGGCCTGATCCACGACTTCCGCAGC
>JALOQB010000225.1 GCA_025453595.1 Polyangiaceae bacterium
GATCAATCGAGTGCCCGAGCAGGGTCAGAGGGGCCGGGACGTGCTCGCACGAAGGGGCCGCAGGAGGGGCTTCGAGGGGTCGGGATGGCGAGTAACAGGACAGCAGGCAGGAGCAGGCCAGCAGCGGGAACCACGGGAGCGCGGCGGGAACCAGAGGCCATCGACGCGGCGAGCGCGGCCTTCGAGGCGAAACGAGAGGTTGGCGAAGGGGCGACACGGGGAGGGGTCATGGTGAACCGTGCCTGCGCAACAACCAAGCGCCCCGACCAGGAAAGGTCACGGATCCTCCTCGGTCTGCGAGGTACGCAGGTCGTAGAGCAGGCCCCCCCTGGGGAGCCGCCGTAGCAACGAGCCAAGCTGCTCGTCGGAAGGCCCACCGGTGCAGAGCACCACGTCGGCCTCGTGCTCGCTCTGCTCCCAGCGCTCGAAGCGGAGCGCGCCGGTGCGCGCCTGGGCCACGAAGGGGCCGTGCTCGCGGGCAGGACGATCGACCAGCAGCGCCGCGAGGGTGGGCGCCGGCAGCGCCGGGGGCAAGGCGGAGAGCACCAGCAGGCGGCGGCCGCGGTGCCTGGCGATCAGCTCCAGCATCCAGGCCCGCTTGCGCCGGGGCATCGCGGCGAGCAGCAGCCGCTGCGCCAGGGCCGTGCCTTGCTCCAGGAACGGCGAGGCGAGCGCCCGATGCTCCTGCTGTTCTTCTTCATCCATCGAGCAGAACAGGCGGAGCAGGTCGGCGCGTCGATGACCCTCCTTGAGCCTGGACCAGCCCCCCACCCAGCGCCCCCGGGGCGCCGCGAAGCGACGCCCCAGCCCCGGCCCGACAAGCCCCACGACGGAGGGCGCGACGAACCCCCGGAGCAACCGGCGAAGCGCGGCGACAGGCATCTCCGTCGGGTCATCCAGGAGCAGCAACCCGACGCGGGGGCCCAGCTCATCCAGCCGCCCTCGGGCCTGCCTTGCCGTGGCCAGGAGCACCCCCGGTCCCTCGTCGCTCGCCAGCGCATCCTCCTGCCGAAGCGCGGCCTCCCACCGGGGCACCGAGCCCTCCGCACAGAGGAGCAGGGCCCGCCCCGGCGAGGCGCGAGCCCACGCGGCGACCAGCGCCGCCCGGGGTCGCCCGGGGGGCAGCTCGATGACACCGGAACCTCCATACGACTGGAGCGACGCGAGGAGGTCGAGGACACGGGGGTCAGGGGAGGGGGCCGGGGGCATCGGCGGGGCGAGGAGCAAGGGGGCGACCTCGTCGTCGATGGGGAGATGCAGGCGCGAGGCGGCGTCGAGCAGGGCCGCATAGGACGAGGGTTCGGCCAGGAAGCAGCGGGCGCGGGGGTCGCGCAGGGTGAGCCCGAGGGCATCGCCGGCCCCCTCGATGCGGAGGAAACCTTCCTGGTACCAGAGGCGGACAAAGGGCAGCATGGCCGCCCTGCTCCAAGGGGCGGACCAGGAGAAAAGGGCGGGAATTTCCTGTAAAAAGAGGGGGCGCAGGTGGCGGAGCGCCAGGTCCGGGTGGCGAGGCGCCAGGCCCCGCCCGCGACGCTCAGGGGACCTGTACGTGAGGCAGGGTGCGCGCGATGGCCCGCATGCACTGGGCATTGATCTTCTGCCACGAGACGGTGGGGTCGAAGAGCAACGAGGTGGGGATCCCCTCTGCGTTGAGGCTCTTCACGAAGTTGATGAGGGGGGAGACTGTTGCCGAATTCATGTACTCGAAGCCGCGAAAGTCGATCACGACCTCGCGGCTCTTGAGCCTTGGGATGAGGCTGGAGAGGAAGGGCGACAGATGAGTGGAAGGGTCGCGCGAGTCGCTCACGCCGCTCCAGCGGATGACGGTCTTGCTGGGGAAGCTATCGACCGAGATGGAGAGTCCGTCGTTTTCGAAATGAATGGTTGCCATGGTAAAACCAGCTCTCTTTTGGCTCGCACGCAGAGCTTCTGGCCATCAAGGACACAGTCGAGATCGAAGCCCCCCTCGAAGGCGACCCGGTACAGCCCCAGCTTACCAGGCCGGGTCGGGTCGGACAGGATCTCGGTGAGCCGTCGGGTGTAGAGCGCCTCGCGGTCCACGCTCTCGCGGATCTCATCGATGCGCTCGAAGAGCTCCTGGAGGGGCTGGCGCTCGACCACGCCGTTGCAGACCTCGACGGTCAGGCTTGTGGGTTCGAGGGTCACATGGACGGCGATGTCCTCGAAGAGAGGGGCGTTCTCGCCGTACTTGACGGCGTTCTCGACCAGCTCGGTGGTGGCCATGACGAGGGCCTCTCGCAGCTCGACGGACAGCGTCGCGCTCATCTCGTTGACCTGTTTTCTGAGGTCACGAATGCGCTTCCAGATACCCCCCGGAAGCCGGATCGAAAGCTCTTGTGTCATGATGGGAGGCTCTTGCGCCGCAGCACCAGCACCGTGGCATCGTCGCGGAGTTCGCCGGCGCCGAGCAGGCCGAGGAGGTGGTCCACGATGGCGCCCGGGGCCTTGCCCTCGGAGGCGAGGGTCTGGAGGATGACAGCCAGCCTGGGGCTGTCAAGCGCGCCGCTGGCCATGCGGCTCTCGGTGAGCCCGTCGGTGATGGCGAGGAGCGTGTCGCCCGGGGCCAGCGACAGCGGGGCGTCGTGGAGGAGCGGGCCCGCATCATCGACGACCCCCAGCCAGACCCCATCGGTTTCGAGAATGTCGACCTGACCGGTGGCGGCCCGGTAAACGAAGAGATCCTGGTGGAGGCCCGCGTGGACGCCCTGGCCCTGGCGGAGCCGGATGGCGTTGATCGTCATGTACTGATCCTTGCCGATCCGGCCCAGGTTGCCCCGGATGGCGCTGTTCACCTGGCGCAGCAGCACCGAGGGGGAAAGCGACTCGCCCCGGTCTGCCGCGGCCATGATGGCGGTGCGGATGGCCGTCTGCGCCATCATCATGATGAGCCCGGCGCTCACCCCGTGCCCGGAGACGTCGCCGATCAGGAACCAGGTGTCGCCGTTGGCCTCGATCACGTCGAGGTAATCGCCCCCCACGACGGTGGCAGGCCGCATCTCGGAGGCCACCTCGTACTCGTCAAGCGACATGGATCCGGGGAGCAGCACCGTCTGGATCTTGCGCGCCAGATCCATCTCGCTCCAGAGATCTTGCAGGGCCCTCTCGAGCCGCTCGTGCTGCTCGGCCACGGTGCGCTCGGCCTTGCGCTGGTCGGTCACGTTGGTGAACTCGACGCAGACGCAGCGGTTCGGCAGCGGGTGCGTGCGGATCGAGAAGACGCTGTCGGGGACCACCTCGTCGATGTAGGGCACGTCGCCCAGGGACATCCCCTCGCCGGTCTCGATGATGCGGGTGAAAATCCCCGCGAGGGGCATGTTCTCGGACCCGGGGAACCCCTCGTGGATCCGCTTGCCAAGGACATCCTCGACCTTCACGCTCATGAAGCGCGCGGCGGCCTTGTTGCACACCACCAGCCGGAGGCTCGACGGCGTGTTCGGCTCTTCAAGCTGCCACACGCACACCCCGACGATCATCGCGTTCAGGGTGTCTGCGTGGATGACAGAAAGAATATCGGCTGGCGGGAGTGAGGTGTGTCGGAGCACGGAATTCAGGCTACCACAAGCGAGCTCATCAGAAACCCCAAATCGGCGCCCCGGGCAGGCCGACGCGATACCGCTCTAGCTTGGGAGCATTCTGGGAGCTGAACCCGATGAAGGAGGCGCTGGACACGTAGATATCGAGGAAATCACCCCACGTACGGCCGAAGGCGATCGACGTGGGGCCGTCGAGGGTGCCCCCTTGCAGGATGACCTCGCTCGTCCCGTTGGGCCTCACGCGGATCACCTGATCAAAGAAGCTCGCGCAGTAGAGGTTTCCCACGAGATCGAAGGCGAAATCATCGCAGCCCACCGGGGTGGTGGCATAGAGGCTGGGCTTGCCCGCCTTGCCGTTCCACCGGAAGGGGATCGATACCACCGTCGCCCGATCGCTGTTCACGGTGAACAGCTTGTCGCCGAAGAACTGGATCCCGTTGGCCCCCGGGAACCCCTGCCCCGCCACCTTCCTGGACAGCAGCGGGTCCGACACCCAGACCTCGGCGCCTTCCGACTCGCAGTCGTCGGCGTCGACGCGCCAGATCAGCGACAGGTTCGAGTCGGCCACGTAGACCTTGCCCAGCCGGTACGCGATCCCGTTCGGGAACGACTCGAACGGCAGCCTCGCCAGCTGCGTCTGCTCGCCGTCCGGAGCCACCTTCCAGATGCCCCGGTTGTCTGGATCGCAGGAGGCCACCGACGCGTACAGGTTGCCCTGTGGGTCAAAGGTGATGGGCCCCAGGATCGCGAAAAACCCGCTGCAAAATACGCCCGTTGGCCCCAGCGGCAGCGTGGCATAGGTGGATTGCTGGCCGTCGGGTGCGATGCGCCGCACCTCTCCCTTCATCGCCAGGCTCACGTACCGGTTTCCCTGGAGGTCCACGTAGACATCTTCCGGAGTTTCGAGCGCGCTCTGATCAAAGACCGCCACCGTCTCGACCTTGGTCACCGGTGGCAAATGCGCCTGGGCCGTCGCTGGTACCAGACCCAGGAAACCCGCTCCCAGTACCGCCATGCTCCATCGAATCCTCATGACAACCTCCGGGACGAGCGCCGAGCAAGAGGGGTGCCACAGCAGGAACCGGCCTCATCCCACGCGGGTACCGCGGAGGTGCAACACCGGCCTGTGCGATATGAACTGGTTTGACTACATAAAATGTCTCAAATCCATCAGCCCCTCCATGCTCATCCCCTCTGCTTGCCCCGATGCCTCGTCGGTCAGCACGGCCCCGACGGCGCGCACCCCGGCAGCGGAGCCCTCCTGCCAGGGTTCGACGTGGGCCGTGCCGGGGCAGCACCGTCGCGTCCGGGTGTCTGCCTTGAATCAACCGGGGAGGGGCAGGTTCACCAGAGACGAACCTGGTACCCCCACTGGTTCTTGGGGTGGTTGCTGGCGGTGAAGACGGAGCTATCGCGCTTGAGGGAGATGACCTCGAAGAAGGGCTTGAAGCGCTCCATGGGGACGCCAAAACCGTGGAGGAAGCGGCCAAACATCTGCTGCTCCTGCTGCTCGGGCTGGCCGTCGGCGAGGGCGCAGTCGATGAGGTTGACCAGGATGCACATCTTCTGGGCGTCGGTCAGCTTGGGGGCGACCTCGGCGATGAACTTGTCGACCGGGTTGCGGCGTGCGTACTGGAGGGCCTGGTTGATGAGGGCGCGGTTGTTGGCGCCCACGCCGATGGACTTGCCGGAGGACTTGCCGCCGACCACCGAGAGGAGGAAGCCGACCTCCTCGTTGTCCATCTCACCGTCGGCCCCCATCATGTAGATGAGCGCGGTGGCGAAGGCGAGGTGCGGGGTCATTTGCTCCCCGCGATCCCCCTGGAACATATCGAATAGACCCATGATTCACCTCGGACGGTAGGTGCGCCGGAAGGGCGCGAGCAGCATCATTTCTTGGGAGGCGTGGAGGACCAGCCGGAGAAATCCCAGCCTGCAGGGGGGCCAGGGGCAGGCTCGGGGGCCTTGCCAAAGGAGGAGAAGAGCTCGGCGGCGGCCTGCTCCGGGGGCGGCGAGGCCCAGGCGTCGAGGCCGCCAAAGGAGCCCGGGGAAGAGGGCACCGGGGCCGGGCCGGGGGCCCCCCACCCGGGGCCCGCCGCGTCGCGGGCGGCCTTGCGCTCGGCGGAGCCAGCAAAGACCTCACCGCAGGCGTCGCAGCGGGGGCGGTTGTGGGGGGTCAGCTCGTGGCAGAAGACGCACTGGACCACCAGCCAGACCTCGCAGCGCGGGCACTTCTGGGTGTCCTCGTGGAAGAGGTCCTTGCAGCGGGGGCAAGGGGTGGCGCGGCGCGCCTCTTCGGGGTCAAAGGCCGTGCGACAGAACTTGCAGAGGATGAGCCCGAACTCGTGGGGAGCCCCGCACTTGGGGCAATCCTTGGCCATGGGGGCGGAGCGTAGCACAGGAGCGGTCGGGCGCCGCGGAGGGGCGCTTCAGCCGACGCGGCGCCAGCGCATGCGCCAGACCGGGAGCTGGTCGTCGTCGGCGCGGTGCTCGCGGTTGCTCCGGGCGCCGTAGGGGTTGGCGTCGAGCAAGGGGGAGCCGGGGGCGGTGCCGGCGGGGGAGAAGGCGTCGAAGCGGGCGACGGCTTCCTGGTACTGGAGGGCGCGCTCCTCGACGTCGGTCTGGACGAAGAGCTCGCCGCCAGGGCGCAGGAGGCGGGCCATCTCGCCGAGGAGGACATCGCCGACCACGAGGCGCTTGGTGTGGCGCTTCTTCCACCAGGGGTCGGGGAAGTGGACGAAGAAGGTGGAGACGGAGGCGTGGGGGCGCAGGCGGGTGAGGGCGTCGCGGGCGTCCTCGGCGAAGACGCGGGCGCGGCCGCCGAACCCCCGGGCGCGGAGCCGCTCGTCGACGAGCTGGGCCCACTTGCGCCGGATCTCGAGGCCGATCATGCGGACCTCGGCGCTGGCGGCGAGGCGCTCGTACAGGAAGGAGCCGCGCCCGGGTCCGATCTCGATCTCGACGGGCCCGGAGCCCGGGAGGACGGCGTCGAGGGTCACCTCGTCGTCGGTGGGGAGGCGCGGGGCGTTGACGTAGGGGTTCTCTGCCATGAGCCCGGCGGCTTTGCCCAAGACCGGGCCCCGCGACAAGGACCGCTTGCAGCCCGGGCGAATTCCATGTCACCCCTCGCCCACCCGTGGAGACCTCCGAGCCTTCGCCCCGCCCCCCCGCCGAGCCCTGGTGGAGCCGCGCCCTCCCCTACGCGCCGGTGACGCTCGTGACCTTCTGGCTGGCCCGCCTCACCACGCGCACCATCCTGGCCAAGACCGGCGAGCCAGCGGTGCCGCTGGACGACGCGTACATCCACTTCCAGTACGCCCGCGCGCTGGCGGAGGGGCGCTTCTTCGCCTTCCAGCCGGGGGAGGGCTACACCTCCGGCGCCACCAGCCTGCTCTGGCCGGCGATGCTGGCCCCCTTCTACCTGCTGGGGCTCCGGGACACCGCGATCATCTGGGCAGCCTGGCTCTGGGGCTGGCTCTTCCTCGGGCTGCTGGCCGTCGAGGTGAAGCGCCTGGCGGCGCCGCTGGTGGGCGACCTGGGCGGCGTCGGTGCCGCCGGCATCACCCTGCTCTTCGGCGGCTACACCTGGTTCGCCGCCAGCGGCATGGAGGTCTCTCCCCTCGCCTACACCCTCGCCCTGTCCGCTCGCCTCGGCGCCGCCTGGGCCGAGCGCCCGGAGGAGCGCACCCCGGCCCTCCGCAACCGGCTCCTCGCGGTGGCCATCCTCGGCCCCCTGGTGCGCCCCGAGGGCATGGTCGCCTCCGCCCTCGTCCTCGCCGTGCTTCTCGCCTTCGCCCCATCCGGAAGTTCCACACAAGTAGAGAAGATCCGGACAAGGTCCTGGGCCCTGCTGGCGCTCCTGGGGCCGCTGCTGCCGCCGCTGATCAACCGGCTGCTGACCGGTCATTTCTCGACGACGACGACGCAGGTGAAGTGGATGGGGTTGAACCCCTACTACGGGGGGCCCAACTTCTGGGGGAGCACCCGGGGGAACCTCGACACCTTCTTCAAATTCTTGCTGGACGGGCGGGAGTGGAGCGCGATCTTCATCCCGGCGGGGTCGTTCCCGGTGGCGATGGGGGCGCTGGCGGCGATCCTGTACGCGGGGGCGAGGACGGGGCGGTGGGCGAGGGCGGCGCTGGTGCTGGCGCTGGCGGCCGGGATGGCGCTGCCGACGACGTACCTGAGCTTCCTGTGGAACCGGCTGCGGTACCTCTGGCCCTTCGCCTTTGCGTGGGCGATCGGGCTGGCCTGCCTGGGGAGGGCGGTGGCGGATCTGGCGGCGACGATCCGGCCCCGGTACGCGGTGGCAGGGCTGCTGCTGACGGGGGCGATGGGGGGGATGCTGGGGCACCACCTGCCGTGGACGATGGACGACGTGGCGCAGAGCGCGAGCGCGATCCACCGGCAGCAGGTGCACCTGGGGCGCTGGGCGCGGGAGCGCCTGCCGGCGGGTTCGCGGATCGGGGTGAACGACACGGGGGCGATCGCCTATTTCAGCGGGCACAAGGTCTTCGACGTGGTGGGCCTGACGACCCCGCGGGAGGCGCGCTACTGGGTCGCGGGGCCCGGGTCGCGCTACGAGCATTACGAGCGCCTGCACCGGCAGGATCCGGCGCAGCTACCGACGCACTTCATCGTGTACCCGCACTGGATGGCCTGCGACGCGGTGCTGGGTCGAGAGCTACACCGGGCCACGGTGACGGATCAGAGCATCCTGGGGGGAGCGACGATGGTGGTACACGAGGCCCGTTACGACCGGCTGCACCGGGGGGACAGGCCGGAAAAACCCGTGGCAGGGCGGCTGCTGGACGAGGTGGACGTGGCGGATCTCGAGTCGGAAGAAGAGCACGGCTACGACGTGCGGGTCGGCGGCGGCACCGAGGCCGACAACCTGGTGCGCAGCACGATCACGGACCTGGGGGAGGAGCGCAACGACGGGGGGCGGGGCAAGCGAGCGAGGGACCAGTTCCGGATGAAGACGCCGGCGGGGGCTGGGGTGCTGGTGGCGCGGTGGGGTGCGCCGTCCGGGGCCGAGCTGTCGGTGCGGGTGGGGGGGCGCGAGGTGGGGAAGATCGAGGTCGAGCCGGACAGCTGGGTGGAGCACGAGATCCCGGTGCGTGGCCCGGGAGGGGAAGCCCAGGTCGAGGTCATCCCGGTGGACGGGCGGCCCTTCACGAGCATGCATTACTGGATGTACGAGGTGGGACCATGACCGACGATGCGCCGAACGATCCGCTGATCCGGCTGCGACCGCTGGGCGCCACGGGCCTCGATGTGGCCGAGCTGGCGCTGGGTACCTGGGGGCTCTCCGGCGACGGCTACGGGCCCATCGCGAACCGGGAGAGCGAGGCCATCGTGCGCCGGGCCATCGAGCTGGGGGTCACCCTCTTCGAGACCAGCGACGCCTACGGCAAGGGGGCCACCGAGGCGCTGCTGGGTCGCCTGCTGGAGCCCCACCCGGACGCCCTGATCGCCACCCGTCATGGGCTGGACAGGTCGGAAAAACCGCCACGCAAACGCTTTGACCCGGCGTACCTCCAGGCGGCCATCGAGCGCAGCCTCGAGCGCCTCCGTCGCCCCGCCATCGACCTGTACCTGCTCCATAACCCGACCGAGATGACCCTGCGCAACGACGAGCTGCTCGCGTGGCTGCGGGGCCTCAAGGCGTCCGGCAAGGTGAAGCACTGGGGGGTCTCGGTGGACGACGCGGACACCGGGCGAGCGGCGATGGAGGCCGGCGCCGAGGTGATCGAGATCGCGTACAACGCCTTCCATTCGCCGGATCTGGCGAGCCTGGGGGCCGAGATCGCCGAGGCCCGGGTCGGCGTGCTGGCCCGCTCGGTGCTCGCGTACGGGCTGCTCGCCGGGCTCTGGCCCGTCACCAAGATCTTTCCGGAGGGGGATCACCGCCGCCAGCGCTGGATCGACGCGGACGAGCTCTCCACCCGGATCCGCCAGCTCGACGCGCTCCGGACCTTGCAGCACGGGGAGGTCGTCTCGCTGCGGGGGGCCGCGGTGCGCTACGTGCTTTCCAACCACCTGGTCTCGACCGCGGTGCTGGGCCCTCGCAGCGTGGCCCAGCTGGAGCAGCTGATCCGCGAGGCCGGCAAGGCCCCCCCCTACCTGGACGAGGAGCGGCTGGCCCGCCTCCCTGTCAAGCTCGCCGAGCAAGGGATCCACTCATGGTGAACGAGACCAACGCGCTCCTGTCCGCGCTCATCCCCCTGGCCCGGCGCGCCGGCCAGCTGATCCTCGAGGTGTATGCGACAGACTTCCAGGTCCACGACAAGGGGGGCAACGACCCGGTGACCGTCGCCGATCGCCGCGTCAACGCCCTGCTCTGCGAGGAGCTGGCGCGGCTCGCCCCGGGCGTCCCGATCGTCGCCGAGGAGAGCGCGGAGACCGACTACGACGGCTACCCCTCGGCCCCCGAGGCGTTCTTCGTCGACCCCCTCGACGGGACCCGGGAATTCGTCGCCCGCAACGGCGAATTCGTCGTCATGATCGGCTTCGCCCGGCACGGCAAGGCGACCGCTGGCGTGATCCTGGCGCCAACCACCGGGCTGCTCTGGGCCGGCGGCGAGGGGGCCCCGGCCTTCGAGCTGGCCGCCGACGATGCCCGTCGCCCCCTCCAGGTCTCCGCCGTCTCGTCGATGACCCAGGCCCGGGTCGTGGTGTCCCGCTCCCGCCGGGCCCCCGAGCTCCAGTCCTTCCTGGATCGACACCCCCCGGCAGAGCTACGCCCCCTCGGCAGCGCCGGCCTCAAGGGGGTCGCCGTCGCCCGCGACCAGGCTGACCTCTACCTCCAGCTCGGCGGCGCCGGCTGCCTCTGGGACACCTGCGCCCCCGACGCCATCGTCCACGCCGCCGGGGGGCGCTACAGCCATCCGCATGGAGGTTCCATAGACTACCGGGGGGCCCTCGAGATCGAGGACGGGGTGGTGGGGGCGAGCGCGGGGCTCCACGGCCGGGTCATCGAGGCGCTGGGGGCCGCGCGGTGAGCCCCTTCGAGGCGGACATCTGCTACGCTGAAACCAAGGCCCCACCGGGGGCGTACCTGGACCCACGATGAGCAAGCGACCCAACGCGATCCTTGCGGGCACCCTGCTCGGCGCCATTTTGCTCGCCTGCGAGCGCCCTGGCGACGACATTGGCCCGGATTTCGAGCAGATCCCCTCGGCGCGGGTGGCGATCGTCCTGCCCTCGGCGCCGACCCCGGCCCCGGCCCGCGCCTCGGCCAGCGCCAGCGTGGTGGCCCCCGCCAGCGCCAGCGCTCCGGCCAGCGCCAGCGCCAGCGGGGCGCCGGCCACCAGCGGCAGCGGCGAGGCACCCAAGCCCGCGGCCAAGGTGTTCGACTGCGGGGACAAGGGCAAGCCCGATTGCCCCATGCAGAAGTGGATGAAGAGCGTGGCGGGGGGCGCCGTCGCCTCGGGCGACACCGAGCGCCTGGCCCGGGCCTTCAACGCCATGTCCAAGGCGCCGCCTGGCATGGGTGGGTGGGCCGCGATCTGCGCCGCTGGCGCCGCCAAGGCCCAGGCTGGCGACTTTGACGGCGCCAAGGCCCAGTGCAAGGTGTGCCACAGCAAGTACCAGGCGCGCTACCACGCAAGCATGCGCGACATGAAGTGGCCGTGACCCCCCGGCGGTCACTCCCCGTCTAATTCCAGGCCTTCGCAGGGGTCCGCGGGGGTGACCACGGGGGTAGGCTCTCCCAGCAGGCTGCGCCTGGTCTCGAAGCCCAGGCCGAGCGAGATCCCGTCGCACACCGCGTCGGGGTTCTGGGTGCCATCCTTCATGATGTCGGAGGCCTGGCGGATCGAGTCGAGGATACCTTCGAGAGCCGTACTTTGGCCGCAAAATTGGGCGCCCAAAGTTCCAGCAATTTTCTTGAAGTTCTGCACCAGCGCCTCGGTCTCGATGACCCCCCCCAGGATACCATTCACCCCACGTTCGCGATCCGTCACGTCCAGCGAGATGCGCACCTCTGACAGCGGCACCTCCAGGACACCAAAAAAGCCGAAAGGAAGAGCGATGTTGAGGCTGGGCAGCCCACCGGAAACCCACTGGTTGCTGGAAAGGTAAGCCTCCGGGGCAGAGACCTTGACGAGGGTGTTGGTCTGCGGGTCCTGGAAGGGGCGCCATGCATAGCCGGACCAATCGCTCTCGGGTGTCGGTACGATGTCCCCCTGGGCCATCATTCCGGTGACATCAAACAACTGGGAGGGAGAACCGGCGTAGCTGGCAGCAGCCCCGAGCGGCCCCAGATCCAGCAGCAGGCTCCGTTGCCCCGAGGCGACGAACGCAGAGGCTTCCTCGGAGGGATTGCTGGCCAGCTGCGCCAG
>JALOQB010000517.1 GCA_025453595.1 Polyangiaceae bacterium
GTCCGGTCCACCCCTCCCAGGAAGGCGATCCGCACGTTCCCCTCGTTCCCCAGGCGGTGGTCGTAGCGCAGATCGACCCGGTGAAACTGCGTGCCAAACAGCGGCAGCGTGGTGGTCGCGGTCCGCTGCGCCAGGTAATCGTAGGACCCGAAGGCGAAGACCGAGATCCGGTCGTCCGGCGTCACGTCGTAGGCCACCCGCGCCTGGTAGTCCCAGTACTCCAGCTGGATCGTCGGCGACAGCAGCGTCAGCAACGCCCCCGCGTACGAGTACCGACCCCCCACCAGCACCGCCCCCCGGTTGTCCGCGAAGGGCGCCTCCACCAGGGCCCCCGCGTCGAACAGCCGCAGGTTGTACTCCCCGTGCAGCTCTTTCTGCGGGGGCATCGTCTCGCCGGCCACGATGCCCCCGCTGAAGCGCCCGTAACGCGCCGGGTACCCGCCAGGGTAAAGATCGACCCTGTCCATCAGCGCCGGGTGCACCACCGAGGGGCCCGCGCCTATATGGAAAAGCAGGGGGACCCGCACGCCGTCGAGGAAGTACCCGGCGTTCCCCGGCGGCGCCCCCCGGATGAAGAAGAAGGGCAGACCCGAGACGATCGGGGTCACCCCCGGCATCACCTCGATCGCCCGGAAGGGGTCGCCAAAAGTGCCAGGGATCTGGCGCACCTCGGCCCGGGTCAGGGACACGGAGCGAGACGGATCCGGTCGCTCCCCGATCACCACGATCTCCCGGCTGCGGGTCGGCGGTGGCTTCTGCTCGACCCCGGTCGCGGCCGGGGGGGCTTCCGTGGGGCCTACCGCGGGCGGCGTGGCCGCTGGCTCCGGCGCTGGCGCTGGCGCCCGGAAGAGCACCTGGAACCGGATGCGCGAGCGCACCGGCGTCCCCTCCCTCGTCGCCGGGGCAAAGCGCCAGCTCCGGGCCGCCTCCGCGGCCTTGCTGGCGAAGGGCTCGGCCCCCTCCAGCGCCGCCGCCTCCTGCACCACCCCCTGCGCGTCGATCAGCAGGAGCAGCACCACCTCGCCGTCCCCGGTGGCCCCCTCCGGGTAGGGGACTTCTGTACTCGACAGGACCCGGGGAGGGAGGAGGGCCGGAGCGGCAGGCGGGGCCTGAGCCGGGGCCTGGGCCCGGGCCTGGGGGGTGCACAGGGCGAGCGCCGTGCAGACAAGGAGGGAGGGGCGCGAGGCGAGGATCATGGGCTCTTCACGCAGCGAGACCCGCGGTCGGGGGCCCGCCGGGGGGTGTGGCGGGGGCGTCGAGGGGGAGCCACCTGACACCGGGGGGAGGCCGGAGCAGGGCCGCATGAGGGAAAGGGGTCTCGGTGGCAGGGGCCATCATGACTGCAAGGAGGCTGCTCCGAGCGAGAGGGAGGTCGCGGGTGAGTCGGTGCGGGCGGATACCACCGGAGTAGATGCTCGAGCGGTGCTCCCTGTGGTGCAACATCTCGCGCTTCTTGACCATATCGGGCACGCTGACCCTGCCGACCTGCTAGATCGAGGCCACCCCTGCCGGCACCAGCACCGCGCTCAGGTGCTTGATCAGCCGCTTCACCGACAGCCGAGCTGCCCCTTGCGTGGTCTCCGGGCCAAAGATCCCCCCCAGCGCATAGCTGAGGTTGAACTCCTTCACCACCACCAGCGCGCTCGGGCTCTCGATCACCGTCCAGATCTCATCCATCGGCGCGTCCACCACCTTGAGCACCTGGTAGTTGGTCCGCACCAGATCCCCCAGAAACGCCGCCACGTGATCCGGATCGTTGTGGATGTCGGATCGCCGCCAGTAGTCGTACAGCAAGCTGTCCGGCATCGTGATCACCACGACCATCCGCAGCCCCTGCTGCTCCGCCGCGATCTCTCCCAGATCGCTGCTGTTCATTGGCCCCATCGCCCTTGCCTAACCCACCCCCCACGCAGGTGGTCAAGCTTCTTGCCGGGGGCATGAAAAAAACGTTGACAGAGGGGGCGCCGTGAGTAGTCTCTACCCCCTGTCAGCGACATCGCTGGCGAGGTAGCCAAGTGGTTAGGCAACGGTTTGCAAAACCGTCATACGTGGGTTCGAATCCCATCCTCGCCTCCCTGAGTTTCAAGCCGTTTCAGGCCCAACCATCACGGGCCTCCTGTGAACCGCGCGAAACCTCATCCTGGTTATCAGATACAACCAGTACGAACGTACCCGGATGGGCTCATCGTGGCCGCACGTGCCGGTGGCTCAGCAACGTGAGCCCACATCGAGCTGACCAGCACCGCTGAAATCCGGCCAGGAGAGCCGGAGGCCAAAGTGCTCGTCAGGCCACGCGGCGACGGCGAGCCATGAGCGCCAGGACCAGCAGCCCCGCTGCACCTGCTCCGCCCTCGCGCCTGCTGCCCGTCGTCCGGCAGCCGCATCCGCCTGTCAGGTCCGGCGCCACGCTGGTGGCTGGCAGGTTGCCTGCCTGACCACCAGCGCCCTGCCCGGACGCTCCACTCGTGCTGCCCGCAGCGCCGCCCCCCACGCCTGCGCTGCCGCTGTCGCCAGCGCCACCGCCGGACGTTGTGCCAGCGACGCCGCCGTCGCCAGCGTTGCCGCTGTTGCCACCAACGTTGGTCCCGGCCACACCGCCAGCTCCGCTCTCCCCTGCGGACCCAGCCTCACCACCGGCTCCGCTTTCCCCCGCAACTCCGGCTTCTCCTCCGGCTCCGCTTTCCCCTGCGGCCCCGCTCTCGCCGCCCGCTCCGGATGCGCCAACACAGCTGCCATCCTCGCACAGACCCGTCGAGCACGGCGTCCCGTCAGGCTGGTTGTTGAACTGGCACGCTCCGCTCGCCGCATCGCAGCTCCCGCCTTGCTGGCATTCCCCGGGGGTGCATGGCACCTCGTTCCCCGCCTGGCACACGCCTTCCTGGCACGTGTCCACCTGCGTGCAGGCGTTGCCGTCGCTGCAGGCGCTGCCGTTGCTCAGCGCCGTGTGGGTGCATCCCCCGTTCGCATCGCAGCCGTCCTGGGTGCAGGGGTTGTTGTCGTTGCAGTCCAGACCCCCCGTTGCCTCGCACACCCCGGCCACACATCGGTCCCCGACGTTGCATTCGTTGCCATCGTTGCAAGCGGTGTTGTCCGCCAGGGTGGTGAACACACAACCTGACGCCGGATCGCAGGCATCGCCGGTGCAGGTGTTGCCGTCGTTGCAGACGAGGGCAGGCCCCGGGGTGCAGGTTCCAGCCTGGCAGGCGTCGCTGGTGGTGCAGGCGTCGCCGTCG
>JALOQB010000518.1 GCA_025453595.1 Polyangiaceae bacterium
CCCGAAAAACGCGAAAAAGACCCCGCCAACGCCCTCCTCTACGTCGCCTCCTCCCTCCCCGACCCCCAGGACCCTCGCTTCCTCCACGCCGCCGCCGACCACGCCGCCTCCCTCGTCCGCCTCTCCGGCGGCGGCGCCTTCGTCCTCTGCACCTCCGTCCGGGCCATGCAGAGCTTCCATACACGTCTCGCCGCCGAGCCCTTCGAGCTGCTGCTCCAGGGCGAGGCCCCCAAGACCGCCCTGCTCGAGCGCTTCCGCGCCTCCGGCCACGCGGTCCTGGTGGCCACCATGAGCTTCTGGGAGGGGGTCGACGTGCCCGGCGACGCCCTGCGCCTGGTGATCCTCGACAAGATCCCCTTCCCGGTGCCGACCGACCCCCTGGTGGCGGCCCGGGGGGCGGCCCTCCAGGAGGACGGGGGCGATCCCTTCTCCGACTACCTGGTCCCGGCGGCCGCCATCACGCTCAAGCAGGGCTTCGGTCGGCTGATCCGCTCCGGCTCGGACCGCGGCGTGGTCGCGCTCCTCGACCGCCGCCTGGTCTCCCGCCGCTACGGCCCTCGCCTCCAGCAGACGCTGCCCCCCGCCCGCATCACCGAGTGGCCTGAAGACGTCGAAGAATTCTTTGCCCGTTCGACCCCGTCGCCCCCCGACGACAACGACATCCCCTTCTCTTGAAGAACCTCCATACTCACCCCGGCAAGGGGGTGAACCGGGGGCGTCGAGCGTAGACAGCCGGTGGCCCCTTGCGGTACCTTTGAAGGTCAAACCAACCCTGCTTTTCAGGAGGCAACACCATGTCCAACCCCCCCAGCGACGACGCACCGCTCCCCTTCTTTGCCCACCTCCTCAACGGCCAGGCCGACCCCGCGGCCAACAACAACGACAAGAAGACTCCGAAGCCGACCTACCACTGCCTCGACAGCGAGTGCACCAAGAAGTACCCCAGCGACGACGACGAGTCGACCACCGCCATGGGAGACAGGGACTGGTGAGCGAGGGCCCCGGGCCTGCGGTCCTGCTGCTCTCCCACTCGCGAGAGCCCTTCTGCACGGATCGCGTCGCCCGGGGCCTGCAGCAGCGGGGCGCTCGCCCGCGGCGCCTCGACACGGACACGTTCCCGTCCTCGCTCCCCCTGGAGGCCCGCCTCGACCCACAACGGCCTCCCGCGCTCCAGCTGGCGGGGGGGGCCATCGACGCGCAGGCGGTCTGGTTCTGGCGGCTCTGGCCGGCGGCCCTCGACGAGCGCCTGGGGGCCGCCCACCGGGAGGCTGGCCAGCGCGAGGCCTCGGCGACGCTCCTGGGGTTCCTCGATCTGCTCCACGAGCTGCCCTGGATCGACCCGCCCTCCACGGTCCGCGCCGCCGAGAACAAGACCCGCCAGCTTCGCCTGGCCCGCGAGGAGGGCCTGGCCATCCCGCCCACCCTGATCACCGCCGACCCCTCCTCGGTGCGGCGCTTTTTCGAGGAGCACGACGGCGCCATCGTCGCCAAGCTCCAGACCGCGCTGGCCCCCTCGATGGAGGGCGGCAAGGGCCTGCCGACCCGGCGCATCGAGCCCCACGACCTCGATGCCCTCGGCGGGCTGCGCCACTGCCCCATGATGTTCCAGCGTTACATCCCCAAGGCCCGCGAGCTGCGGGTGGTCTGGATCGATGGGGCCACCTTCGTCGGCGCCCTCGACGGCGCCCGCTGCGGCGTCGACTGGCGCTACGAGGCCACCACCAGCTGGGAGCACGGGGCCCTGCCGGCCCCTGCGGAGCAGGCCCTGGGGCGCCTGATGCGCAGGCTCGGCCTGACCCAGGGCGCCCTCGATCTGATCGAGACGCCGGAGGGCGAGCTGGTCTTCCTGGAGGTCAACCCCCTCGGCGAGTGGGGCATGCTGGAGCGGGACCTGGGGCTGCCCATCGGGCAGGCCATCGCCGACGCCCTGCTGCGGCGTATCGACCCGGGGCAACACAGGGCATAACGAGGCACGATCATGAGCAAGAACGTGGTGCTGGTCACCTTCACCAACGACGTCTCGGGGAGCGTGGAGAAGATCCGGAGATCCCTGGAGGAGCGAGGGGCCCAGGTGCTCCGCTTCCACACCGATCGTTTCCCCATGGAGACCGGCGTGACCTTCCGCCAGGAGGAGGGCCGCGACGAGCTGATCTTCCGGGGCGAGGGGCGCGAGCTGGCCCTGGGGCCTGACGATGCGATCTGGTACCGGCGGGCGCGCTGGGCCGAGGGGCTCCCGATGACGATGGAACGACAGCTGCGAAACGGCTGCATCATCGAGTCCGAGGCGCTGCTGCGAGGGGCCATGGCCGCGGCCCCCTGCTTCGTCCTCGACCCCCCCGAGCAGGTGCGCCGCTGCGGCCACAAGACCTGGCAGCTCCGGGTCGCCAAGCAGGTCGGCCTCGCCACCCCGCGCACCCTGATCACCAACAACCCGGACGAGGTCCGCGCCTTCGCCGCGTCCTGCCCGGGGGGCGTGGTCACCAAGATGATGGGCGCCTTCCACGTCTTCAACGACCAGGGCGAGGAGCAGGTCGTCTTCACCACGACCCTCACCGAGGCTCACCTGGAAAAACTCGACGGCCTCCGCTACGCCCCCATGGTCTTCCAGGAGAAGATCCCCAAGGCCCTCGAGCTCCGCATCACCGTCATCGGCAACAAGATCTTCACCGCTGCTGTCGACTCCCAGCGGGTCGACGGCGCCGAGACCGACTGGCGCCAGCGGGGCCTCACCCTGCTGGAATCATGGGTCAACTACGACCTCCCCCCGGACATCGAGCGCAGGCTGATCGCGTACATGCACCATACCCGCATGCAGTACAGCGCCATCGACATCATCGTCGACCCGGACGGGCGCCACGTCTTCCTCGAGGCCAACCCCGCTGGCGAGTGTTACTGGCTCGAGTTCAACTCGCCTCATTTCCCCATGACCAGCACCCTCGTCGACGTGCTCCTCGGCGAGCCCGGCGCGCGCCGCGTCTTCCCGCCGCTTGGCTGACCGTCCTCTCTCCGGAACTTCCCTACAGGCCCCGGCGGCGATGCTGGGGCGCGGGGTCGAGGCGCTGCGGATGGCGTGGCGGAGCGCCCCGTGGGTGGCGGCGCTCTGGATCGGGTGCGTGGCGCTGACCTCGCTGCTGCCGGTGGCGATGGTGCGGGTGGGGAAGGCGATCGTGGACGCGGTTATGAGGCGGGAGGTGGGGTGGGCGATCGGGTGGGTGCTGGTGGAGATGGGG
>JALOQB010000519.1 GCA_025453595.1 Polyangiaceae bacterium
GCGCGAGCTGGCACGTCAGAGCCACTACCGTCGTGGTGGCCGCCGAGCGCCACAGCGAACGACGCTCAAGTCGCCTCAACACCAAGTACCGTTGTAGTATTAAGCAGGTCACCGAGGTCTATCCCTGCACGCTGACGTTCCAGGTGAGCGTCCAGGATCCGGTCTACTGCCCTCTCGATGTCGAGGCCCGGGTGTTCCTGCGCTCGGGTGTCTCACCCGCCGCTGTGCGCGACCGCATCCGGGCCAACCTGGCCGTGTTTTTCCGGATCACTGAGCCTGATGGCACCCCGAACCGGCGCATCGACTTCGGCTTCAACGTGCGCGACGCGGAGGGCAATCCTGCGGGCGAGGTGGCCTGGTCGGACGTGCTCAACGTCATCCGCGACACAGACGGCGTGCGCAAGCTGGGCGATGGTCCCTACGACCTGAAGCTCAACGGTCTGCCGGCGGATGTGAAGCTGGGGCGCAAGGATTTTCCCGTGCTGCGAACGGTGACGCTGCTCAACGGCGACACGGGAGCGCTGCTCTGATGGGCCTGGTCAACCCAACGCTGCGCGAGGAGGGGCCCACACCAGGCTCGGCGGCCGGCTGGACGATGTCGTCCGTCACGCAGGCCCAGCGCATCGCCGCCTTCGGTCCTGCCCCCCACCGCGCCGCAGAGGACTTCGAGCGCTGGGCGCCCTTCGCGGCGGCCTTCGAGGAGGGCGACCTGGTGATGGCCCTGTTCGACCCGCTGCCCGAGGGCGTCGAGGACTTCGAGGAGGCGTGGCTCGACGGCCCCCTGTTCCTCGCCCTCGGGGAAGCCCAGCTGGCCCAGGCGGCCTTTGGTGGGGCTCTGGTGGAGGCGTTCGACCTCGGGTGGCCCGGCAGCCCCTTCGCCGCGTCCTGGGCCAACGTGGGCGCCCTGGCGGCCCTCTTCGGGGCGGCGCCCGAGGAGACCTTTGCCGGCTGGTTCCCATCCCCCGCGCCCGCCTTCACCGGCGCCCTCTTCGCCGGCAACCAGGCGGCCGAGTCCTTCGCGGGCGCCTGGCCCGCCGCCTCTTCCCTCTGACGGAGCCCCATGGCCAACACCGACTGGACCTTCCTCAACGACGGCCTCGACCTCGCCTCCGTCGACCGCGGCGTCACGGCCGGCATCCCGCGGCCTCCCGGGGGCGGGACCTTCCTCTTCGGCTTCAACTCCCTCGGTGTGGCCAAGGGCGCCGTCGCCCTCTTCGCCAACCAGGCCAACTTCGCCCCGATGGCCAAGGGAGGCTCGCTGCGTGGCTGCCTGCAGCGCGGCCCGGGCGGCGGTCCCACCGGCTTCTCGCCCTTCCTGTTCCTGTGCGGCCAGGGCACCTCGGTCAACGACCAAGGCTACCTGCTCGGCCTGTCCGACGACGACCCCCACCGCATCGTGCTGCGCAAGGGCGCCCTCCGTGCTGGCCTGCCCGACTCGGAGGGCCCCGGGGTGCTGCTGCGCTCGAGCGAGAGCTTCGCCCAGGGAACGTGGCTGCACTTGCGCCTGGACGTGGTGGTCAACGCCAACAGCGACGTGGTCCTTTCGGTCTTCCGCAACGACCTCGAGGCTCACCCCCTCGGCACGCCCCCCGACTGGAAGCCCGTGGCCGGCATGCCCGTGTTCATCGACGACCAGCTCGGCATCAACAGCGGCTCGCAGCCCCTGACCTCGGGCCGCGGAGGCTTCGGCTTCGCCGTCTCCGACGTCACGCGCCGGGCCTTCTTCGACCACCTCGAACTGCTGCGGCAGACGTAATCCATGGAGCTGGACACCTTCACCAGCCGACTGGGCGAAGGGCAAGGGCGTGTGGTCCTGCCTTCGGGGGAAGTGCGCTTCGTGCTGGGCGAGCTGGAGGCCGGCCGGAGCTTCGAGCTGGTCGCAGGTGACCGAGTCCGAGTTCCGGGCTCCGGCGACGATGCCCCCGGGCCTGGTGTGGGAGGCCTCCGTGGTGGTGGACGGACAGACGCGCGCCCGTCTGCGCTGCGAGGCTGGGCGGAGCCGCTTGATGCGTGACCTGGCCGCCAACGTGTCGAAGCTGAACGGGCTGCACCAGGTCGGCGTGCGGCTGGAGTTGGTGGCCGGCTGATGGCCGAGGTCGAGCTCCCCGCGCTGGTCCTCGACGCGGTCGCGGCCGTTGTGGCGGCCTCGCGCCCGTTGCTGCTCAATCGCGACCCGGCCCCCGAGGAGCAGGGTGTTCCGCTCTCCTCCGCGCTCTCGCTGGAACTCCTCGACCCCGGTACCGACGGCCTCGACCTCGCGGCGACGAAGGTGTGGGTCGGTGACCTGCTCGCCTTCGATGGCGCCCTGGTTCCGCCCATCCAACCGGCCTTCTCCGGCCCTCGTGCGAGCCTCGTCTCCGAGCCCGACCTGCTGCGCCTGACGCTGGACCCCACCGTGCCCTTCGCCAGCCAGTCCCAGGTCCTGGTGCGCGTGGTTGCACAGGTGAAGGGCGGAGGGGGCTCCCTCGACGAGATCTACGTCTTCTTCGCCGAGGACCGCATCAGCCCGCATCTGGTCGCCGCTGTCGCGTTGGCCCCGAAGCGTCTGCGACTGGGCTTCGATGAGCCCATCCTGCTCACCGACCCCCAGGGATTCTTCTTTCTCGCCCTCGACCTGCCCGCCGTCCCTCTCGCCGTCGTGGACGCGACCGTCTCGGGAACGCTGCTGGACCTCGAATTCGCTCGCGAGATGACCCCCGACGTGCGCTACCGCGTCCGGATCACCGGGGTCATCGACCTCCACGGCAACCCCATCCTGCCCCCCTTCGACGAGGCCATATTTGCGGGTTTTCGCTCTCCGCGACCCCGCGACCGGCGCTTCGACCTCTGGTCGATGCTTCCCCGCCACAACCGCCGCTCCGACACCACGGGCGACCTCGCCCGCTTCATCGCCTGCCTCCAGGAGGTCGTCGACCTGCTCCTGGCCGATATCGACCGCTTCCCCGACCTGTTCGACCTGGAACGCGCCCCCGAGCCCTTCCTCGACCTCATCCTGCAGGACCTGGGCAATCCCTTCGCCTTCGATCTCGACACGCTCAGCAAGCGCCGGCTCGCCGCCGTGCTGGTGGAGATGTTCCAGCAGAAGGGCACCGCGGTGGGCGTGCGCAACGCCGTGCGCTTTTTCCTCGGGGTCGACGTCGAGGCCATCACGCCCCTGGCCGGAGCCGCACTGGTGCTGGGCGAATCGCTGCTGGGCGAGGACTGGGAGTTGGGCCCCTCCGACCGCTTCGCCCGCTACGCCTTCGACGTGCGGGTCTCGCGAGCGTTGTCAGAGCAGGAGCGGCGCCGGTTGCGTGTGCTGGTGAACTACCTGAAGCCGGCGCACACGCACTTCGTGGACCTGCTCGAACCGCTACCGCCCCCGGTGCCGAAGCACTGGGAGATCGCGATCAGCGAACTTGGGGAGACGACGCTGCTTCACTGAGGACGATGGGGTTAGCGCCCCGGGGAACGTGATTTTACGGTACTCCGCAGCCGGTTGTACGCCTCCTCGAACACTCGTATCGAGTCTTCCGCGAGCGTCATCGCTTCGGCGACCTCTGGCAAGGTCTGCTTCGGCACTCGCGGATGCTGGTGCCTCCAATCAAGGATTCGTGCGCGGCGTTCATTGAGCTGCTCTGCATCGCCACCGCATTTGGCCATCAGAAATGCTTCCCAGCCCATCTCCCGCTTCTCGTCACCGTTACACACCGCACAGGCGAGCAACAGGTTTCCAGCAGAATTGCCCTCACCCGGTTCGGCATGGTCGATGTGTCCCTGTCGCGGCCCCGCGGGAGCACCGCAATAGGCACATTCGTTGTGAAAATGTACGCGTAGACGATTCTGCTCCGACTCACTTGCCGGTGGATCTACGAGATCTTTGAGGGCACGACGCATCAGGTTTTTCACCTGCGACAGGCTCTTGCGCTTCACAACGTCTGATCGTCGCACAAGCCAGCGGGCATGTGTTTCTGGAAGTGTTAATCTCCTTGAAATCCATGGATTTTCCTCTCACGGAGACAGCGTCTTTGTGGCCCGGCAGGTCGACGTTTCCGCCGGGACATCACCAGAAACGAGATCGATCTCACCCTCGATGGCCGAGCACCACCGCGGTGTTTTCGCGAGCGCCCTCCCGGTCTCGGAGGGTGCTGGTAAGCGTTCCGTTTCCAGCGCTTCGAGCCAGTAGATCTGCTTGTGGTGCAGGGCCTCGTAGGCCTGCAACCGCTCGCGGGCCTTGCGCGGCGCCGTGAAGGTCTCCATCTCGAAGCGGCGCCCGTTGTCGTCCTGCCGCATCAGACGCCACCGCGGCAGCCCCTCCACCGAGATCGCCTCGTTCCACCCGGGCTTGCCATCCAGCATCGGGATGTCGCTCAGGTCGATGCACAGAGTATCAAGGAGGTCCAGGAGCGCGACACTGTCGCAGGGAGGTTGGGTCGAGATCCAGCTCCGGTGTTCGCCGGGCTCCGAAAACGCATACACCTGCGATCCGGCCTCGAAGGGTCTCCCTGTGCCAGCGGAAACGAAGCGCACAGTATGGAGAAAACCTATTCCATCCAGCCACCAGTGGACCGTGCAGAGCCCAAGTTGCGCCGCGATTTCCTCGGGAGAAAGGCGCAAAACAGCAAAGTGCTCCCGATCGGAGACCGGCGCTGGAGGCCCTTCGGTGAGCCAACGCAAATAGGTCTCCACATCGCTCCGGCGGATCTCACTCTCCTCGTCATCGAGGTGGATCAACGATTCGAGCACAACATGCGCGGTGCCATGACCCCGGATGGTCGAGAGACCGTTGGGGGTCCTCGCGTCGGTGGCCCACTGCCCGAGCACCGTCCCTCCGATGTGGCCGGCCAGGTACGCCCTCATCTGTGCGCACATCTCGCGAACCAGATCCGCCTGTGTTGGAGCCATCACGCCAGGGATCTTGGGGTCAGTTCGCCTTTCCTCAAGGGGAATTGTCCCGCCCCCTATGGCCCCGCGCTTTGCCTCTCATGGAGGCAGCGTCTT